>NZ_JBQFPJ010000006.1:0-237521 GCF_056534475.1 Ruegeria sp. D4
TGACATCGCTGGAGTTCAGCTTGCGGTCCACACGGATCGCCAAGCACTCCCGGCTGTACTCATCGATGACGTTGAGCGTGCGGAATGCCTTCCGGGATGCCGAAGCCTACTGGCAGTGGTTGGCTGACTATGTCGTCAACCGAAGACCACCTTCATAGACAGAGCCCTCGGCGGCCCATAGCGGGTTGCCGGGGGATCACTGCTTTGCTTTCTTTTTCCAAAGTGGACGTTGGTCGTAGGTGGCGGAAGGAACGTAATGCGGACCCAGGTAACAGGGTCTAATAAATAGCCAAGTCCCTGATCAATTGTGGTCAGTTAACCAAGTTCACTAGTCATCGGCCCTTCAAATCTCAAGTTTTTTTACGGAGAGATTCAAGCGCTGACTTTAGGATTTCTGAGTTCTCAGACCGTTCTTCTGACGTCATTAAGTTCGGGTCGAAAACCAATCGAAAGTTTGGCTTTTCATGAGAGACTTTTTCTAGGTGGGGTCTCGATCTTTTTTGACCCAGGACGCGGTAGGTCATAACGGGTTGAGCCACGCCCTTGACTTGGATTGCACCGACCTCTTCGGTTTCTATTTCGTGGTTTACGTGCGCCCTGGTTTCGTAAGAGATGTAAATCTCTCCTTCCTCTGCCTGATGCTCTAGCCTTGAGGCTACGTTCACGGCACCACCAATGATGGTGTAATCCATACGGTCGTCACTTCCGAAATTTCCAACCGTGCAGAAGCCTGTATTGATGCCAATACGGCATTGTAGTTGTTGTCTTATTCCTTGCCTCCTCCATTCAGCCTGCAACTCAGCCAACTTGTCTCGCATCGCAATTGCCATTCTCACGCAAGCCAAAGCATCTTCGCGCACTCCTTTACTCTCCGGGTCACCAAAGAAGACAAGGATCGCGTCACCGATAAACTTGTCTATCGTCGCGCCGTAGCTCAAAGCGACTGCTGCCATTTCGGTCAGGTAACTGTTCAGAAGTTCCGTTAAGTCTTCAGACTCCATCTGATCCGTAAGTTCCGTGAATCCAGCCACATCCGAGAAGAACACACTCAGCTTTTTTCGTTTGCTGGCGAGTTTGACTTCCTGGCGCCCGGAAAAGATCGATTTGTAAACTTGCGGTGATAAGTACTTAGCAAGCTTCCCAGACAACGCTTCAAGCTCTTGGTTTTTTCGGTTTACCTCTTCGGCCGCAATGCGCTGCTTTTCAGCCAATGCATTCAGTTCCCGCTCATTACGATCACTCAACCGCATCATTCGTCGTGTCGTCCGAAGCAGTTTCCTGTATTCTTCAACGAGGTTCTTTATTGAGTTTCGCGTCTCTTCATTTGGGAATTGTCCGCTGCTCAAAGTTGCTTCCGCGACTTCCAACGCTTCTCTCTCCTTGGCAAAAAGATCGTCGATAGTCATTGATCAGACAACTTTTTTAGCGAAAACTTGGCGTGTTTAAGATCTTCTCCGAACTCCTCGCCAAGCTCTTCCATGGTTTCGTCTTCAGGATCATGAAACCAGTAAACTTCGACTTTCTTTCCCATTTCTGCAGCGGAATCCAAAAGCTCCATTATCATCATGATGGCTTTAGCGCTGGAGGAGTTGAAATAGATAAGTTCAAAGTCAAAACGACAGGCGGTATTTGAACCTTCGGAAAGCCAGTTTTTTAGGGAATCAAACAATGGATTGAAAAAGGTCGTAACATCCTCTGGATAGGATTCTCCAATAAGCCTGAGGTGACCAGCATCAAAATCAAATGCCACGGCCGGAGTGCGGTTTGTCGCCGGGATTTTAATGTTCTGCATTCTACCCTCTTAAACCGTGGCTTTGAGCGCGAAGAATGCGTGCTGGTCATCAACTCGCATAAAATCGAACTCGATTGGCTTTGACGCTCGACGCGCAATTTCAATTAACCCGATACCCGCACTGTTGCTGACACTATCGGCTTCGGCTCGTAGTTGGTCCTTGTATGCGACCTTTAGCTCTTCTCGGTTCATATCGCGGAGCTCTGATAGCCGGTTCCGCATAGTGTTGACATCGTTCAACAGGATCAGGTTTCCCGCGTGAACGACATAGCTGCCAGCTTCGTTTCCGATGGTCAGTATGCCGTAACTTATGTCCAGTACCGCTGTTTCACCGTCAGCAGGCAACTTTTCAACGGAATATCTGATGATATTCTGCATCTGCTCTACAAAAACTGCGAATACACTGCGAAGCGTTTTGGTGTCCGCATCTTCAGATACCAACTTCTGCTTTAACGCATCGCCGACGCCGCTAAGAATGCTCTCGGTTACATAACCGCTGTAGGCGAAAACAACGCCCTGTTTTCGCAGGTTAGCACGTAGTTCGTAGACTTCGCTGGCAAGCATCTGTTCTCCTTGATCATGCTTGGACGGCACCAAGTTCAATCCTGGTCTTGATATCATAAGATACACATTTATGCATTTTTAGGGTATCAATTGTGCAGGCTTATCAGCGGGGAGGTTAGCATGATTAGGCTAATATGTGTGGTCGCCCTTATACTTTCGTCAGGACCGGCTGTAGCGGCCGACATTCCGACCGAGGTGAAAGCAAAGCTCCAATCCGCCATGATTGCGCATGTCGATGGCGTGATGGTCGATGGTGCTTACACTTATCTGGATACAACAACCAATGCGATTGAAACTGTATACCCTGCAAATGTTCACCCCATGGTTATTCCGGCAGGAAGCGATTACTTCGTCTGCTCTGAAATGATAACCGAAGGTGGCGACACCGTGACCGCAGACTTTCTGGTGCGGGAAATTTCCGGGGACTACAAGGTTGTTCAGATGATCGTCAATAATCGTGGTGCTCTTCAGGCCGCTATGAAGAACATCGGGAACTAGATGCCAAACACTGTAGAGGCGTTTAGTGCGTAGTCTCAGGGCCTTCTTAAGTCGCCGCATCTTCCTAAAGCACATTCTCGCGACCCTCTTGATCGGGGGTGTATTTAATGCCGTGGTGCTTCTTTTTTATTATGACTTCAAAAGACAAGCTCAAACGGACCAGGTCGCAGCGGAAATGGCAACGATTGCAAACCGTATTGCGAGGCCGCTGGCTGAGTTGGTTGAAGCACGAAACTTTACACAAGCGACGAGCCTGCTGGCCGTCTATTCTGGTTTTCCTTATGTAATTTGCGCCGAACAAAAGCTGGAGGAAAGCTCCAAAACCTTGGCCTCCTGGCCTGCCATAGGTTGTGACAGGATAAAAAAAACCGGTTTGGATATCGTCGTTTCCGTCCCGACAGCAGCAGGGTCGACAATGATGTTGGCACGAATTGATCAGGAGATTCTGAACAATGAGTTGCAGACTGAAGTTGGAGTTGTGGTTCTTTTGGGAATTCTCGGAGGCCTTGCGCTGATCTTAGCAGGTGCTGCTGCATTTTTATGGCTTATCAACAGACCTCTCGGTCAAATGTTGAAAGCTATTGAAAAGTTCGAACTATACGATGATCCACAGAGGGTCCCGTACCAATCAGAAGATGAGATTGGTAAAGTTGTTCAAAGCTACAACTCAATGCTGGAGCGGGAGGTCGAACGCGTCAACGCGATACGTGAAGCGCACCATCAGATCGTCGACAGTGTAAACTATGCCACGCGAATTCAGCAGGGGTTGTTGCCTACTGCAAGTCAGTGTCAGAGCGCCTTCGCCGATTTTGCGGTCAAATGGGAGCCTCGCGACTTGGTCGGTGGGGACATCTACTGGATCAGGTCGGAAGGACAGATTTCGACGCTTGCCGTAATTGACTGTACGGGTCACGGTGTACCAGGAGGCTTCATGACCATGCTGGCGATCGCTACTCTCGAGCGGCTTTACTATGAAAACGACAGGCTCAGCCCCGCTTCGGCCTTATCGAAACTGAGCGATTTAACTCGCACCCTCCTAAACCAGGACACTGAAAACTCGACTTCAAACGACGGTATGGACGCAGCAATTTGCCAGATCGACTCAAGCAAAGGGATAGCCAAGTTCGCAGGGGCACACATGTCTTTGTTGGTTAAGTCGGTGGCCAACGTTGATCGCATCCGAGGCGATAAACAAAGTATTGGTTATGCGGACACCCCAAGAGGGCCAAAATTTATCGAGCACGTAATCCACTTAGATCAAATTGTTGATCTGATTATCTCTACCGATGGCCTGATCGACCAATTGGGTGGCGAAAAGCGCTTAGCCTTTGGAGTTCAAAGATTAATGTCGATAGTTAAGCAAGACAGTTGGTCGAACTCGGAAGAGCTTTTGGCGGCCATCGAAGATGCTTTCCAAGATTACAGAAAGAATGAAGAGCGCATGGATGATTTGACGGTGATTGCTTTTCGTCCGTTGCAAGATACAAGTTAGGGTGCTTTTTATGAGGTGAGCAAGGTAGCTGCTTATGGGAAAAAACTGTGGTCTGCCCAAGTTCTGACGAAAAAGGATAGCTTGGCCTGCAGGTGAGAGAGGAAAAGTCGGTTTTTTTTAGTGTAAGCCACCAGCACCAGCGACCCCCGTCAGCCCCCCGGCACGACTCGTCAGCGGTCGTCTCAGCGCCAGTGAGCGGTCTCGTAAGCTGGGCCGTCAGCGGCCTCTCCAGCGGTCAGAAATGCCCCGTGCTGACCCGCTGACGCTCCATTCCGCCCGTCGCTTCACTCAGTAAAATGCCCCCGAAACCGCCCCAGTTCCGGCCACCGGTTGGAAAAGCTCTTAGGTTTCATCGGTGGGCAAGGATTCCTACCACCCCAGCCAGGTCATCGGAACATCGAGACGTAGACACCCGTGGCACCCGTTTGCTACGGAAAATGCCCCCGTTTATGCCCCGGTGGTTTCGGGTGTTCTGACGCCCTCTGACCTCTCCTCTTTCCTGACATCTAGCAGGGGTTCTATGGGGGTGGGGAACAGGTATAAGTAATGAATAGAAACCGGGGGATAGAGAGACCCGAGTACCCTCCTTCCTGATCCAAAATACACAGAGGGAGGAGGAGGTTGGGCGAACGACCGAAATGCGGGCGGAGCGGTCGTCTGCCTCGGTTGAGATTATAACCGCAGTTAGCCGGAATCGGACGTGACCAACGGGAATTTCCGTTTGAGGAAGCGTAGGCTGGCTAGCCGGAGAGCGGTCGCTCGGGGCGCAATTCATAGACAGTCGGTGTGCGGATGAAAACCCAATCAGTGTGGTTGACCGCCGCAATTCATTATTCCGGTTTCACGGGAAGCTTCTACCTGAAAATGGCAGCATAGCGGGGCGCGAAGAATTTCGCGAAGGCCTTTACTTCGGGGCGACGATAAGCCTCTGGCGCAATCAGCATCAAATGCTCCGAGTTCATCTCCTCGAGCGGCGCAAAGCATTGAATGAGCGTGTCATCGCTTTCGGCAAGTTTCACGTTTATGATGCCAAGGCCATGACCCGACCGGATGGCGGCATGCATCAGGTCCAGCTCGGAATAGGTTAGCCTGATCTGATCAGGTTCCGCATAGCGGATCAGCCAATCGTGAAAGGCTGACGGCACACCTTCACGTAGGAAGCTGACAAACGTATGGTTGAACAAGTCTTCTACCGAGGTCGGCAACCCGTGTTTTTCGGCGTATGAATGGGATCCGAAAAGCGCGTAACGCGCGGTGCTTATCTTGCGGCAGATGAGGTCCGGATGGGGAGGGCTTCTTGTCACGCGCAGTGCTATGTCCGCTTCGCCAGCCGATAAATCCAGGACTTCGACGCTGGGCAGGAATTCGAAGCTGACATCGGGGCGGAGCAAAGAGAACTCGTTGAAGATCGTTGCGACCCGGGGCGAGAAGTTGCCGGAATAGGCCGTGATCCGGATCGGTCTGGTGCTGTGCAACGTTTCGACTGTCTCGGCCAGGCAAATCGCCGCCGCTTCGATTTCTTCCGCCTTCTGCAGGATTGCTCGCGCTGTTGCGGTCGGCCGGAAGCCGCGCGTGTCCCGCTCGAACAAGGTTATGCCAAGCTCATGCTCAAGCGCCTCAATGCGGCGTGCAACAGTTGGCTGGGCCATGCCGAGCTGGGGCGAGGCAGCCAAGGTGGACCCCGCGCGCACGACGGCAAGAAAGACCCTGATTTCTGACCAGCTCCGGAATGCGCTCTTCATTTTTGTAGAATAGCACATCGCCGCGGCCGATACCCGAAAATCCCGCAGCCACTACAGTGGGAGAGCCTTCGCAGCAGCAGAAAAGGCCCGAGAGATGAATGCATTCATGACCAGCACCCGCACAGTCCCGCCGCTTCAAAAGGCTCTTGGCTTCATCCAGCGTGTATTCAACTTCGCCCTGCGCCCCCGCACTGAGGAAACGCAGCCCGATGACGCCCGGTCCCGGCGGGAATTCATCAGGGAGGTTCTTTCCCGCAACCCGGACGCCTTCTCCAGCGATGCCGATGTCCAAAGTATGATGAGCATGTATCCCGGCAGGTACTGACTGGTTCGGGGCGGACCTTTAGCGCAAATCCCCACCCGCTGCAGACCGTCGAATGGCCGCTATCGGGCCGGTCGTGCCGATCCGCAATGCCCAGCGGCCTTTGCCTCGTAAAGTCAGAAAACTGCGGGTCGCTGCCACCCGAGCCGAACGCAGCATCTTACACATTTGGGCTCGAACCTGACATGCCTAGATGCCTCTCCAAGCCCATTCAGCGCCAGCCGTCCCAGATGCGGTCGACCAACTCTGCCACCTCTGGATGATCCGACCAGCGGTGAACGTCGATCGGTCGCGAGTGCCATGGGTTCTCTATTTCCCCCATAACCTCCTCCTCCCTCTGTGTATTATGGATCAGGAACGAGGATACTCGGGTCTCTCTATCCTCCGGTTTCTATTCATTACTTATACCTGTTCCCCAGCCCCATAGAACCCCTGCTAGAGGTCAGGAAAGAGGAAGAGACAGGGGGAGGCAGAACACCCGAAACCACTGGGGCATAAACGGGGGCATTTTCCGTAGCAAACGGCTGCCACGGGTGTCTACGTCTCGATGTTCCGATGACCTGGCTGGGGTGGTAGGAAACCTTGCCGACCGATGAAACCTATCAACTTTTCCAGCCGGTGGCCGGAACTGGGGCGGTTTCGGGGGCATTTTGCTGAGCTAAGCGATAAGCAGCATGAGGACGAAGGACGAGTGAGCACGGGTCATTCTCGACCGCTGAAGAAGTCGTTAAGCCACGCAATTCCGCTTCAACAGTCCTGATGCGCGAAACTGTCCTAGTGCCAATCGGTAATGGAATTGCTCAAATCAGCCGGGAGAAGCGCCGACTGGACTCTGGCCAATCAACACCCATCGCAATGGTCACCAATGCGCCCAGAGCTACAGATCCTAACCAAACAATCGGTGTGAACCCGAAATGCTGAGTCCCTACCGCTGCACTAGGGAACATGGTGAACGCTGTTCCCACCAGAAAACTGCAAAGAGCTGTCCACTGATAAACCTTTAGACCGCCAAACACCTGTGTTTGGGGCTCACCTCGGTAAGCCTCCTCGACGAACCGCGCGAGGCCGTTAAGCATGAGATAGGTTCCGACAATGAATGTGGCCGGTGCATCTATAAGGAGCAATCGCAGGGTCAACAATCCGACCACTAGGTTACTCACCATTGAGAACACAGGTGTTGGGTAGAGAGGCTTTCCACCCAGCCCTGCGATTTGCAGGACGCGCGATCGCTTATGCCGATAATGAATGCCGTTTCCTTCGAATGTCGGAGCCCCGTGGCAGCAGCCCTGGATCAGACAGCGAAAGCGACCGATTGCCTGAACCCAGGGCGCCGCGACGGACAGGGCTGCTGCGATTGGCAGGACCTCCTGACTTAATACTAGGCTGGCGAAAGCCAAACTAACTGCGGCCCCCAGAACACCGCCATAGTAGCCGAATGGACGCAGAAGCTTTTGGGAGCCAACAAGTATCTGCCCCCAGATTCCGGCACCCAAAAGTGTTGAAATACCTATGATTGCAATCGTCCAAAACATGCTCGGACCGCTTATGAAGCCAACGATTAGAAAACCAACGGACGCAGCTAAACCCGCATATAGACCGTGATTTATGACCCTAGTTTGTCCGAAACGCCACTCCTTCCAAGAGTTTGCCACCAGCTCAGATCCGTGCAGTACGTATTTCCAAATCTCATTCCGCTTAGAAACAACTGCATACACCGCCATGCCTGCAAACAAGTCTAGCAACGCGTGCATACCTGTCGTCCAGCAACTAGCGAAGATAAGAATCCCAACCGTCCAGAATAGGAATCGAGCACTCGGGTAGGCTTGGCCATACAGACGAATTGCCAGCAGTAGCCAAACTATATGAAATGCAGGCAGAGCGGTCACCGGCCGATCGAACTGCTGCTGCCACAACAAAAGCTTGCTGAATGCAGCATCAGCGGAGACTTCGCGGAACTCCGCGATGATAGGTATTGTTAAGTAGAAAGGGATGATGATCGCGGTCGCAATTAGTCCTCCGAGCGCGAAATCGTGCAAATGATCTCGTTGCTGAGCGACCAGTGGAGCTAGAACAACGAGAGGATAAATTGTCATGTAGACTACAGTCGAAAACCCCCAGACTGGCAGGCCTTCTTCAAAAGGGAGGGTTGAGTGCAGTACCGGTGGTACGACGCCAATGAGCTCAACCGTCTCGTACAAGATTAACCAAGGGCCGAAGACCAGTACAACAACGGAAACGATATCCTGAAGCGTCGGCGTTTCCATATCAGACGGAGGCAGACGTAACCAGGGCGGTGCATACTGCCCGCCGAACCGACGAACCAAGTCCGGCCTTTCATACCCGTACACCAGAGCAGCACATGCTAGGCCAACGACAGGTGAAACAACCCAGAGACCCGCCGGGGAGTTCAGGGCAATTGAAACGCCGAAGCAGCCCAAAACAAAGCCAATGTAGATTGGCTCGCTCATCCATCTATAAATCCCTTGCCTAACAAAACGCGAGGGCGGGTAGGCATTCATCGGCAAGCCACCCCCATGCACCCATAATGCTGTAATCCCCGAGACCATGAACGTTATGCCGAGCCCTAAAAGGATCAGACCCACGCTTGGGGCATCTGGGACAGCTGGCAATGAAAGGAATTCGAGGCGAGTAGCCCAGAAAGCTATATAGGCGGGTATGATCACGCAGAACAAAACACCATATACCAGCTTCCCCCACATCACCCGATCAATCAGGCCAGACGACTGTTTCATGGATTATCCATCCTTTATCATATTGGCCACCACGCGCTTCTAAAGTGCCGCGAGCAAGTCTTTTGTGCTCGTGAACATTGAGCAATGCGACGGGAGCAAGCTTCTTTACGACTGGCACTTTCGAGAGAATCTCTGAACCTAGATGTCCGGCTCGCAGTGTTGTGTCGGATGAAATAGCCACTGAGAAATCGTTGGACACGACCTGATCATGCGCAATGCTTTGAGGCGCTGCACGAACACCATTCCAGAAGAGCAGACGCCTTTGATGCTCGCCGCTCCACTTCAACCATACAACGGAGTTCTTCTCGGAAACGAACCTGCCCCAGACCAATTCCTTCATGCCAAGTCGCCACGGCGGAATTGTCATGCTCAGGTACTCGCAGCAGCCAAGTGCTTGCAGCTCCGAACCGTCCGAGGTTTTCAGTTTTACCCTTGAGCTCGGTTGCAGGCAGCTCCAGCCAACCTGTCCCTCTGCTGTAGCGAGAAGTTGACTCTTTATTGGCGGGGACAAAGGGCGCCACAAGCCGTCGACACCCAATTCGGAATGACGCCAAGTCACTGCCTCTGCACTTGGAACGGGACTGGAGCCACAAATGCGACTCGGACCCGGCCTCAGGCCCCGAAACTCCGATGAGTGAAGGGTGTCACCGTAACACAGAGAAAGCTGCCCAAACTTAAGTGCAGCGAAATACCCAATGAAATAGCCTCCTAACTCGGTCACTCCGTCGAGATAGTATTTATTGAGCAAAAAACTTTGCTCTGCATTAGGTTGTTGAGAATGCTCGCCCATCGCCTCGCAGCCGGACAAGCCCACAAAGCCCGACGCGGTCATCCCCATTAGCAGCTGTCGCCGTCGCATCTTCTCCCTTCGCGCGTTCTCCTTGCGGAGTGGCTCCAAGAACCGACTACTCGCATTAAATTTGTGCTGGGTGTTGATACTATTGGTCAGTGACGTGCAGCGCGTTGATGCATATCAAACTTCTAATTTGTCGAGTTCGTCATACTTTTTCACATGGACGCAAGCACACTTGGCGAGTGGCGGTTTCGGGGGCATTTCTGACCGCTAGAGTGACCGTTCACTGGCGCTGACGACCCGCTGACGAGTCGTTCCGGGGGCTGACGGGTGGTTGCTGGTGTTGGCGGTTCGGGGGTGTGGACGTTCGATCCTAGTGCTGCGAATGACTGATGGGAGCCCTTCTTGTGCATCAATCTTCAACAAAAACCGAAGGTCTAAGGTAGTGGATGACGCAGAACCTTGATGACATCGTCGCCCACACGAACAAACCGTCGATCTCGCCGTGTCATTGCCTGCCCGTCGAAAGGAGATAATATTTCTTGACCTTTCGTACTTGGTTCGGAGACGACTACCGCAAGTCGCTGTCCTTCCTTGACCCAATCACCGACATCAACGTCGTAAAGAACAGCACCAGCCTCCGGCGTCGAGATTAGAACAGCTTCATCAACATCACCGACAATCGGGTCATTTGGATTGATGTCAGCAATCTCATCGACAATGGCCCCAAGTTCGACCAAATACCTGTAAATACCGTCTGCGTCCTGGTGGGCCAATTCAGGTGTAACATCCATCATTCCACGTAGTTCTATTGTCGCTGCGAAACGTTTGTCTTCCTCGCGGTTTTCTGCTGCCCATCGCCTCCCCACGGCGAGATCGAAGGAAACGGGATCATCATTGGCGTCAGTCAGAATAACGCTCGCCTGCATTGCCCGGGCAAGGCGGAGACCTTCGTTCAGCTGACGCTCAGGAACGTAAAGATAAATCGGTCCCTCATCATCGCAATGAAGGTCCAGCACGACATCCGCTGCTACGGCCATTTCAATCAGGGTTGCTTTCAGGCGATCAGCAGCGGGCTTGCACGACATTTCCTCCAACGTCCCGGTTGGAAATGATCGGTTGAAGTTAACTCTGCCGTAGAGGTCAAAGCGTCCCAGTGTTTCTCCGTACACGCCTTGAGCAAGTCCAATCGGGTTGGCGTAGGGTACCAGCGTAACGTTTCCGGCCAAACGCCCACTTCCTTCGGCTTCCGCAATGCGAGGGATCAGCCGGTCAATTGCGACAACGCCTGGCATCTCATTGGCGTGAAGTGCGGCCTGTATGTAAACGGACGGGTTACCCTCTGAGCCTTGGAACTTGACGATACGTAGTGAAAGCGTTTGCCCGGGTGTGTCCGACTCTATCGTGATATAATTGATGTCCATAATGGCCGATCATAACTCGTGCTCAGACAACTATTGAATACATTTTCTTGCCGGGATGCCCGAAGCGCGAACGTCGGGCTTGTCCGTACACCGGTCGTTAAAAAGAGTCTTCTGGATGACCGCACTGAGCCCATAGCGAAACACTTAGTCACTCTGCCCGTAGAGGCCCGATTATAAGTACGATTATACTGACATTGCGGCACGAATAGAAATCTTCGCTGTTGATAATCAATCCGCAGGAGACCGATATGAGAGAACTCGACCTTCAGCACTTACGCGAGACAATCCGGATTGCAAAAGAAAGTCGTCAGGCTGGCAATCACCCTTTCGGTGCGACACTGGTTGATCCCAACGGAGATGTCCTCATCCGCTCCGGCAACAGCTACAAAGATTATAAGGGGGTAGGCCACGCCGAATTGAATGTCGCACGAGAGGCGAGCCGTCTTTATGATTCTGAATTCCTTGAAAAATGTACACTATATTCTTCGGTAGAACCTTGCTGCATGTGCGCGGGAGCTTGCTATTGGGCGGGGATCGGAACAGTCGTCTATGGTATGACCGAAAAGCGTTTGGCTGTCTTGACAGGTGACAATCAGGAAAACCTGACACTGGATATGCCCTGTGAGGCCGTCTTCAGCGTCGGTCAGCGCCACGTTGAAACCCGTGGGCCCTTCTCTGAAATCGAGGATGAAGTTGCCGAGGGGCACAGAGGCTTTTGGCAATAGAAGGCCATCTTCCAATCAAAGTAAAAAAGCTGATAATCAAAAAGGTGGGGCGTCCCGGAACAACGTCCATTACGTCCGCATTACGTTCATTCCGCCACCTACGACCAACATCGACTTCGGCAAAAAAAGAAAATAAAGCAGAGATCCCCCGGCAACCCGCTAAGGGCCGCCGAGGGCTCTGTCTATGAAGGTGGTCTTCGGTTGACGACATAGTCAGCCAGCCATTGCCAGTAGGCTTCAGCGTCTCGGAACCCCTGAGCACGAGCCGCCAGATCTTCTGCCGCTCTACGGGTGCACCCGCCATCGAATTCAGCAATAGCAGCCCGTTCCTCGAACGCGTCGATGTCTGGGAAGCTCATGCCGGAAGCCGTATCTGGTCAACGATCGACCGACGTTGCTCGTCGCTAATACCAGCCGAGTAGATGCCGTAGGTAATCCCGTTCTCCGACCGTGCCGACTTGTGCCCGACCAGAGAGGCTGTGAAGTGCTCAGGCACACCGGTTCGCTCGCACTGGGTGATGAACCACTTGCGGGTCGAGTGAAACACCAATCCCGGCCGCTCCAGACACAGTTGCCGTCGCAGTCGCGCGAACCCCTTGGTCACCTGCGCCACGGTCAGGTCAGGAAACAGAGGACCAGATGATGGTAGCTACACGCCAGAAGCCAAGTTCTTCTGACAAGACCGGCGAGACTACGTTTGTTCTACTTCAAGCTAAATCTTATTTTCACTGGGTTCGATGACACGAGTGATTAAGACCTCTCCAGAATAGTGAGGAGCTCTAATGCTGCGTTGTGATCGCTACACTGAACGCGATTGGGAAACTTGTTCTGCACGTCAGCCAATAGCTTAAGTGCTTCTGATATGGCCCCGCGGTCTGCCATCAAATGAGCGAGCGGGATAGCCGCGCGTCTTTCCCAGCTAAGCGCGGACTGCCCCTGAGCTATCCTGATGGCTTCACGGTAACATCTTTCCGCTTTATCAGGATCGCCAAACGCCATGGCGAGTTCCGCTCTGGCACAATAAGTATCCGCCTCATCCCACCTCTGGCTGGTTCTTTCCATCATCGGTTCGATTGCCGCGAGTGCATTTTCGGCCTGGTCCAGCTTTCCTAGACCGATATAGGCACGTGCTCTTGCGCGCATTGGAAAACCAGTGAACAATAGCGTATTCGCCTTGATCAGCGCTGCAAGACAGTCATCGGCATCTACCAGGGCCGCTTCAAAATCGCCACGATCCGCGTAAATAGCAGCACGTGTTGTCAGGCCAATCCTGCGCCAGATATCGATCTGTGCCTGATCCGCGACAGCAAGCACATTGTTTGACCATTGAAGGGCGTCGGCGTCGTGGTTCAAATATTTCAGGTAACAAATATGACCCAGAATGTAAGCACGGCTGAGCGCAGGATGCCCAGGTTGATCCCCGGTCGCAGTTGCGTTTTCAGCGTGAGAATATGCGCTATCAATGTTGCCAAGGCACCAGTGCGTCAAAGCCAGATAAACGTTCGCGGCCGCACCTCCGTCGGTTCCGAAGCGGTTAGCCTGATCGGAATCGCGCGACGGATCGTAGGCATTGAGGGCATTTTGGTAATACGGCAGACTGTCGGTAAACCTGCCCATCATTGTCTTTGAAGTCGCGACCATTCGATTTGCGACACTTCGGAACCTGTGCTGATCACTAATGTCGATATCATTCAAAACCGCGTGCCCAATAGCTTCCGCTTCAGGCAGCGAGGCGCTGACATAGCGACTGACCCACTCTCCGTATCGTATGACTGGCCATTCAGGCGCATCATCAAATCCATCAAGCAATTGGCGCGCGCGTTCAAAAGCCTTTATCGTTTCATTGGCGGTGTAGCCTTCCGCACCGATCAATGTCACACTGTGCTTTGCTGCAACTGACAACGCCTCGCTATGCCTGTTTCCTTCCTGCTCAAGCAAACGCAGAGCAGATTGGTAATGCGACGCAGCCTCGCGAAAAGCCGGACGTTTAACAGCTAAGCTGCCAGCTTCGCGGTATAGCTCTATGGCTTTGTCAGTCAGACCGGCAGCCTCGGCGTGACGAGCAACAATTTCTGGTGGCGCAACATTTTCAAGTGCTCCGGCAAGCCGCTCATGTACCACGCGCCGCCGTGACAAAAGAAGGCTTTCATAGGCTGCATCGCGCACCAGCGCATGCTTAAATACATATCGTTCGTTTTCGCCCACACCGCGTCGAAATACCAACTCGGCCGATGCCAATCCTGCCAGACCTTCCCGCAACTCGTCCTCTTTGCCTTCTATCGCAACCACCAAAAGGCCCAGATCAAACTCTCGTCCTATACAGGCCGCTGATTGCGCGATCTCCTTGATCTTTGGCGTGCGGTCTAGCCGCGCCATTAGCGAGTCGTGGAGCGAAGCGGGAATTGCCGTTTGACCACTCTCAACCACCGCCTTGGTAAGTTCTTCCACGAACAAGGGGATGCCATCTGTCCGCTCAATGATCGCCTCTACTGTCTCGCGGTTCAGCTTTCGTCCGCCAAGTCGTTCGACAATTGCATCAACACCTGCGCGGCCCAGTCGGTTCAACGCCAGTCGCGTGGCATGTGGATGCGCCGCGAGATCGGGCTGATTATCCGGGCGCGATGTCAACACGATCAACACCGGCGCATCCTCGATCGCGTCAATTGTCAATTCCAGTAATTCCAGTGTCGTCGGATCAATCCAATGCGCGTCTTCAAGAAAAAATGCCACAGGTTGTTGCCTGGCCAACTTCAGAACCTGCCGGGACAGGACGTTCAACGTCTTGGAACGCAACGCGGCAGGCGAAAGATCACTTGTGCCGTATCGTTCGGCTCCGTCCAGGCCAAGCAGTTTCGCGATGATTGGCATGTCATTACGGTCAAAAAGTGATTCAAGCTTGGTCAGCCGCGCTTCGTTGTCATCGTCCCGGGACCACCTCGCAGCGCGGTGCAATTGCTGGGTGACGGGCCAGAACGCAGTGTCACCGTGAAAGGGAGAACACTGATACATCAACCGCGTGTGTGACTCGTTTCCAATCGCGTCTTCCAGGGCGCGCATGATGCGCGACTTACCGATTCCAGCTTCGCCAACCAGAAGTACAACTTGCCCCTCTCCGTCACGTGCCGTTTTCCATCGCTCAAGCAACAGTGCCAGTTCCTGGTCCCTACCCACCAGTGGAGGCGTCATGCCGTCCGAGCGCAGTGAAAAGCGGCTTTCCTGATCCTGTTCGCCAAGAACTCTGTAGGCCGCCACCGGTCCGTCAATTCCTTTCAGCGACAAAGGTTCTGTCACTTCCATTTCAAAAGCGCCGGTGATCAGAGCCTGTGTTGCCTCTGAAACCAAAACTTCTCCGGAACCCGCTTGTGCTTCAAGCCGTGCCGCGAGGTTCGGTGCGTCGCCTACAACCGTTTGTTCCAGCGCCGTGCCTCTTCCCACAAGCTCGCCGACGACAACAATACCGGTTGCAATTCCGACCCTGCAGGAGATCATTTGCCCCCCTACATTGAGATTTCCCACGGCTCGAACAATCGCAAGGCCTGCCCGCACCGCTCTTTCGGCTTCGTCCTCATGCGCCCTGGGCCAGCCGAAATAACCAATGACACCGTCTCCCATGAACTTGGCGACGTGACCTTCGAAGCGAGCAATTTCACCGGCAACCGCATTTTGATAGGTCCTGATAATGGTGGACATTTCTTCGGCATCCAGTTGCGCCGAAAGGGCCGTTGATCCCACCAGATCCACAAACATCACGGTGAGTTGCCTTCGCTCACCTTCGGAGCTTGGCGTACTGTCACCGCCATTTTCGGCCGGCGCAAAGGCACGCTCTGACTGCTCCTTCAGCTCTCCATTAAGGCGTTGGATAGCAGCCCAAACCTTGCGTTTTGGGCCAAGTGGCAAACCTAGCTCTACGAGGTCTTCCTCTGTTAACTCTGGAAGAGTTTCAAAATCGATTTCGACGTCGTCGAAATCCCTTGCGTACTTTTCTAAGCCGAGTTCAGCCAGCCAGCTTGCGACATCAGGCATGCACAATTCTCCCCGGACTCAGCTTGCCTGATTTTGATGTTTTCACAAAGCTTTTTGGATCTGTTTCAAAATTCTGGGAAGTGAAGACACATTACCAATGTCCGAGTAGAGTTGCCCCCACAAGAGAACTCCCATGGACAGCAATGGTGGCTTTCGGCCCTTAGCTGCCCCTTGGCCCGGCCACCTGATGTGGCTGTGCGGCCCTTCAGAGGAGACATTCGCCACGAGCGCTATATCCAATTCAACCCGAACTCGTGGATTGTGGGACTTTTGTCTGTGGTCGTATTGAGAACAGACACGCATTTGGCGACATCTCTAAATGAAACGATGACCTCTGCTGAACCCATACCTCAATCTCCGGATCGCACCCTTGTCGGCGTTGCGCTGATGCTGGGGTTTTGCCTAACCGCTCCTTTGCTGGACGTGTCTGCGAAACTCGCGTCGACCAGTGTGCCGGTTGGGCAGATTACGGCTGCTCGGTTTGTGGTGCAGTGCGCGCTAATGGCGCCTTTCATCTGGATAATGGGGCTGTCGTTGCGCGTGGCGAAAGGTCAGGTGATGGTGCTGGTTTTCCGCTCATTGCTGCTGGTGTTCGCAACATTTTGCTTCATTGCCGCAATCCGGGTGATGCCCCTTGCCGATGCGCTGGCAATCGTGTTCGTTGCCCCTTTCATCGTCTTGTTGGTCGGCAAGTTCTATCTTGGTGAAGACGTCGGCCCGCGTCGCGTAGGCGCGGCGCTTGTGGGGTTTGTCGGGGTGTTGTTCGTCATACAGCCCAGTTTCGCAGCTTTCGGCGCGGTTGCCATTATTCCGCTTGGCACGGCAGTTGCCTTCGCTTTCTACATTCTTTTGACCCGGGGGTTGTCGCGTCGGGTGCACCCTGTGACCCTGCAATTCCACACCGGCCTGATCGCCAGCCTGTTTTGCATTCCAGCTCTAATTGTTGCGCAAGGTTCCGGCTCTGATTTGTTTGATCCCGTTTGGCCGACAGACATCGCGTTGTTGTGGCTTTTGGGCGCTGGCTTTTTCGCGACGGTGAGCCACATGATGATGACCTATGCGCTGTCTTTTGCGCCTTCTGTCACGCTGGCGCCGCTGCAGTATTTTGAGCTGCCTGTGGCGACCTTGTTCGGCTATCTTGTCTTCAACGACTTCCCGAACGCGCTTAGTCTGCTTGGCATTGCGATCATCATCGGTGCGGGGCTGTATATGATACATCGCGAAAGGGTCGCGGCCAGACAGTTGGTCACCGTGCGAGCCGTACCTCCAATCTAAGGCTACACGCCCGGTCCTTAGCGGACACCGGAAGTGTTCGACCTATGACAAACCATTTCCGCTCAAGTCGGACATTCACCGCGCATGGAGAACAGGGCAGCTGATTTCGTGCCTGCCATTTCTCCTTAGCCAAAAAAAATGGCAGGTCCAGTGTAAGAACCAGTTTGAAACCGAAACTCAGAGACCGGTAGACGGTTCAAAGCTGTGCAGCTCGAAAGTTCTCTTTCCGTCGGCACTGAACTTATGCACCGTGTCCCCGACACGTAGAACTGTCATACAGCGATAGCGCCCCTTGTCGGCTGCCATGGAAACGCAAACCTTATCTGTATCGGTGATGGCAAATGCGCCGGCACCGTTCCATCCACCGTTCGTAAGTTCTCCGCTCACGATATTGTTGGGGTCATAGAAAAAGCGAAATCTCTTCTCTCCAGAGGTGGCTGTGACAGTATTTCCGATCAGAAGCTCTGCGATCTGATCGGCATTGAGGCGCTCGGCACCGTTATCCAACGCCGCCTCAAGATCCGTTTCAGCCAATGCAGTGCTCCCCGCCAGAGCGACCGCAGCCGCGATGCAAAGTTTTTTCAGTTGGGCCATATCCAATCTCCTTATTTTTTTGAGTAATGCTACGGAACGCTAACCCCCGGAAACGTTACGCCGGGCGAACGCGCCGGGCTTGATCGGAATCTGATTTTTTCTGACATTCATCTGACAATCCGCAAACTTCGTTGAGCCAAGGACATGGCGGAGTGTAAGTTTCAGTATGTACCGTTTTTTGGAGTTCCAACTTGATGCGACACAGGGATTGAACCGCTGTGGCGAAGCGGTTGCTCTGGAACCTCAGGCCCTGCAATTGCTGGAATTTCTCGTCAGGAACCGAGATAGAATTGTCAGCAAGCAAGAGATTATTGATGAGATTTGGGCCGGCGCCGCGATCACCGATGCGGCGCTGAACACGCGCATTCGGTCCGTGCGCAAGGCCTTGGGCGACACTGCGGCAAGCTCAGACTACATCAAAACCTTTCCAAAGCGCGGGTTCCAATTTGTGGCCCCGGTTGCATCGGATGAACCGCCTGAGCGCATTACCCAGGTGCCCAAACGCGGCGTTCTTATTGCGGGTGTTCTGTTGGCTTTGGCAATCGCCATGCTGTCGCTCTCAATATTTGCCGACTGGCAGCGATTGCCGGACACCGGAAAACCCTCTTTGGCCGTTGTGCAGTTTGACAATATCGGGGACGAAAGAACTGGTCAGTATTTCGTCGATGGTCTCACCGACGACCTGATCGCGCATCTGTCGCGCAATCGGGAACTGTTCGTTGTGTCCAGCGCAACGATGTTCTCTTACGCGAAGGATCAGGTAACCCCGATAGAAATCGCGCGCGACCTTGGGGTTGGCTATGTTGTCCGCGGCAGCGTCCGAAGGGCCGACGGTCAGATGCGCATCAGCGGAGAACTTATTGATGTCGACAGCGCCGAAACCATCTGGGCCGAGGTTTTTGATCGTCAGGTAACGGATGTCTTTAATATTCAAGACGAGATCAGCCGGGCCATCGCCGGCCAGTTGTTGCCTGAGATATATCAGTCCGGCGAAGCACGGTCGCAGGAAAAACCGACCGAAGACATGGGTGCTTGGGATCTGTATTTGCGCGGCCGGGCGCGGCAGGCCGTGTTTTCGCAAGAGGCCCAGCACGACGCGGTGACGTTTGCACAGTCCGCCATCGCAGCCGATCCGGAATTCGCGGCAGCGCACAGCCTGTTGGCCCGCGCGCTGGGAACGATATTCTTCTTTCAGTGGTCAGATACTCCTCAGGACACGTTGATTGCCGCAGCTGAAGCGGCCAAGCGAGCAATTGAACTGGACGATCAGGACGCGCAGGCGCATGCGGCCCTTGGTTATATCTACCGCTTTACCGGAGAGGCCGATCCAGCCATCGCAAATCTCGAACGCGCTGTCGCGCTCAACCCCAATGATGCACGTATACGGCTGGAATTGGCACATACTTATGACTGGTTCCGCATGCAAAACCTTGCCCTGCCTGAGATAGAGATGGCGATCCGGTTAAGCCCGCGAGACCCGATGTTGCAAAACATGTACTTTTACCAGGGTCATATACTGTTTCACCTGGAACGCTACGAAGAAGCGCTGGACGCAGCCCGGCAGTTGGGCGCGGTGGCAACAAGCAATACTTGGCGACTGTTTCACCACCTGTTGAGCGCGGCCACTCTTGCCGAGATGGGCAGACAAGACGATGCCCAAGAGGCTGTTAAAGATGCACTTGAGATCAACCCGAAACTGTCAATTTCCGCGATGCGCAGGCAATTCGCAGGATCAAAAAACCATCCCGAAAACCGGCGGATCTGGCTGGCAAGCCTGCAAAAGGCGGGAGTGCCCGAGTAAGGCTGAGTTATTTGTGATCAATCTTATCCGCACCATCTCCATACCGATAGCTACGTACGTTAACCCCCGCTCTCCACATCCAAAGGGGCATACTGTCCTTCCGGCATTCCTACAGTTCGATAAGCTTCAACAAAAGGAAGAATGAGCTCATCGGGTCGCGCAAAGCGCCGATACACCCATACAATGTCTGCAATTTTAATGCCTGGCCGGATTTTGTAGAGCCGGTCTCTCGCCGCAACAGCGGCACTGTGCGGACCAAGCTCGGCCAAAATCGCGACCTCGATGGAAACCGACCACCACAGGTCAGACTGCGCCCCTTTGCGGTAAATTTCCAATGCCGTTTCGTAATTTCCATTCAAGAAATGATACTCAGCAAGCGCTTGATACCAGTTTGGGTCGGCTGCGTTGGGATCAAGTGCAATGGCGTTTTCAACAAGTGCGGCACCCAAATCCAAACGCCCTGACCAAATGAATTCATAGCCGATCTGCCCCTGCAGATACCGGTCCGTCCCCAGTGAAAGCGCGGTCTCGGCTGATGAGAAAAACCCGTCGAGATTGCGTTGAAGCTGCAGGGCAAGCGCCAACAGAAAATGACTGCGCGCAGAATAGGGATTGAGTGAAACTGCCTTACGAGCGGCGTCCTCGGCCCGGGCAATTTTTTCTTCCTGCGTTCCTTCGTACAAGCCGGTGAAAAACTTGACGTCAGTCTGAAGCGCCTCGGACAACTGCGCCCAACCGCGCCAGTAATTGGGCTCCTCTTCCACGACCCGCTCGATACAGGCGCGAACGCGCTTTTGCATGTCACGCCGGTTCATGAACCCGACACGCAAAAGCGAACATTCGTAAGACGACAGGTTTTCCGGAGGCTTCGCGCGCGCGTGTCCTGCGTGAATCCGCTTGATGGCCCCGCCTGCATCACCCACGGCAGAGGCGACCTTTTCCGTAATGTGCAACTGAACGTCGAGAATATTGGAGGTTGTGAGGCTTTCGTCATACGCATCCGACCAGACCTGAAGGCCTGTTGAAGTATCAATCAGCCGCGCGGTCACACGCAGGCGATCTGCAACCTGCCGAACCGAACCTTCCAGCACATAGTCCGCTCCGAATTTCTGCCGGATACTGCGCGGGTCACTTTCGTCCGATCCAACGGAATGGGTGGATTGGCGGGACAGCACATTGAGGTCCTGGTAACTCCCCAACTCAACGATGATGTCTTCGCCAATGCCAACAGCCAATAAATCGCGGGCGTCCGTATTGCTAAGGTTTTGAAACGGCAGAACCGCAACGGTCGGACCTGTTGGCTCTGTTAACAGAGCGGCTTCATCAAAGGTCATTGCCTCGGGCGGCTCGTGATCAAAGCCGATCCACCATGTTAACAAGCCTACAGCCCCCAGACCAACCAGCACCAATGCACCGGTCATCAATGGAAGCTTGTTTGATCGCCGTATGGATGCGGGCGATCTAACAGGCATAACGCGGAAAACCCGAACCGGTTCAGCGATGTTCTTTAGTGTTTTCGGGCCGAGATCCTCAAATTCGGCATCTACCTTGCCCATTGCCTGCTGTGCGACACTCTCAGAAACCGCGACGCCGCCTGGATCAGCCAGACCTTCAATGCGGGAGGCAACATTCACCCCGTCACCATAGAGGTCCCCATCAGCGATCATGACATCACCGAGGTTAATCCCGATCCGAAGTTGCAACTGCGACCCGTTGGCGAGGGTCGGAGCAGCCTCAGCCATTGTCCGCTGGATCTCGACACCACAGTTTACGGCATCGACAACCGAAGCAAATTCGACAAGAGCACCATCCCCCATCAGCTTGACGAGGCGCCCGTGATGTCTTGCAATTGCGGGATCAAAAATCTCTGAACGCAGAGTTTTCAGGGCGGACAATACCCCTGCCTCGTCGCTGCCCATCAACGACGAATACCCAACGACATCGGCAGCCATGATCGCGGCGAGTCGGCGCTGCATAGGACCCTCCTGTTCACAGTCTAACGGATGTCACGAAGTCCCGACAATGCGTGCCCTTCTGATAGTCCAACCAATTTGGCTGTCATGGCACAAACTGGATGTCCGCTTCCCCGCGACGAATCCTACTCTTTGCAGGTGCCGCGAAAGTCCGCTTCCCGCCCAAATTGATGAATGCTGCGTAGCGAACCAGTGTCCGGTTTGGGCTCAAAGCAGTCTTTCGCTGCGTAGCGTATCAATGACCGCAGTGCGGACGGAGCTGCCTGATGCGTCCGCAGCGAAAAACACCTTGATTGCTCGACCGATTCACTGTGTTGTCCGCGGCGGCGCGGCATGATTTCCAAAAACCGGACATTCGAATCGTGCAAAAGGTCCAAAACCAATCCGGCCATTCACTGCACGGCCGTCGGATGTTTCACATGCGGCCGTAATCGCCGATTGCTGAAATGCCGCTCGGGTAGATTTCCTTGGAAACCGAACCCCGACTGACCGTCAAGTGACGGTTGATTTGGCGGAGCCGGCCTGATTAACTCACCGAGTTCGACCAAAGTGAATTGTTGGGATCTGATTTGATGATGAACCGCAGAATGATGCTGGGAACTTCCCTGGCTGCGTCGGCACTGCTAATCGCCGGATGCGCCGCTACGCGTCAAAGTATCGTGCCCGGCAGTTTTGCTTGGTTTGATCTGATCACCAGCGACCCTGATGCGGCGAAGTCCTTTTATGGCGGCATGTTCGGCTGGCAATTCGGATCCCCGGCCAGTGACGGGTATATTCCTGTCAGCGGAGGTGGAGAGGCGCTGGGCGGTGTGATCGCTTCTGCCGATGCGGGCTCTGATGTCGAGTTTCCGTCGCAATGGGTCCCCGTGCTGACCGTCGTCGATACCATCGCCGCAACGAAGATTGCCCTGGGCAGGGGTGGCAAGCAGGTCAGGTCTCCCTTCGCCACATCTGCCGGGACGTTCTCGACCATTCGCGACTCAAGCGGGGCGTTGCTGGTGCTGTATGACGGGCCGGGCGGGTTCCCGCTGAACGGTTCACTGCGGGAGAACACATGGTACTGGGCCGATCTTCTGACTGACAACCCCAGCCGGGCCCGGTCTTTCTATCACGCGCTCGCCGGATGGGAGACCGCGCAGAAGAATGGTCAAACCGTCTTTTCCAGCGGTGGCGCCGTCCGTGGCGGGTTGGTGCGGATATCCCGACGCAAAGCGGAACCGACATGGCTGCCCTACGTTGGTGTCTCGGATATCGGTCGGGCCATTGCCCGGTCTCAGGAACTGGGCGGAGGCCCGCTGACCGTCGCCGAAGATGCAGCCGTGCTGCTCGATCCCACCGGCGCGGCGGTTGGGGTGTCGCTGATCGGAGGTGCGGCATGATGGTGCCCATACTGCGCCTGACCTTGCCCGTGTCTCTTGTCGCTGCGACCTTCGCACTGACCGCCTGCGAGCCTAACACTGGCCAGCCCAACGTGCGGACCGGCGTTTCCGTCCATGTCGGCTATGGTCGTGGCCCCTGGTGGCGCTGGGGTGGTTACTATCCGCGCCCGCCGGGCGTTCTGCCGCCCGATGTCTTACCACCTGAGCCCGGCTTGCCGATCGAACCCAGCCCGCCAATTGCGGTTCCGCTCCCGGAACCCGATTTTGGCGGCGGCGATTTCGGAGGGTTTGACGGCGGCTTTGATGCTGGCGGTTTTGATCTCTGACCCGGCAATCCAGCTGAGCAATCAAGGTGATTTGGCTGCATCAGCGACCGGCAGAAACGTCCGCGTTGCAGACACGACCCCTTCAGTCTTCGCTGCGGACCAAACGAACGTCCGGTTCTAATGCTGCCTGCGGCTGGCCAAGAGTCACTGCGGGATGCCGCAGTTGCGAACTTGACAGAAGCAGGGTGTCTCCCTTGGGCTCAATGCGGACATTCAGTTAATAACGCCCAAGGTCTGCAATGCGGACGAAGCGGACCTTGATGGTCACATACTGAACGTCGGCATCTGGCATTGTTGCGTGTGATCTTCCTACAGTGCAATTTGAAACTGGCGGTCCGTTTCGAGCAAACTCACAATGCCGGACAATACTTTTATTCTATCTTCTTCTTTCCGACAAGAATTGCATGTTCCCGCTCTATAACCTTTTCCCAATCGCCTCGCGCTTTCAGACCGGTCGAGGAGTCACCCATCAGCGAAGTAACCATCAATCTTCCACGCGCTTTCGCCTCTTCTTTCGAAAACCCGGCCTGTTCAAACATCCAGGCGGCGAACTGGAATCGTTTGCCGATGGTTCTTTGATACGCCTCTCTTACTTTCTCATCGGTATTCGCCCACACTGAGACAGCGTGATCTGGCAAAGCGGCGTCCTCTTCAATGACCTTTTTCATAAGAAGAAGAATGCGGTCTTCCGGGGTGCCGCCAAATGTCTTTGCCTTTGTGATCACGTTGTCAGTCAGTTCCTGTTCCCAATATCTGAGAACCTCATCCAAAAGCTTACTGACGTTTTTGAAATGCCAGTAAAAGCTGCCGCTTGTCAGGTTCAGTCGCTTTGCCATTGGCACGACCTTTATCGCAGAAACGCCGCCCTCATTGAGTACTTTGTAGGCCAGCAATATCCAGTCTTCCTTGGTCGCGGCGTTTTTTGGTGAGTTTCGAGCGATAGATTCTGACATTCAGATTACAGCATTCTTTGTTTGACATAGAGCAGTCTATGGACTTACCGTAGAGATGTCTATGGTGAACGAGGGGTTCACGAATTCGTGTTCTCTTGAGAGGCTTCGCTTTGAAGGGGGGGATCAATGAATAACTTAGTGAAAACCGCAGCCGGCACATTGATGGCCTTAGGTATGACACTGGCTGGCACAGCCACGGCGCAAAACGCCTTGCCGACAGGTCGAAGTGCCAGTGCAATCGAAAACGGTGTTTATCCCGCGTCTTACTTTCCTAACACTGAAATCCTCGGAGAGGATGAGATGCGTATCACGGCATTGGGTACAGGGATGCCAAACCAAACCAAGTCCGCAGTTTCTATTTCGTTTTATGTGGAACTTGGGAATGGGGACGTCTTTCTGTTTGACGTAGGAACTGGCGCAACGGGAAACCTGTTTTCGCTGCGACCGGACTTTGCAAAGGTCGACAAGGTCTTCTTCAGCCATTTGCATGTTGATCACGTTGGAGACTTCATGGGCCTCCACGTTGGGGGTTGGCTTTCGGGTAGATATACCCCGCTCCGCATCTTCGGCCCGTCCGGATCGGAAGATGAACTGGGCACCAAAGCCTATGTTGAAGGCATGTCCAAAGCCTATGCCTGGGACTTGGCCACGCGAACGGGCGCGCTGCCAGACGATGGAGCAAAGCTTGATGTCACCGAATTCGACTACATGCAGGAAAACGAGATCGTCTATCAGGAGAACGATGTCACGATCCGGTCCTGGCCTGCGATCCACAGCCTTGATGGTTCCGTGAGCTACTCTCTGGAATGGAATGGGCTGAAATACGTCTTTGGTGGCGATACTTACCCGAACAAGTGGTATGTCGAATATGCCAAAGGGGCGGACCTCGCTTCTCACGAGGCGTTTCTACCACCGGATGCGCTAGCCCCTTATTTTGGCTGGGACATGAAACAAGCGACTTATGTAGCTACGCGCGTTCATACGGAACCTGCGGCTTTCGGCAAAGTTATGTCCGCTGTCGAGCCACGCATGGCCCTAGGGTATCACTCTGTTCTTTCGCCCGAAAACTATCAGGCAATCCTGGAAGGTGTCCGTTCGACATACGATGGACCGCTCACGCTGGCGCGAGATCTACAGGTGATCAACGTAACTAAGGATCAGATCGTTGTTCGAGAAGCGAGTGTTGATGACTATGCGTTGCCACCAGCTGTAAGCGACGAGTACATCAATGCCCCGCGTTCAAAAGAAAAAGAACCGTCGGACAAAGTCAAAGCGGGAAAATGGGAGGGTTACACGCCACCGCCAATGCCGGATAATTAACGTTCAGGAGTGAACAAAATTCCGATTTGGCAGTATCTGTACCGACTATTCCTGATGCTGAGCCTGATGGCCTCAGGTGCACAGGCCGTATCGGCAGATGTCGTTCTGACTAACGGCTCAGAAGTCGCCCCAAATATCGCTGTCCTTCATGTCAAAGATGATGGGGTCTACGTCGACCTTGAGATCTATGTCGAAGATATTCCGTTGTTTGCGGATATGCTGCCAATCGGTTTGTCATCCGATTTCGTCGAGGGTAAGCCGGAGGTTGAACAAGAGTCCGATCAAGGTTCTGCCCAAGCCGAAAGTCGGGCGCTGTCTATTGTTGAAAGGGACGGACAGGCCCTACAAACTGAAATCAGAAAGTTAGAATACCGAACGCGCATAGACCGGGCCTCACCGCTTGCGGGTCAGCGCGATCCATTCTCGGGTCAAATTGTTCCTAGCCCGCCAACAGATCTGCGTGTTTTGTTCGTCGAGGTGTTCTTTCCGTTTCAAAACTCAGTTCCCAAGGAGCTGACTATAGTGCCTCCATCGCGGGATGGCGAACCACTGGTGACTATCGGGATGCAGGTTTTTGACCGAGAGGTTCCGGTCACGGATTTTCGCTTCTTGTCAAAGCCAGCAGAGTTAAAGATTCACTGGCCTGATCCGTGGGATAGCCGTTTTTCTGCTGAAAGCCTGAATCGAAAAGCGCAGGACGGAACTTCCAGCTTTCTTTACATCGAACCTCGTGAAGTTCGGCATGAGACGCTGATCCGCTTGCGAGAACTCGCGCCTTGGATTGGTGAAACTTTCACAGTGGGACAAACACTTTCACCACAGCGTAGCGCCTTGATTGTAAACCAGGCGGCGTCCTTCCTGGCTTCACGTAACCCTGTGACCATTGATGGCAAATCAGTGCAACCGTCAAACGCAACAGCAAAGCTCCTGGAACTAACATCGCAGGGTTTTCAGGTTGTCGAGCCTGGAAAGGAAGTGTCCGTGAACAATGCGTTTATCGGCGCCATCCTGTCTTTCTCATCGGCAGAACTTCCCGATCATGTGACAGTTACATGGGATATGTTTGACGAGGAAATTTCCCGCGTCGCAACGATTTCAAACGATATCGCGGGGCCGTTCTTTGGAGCTGTTACACCAGCGGACCCTCAGTTTCACTGGCAGAACCACCTACTCCAATACCAAAGAGCATCTGTTACTCAGATTCCAGTTGAACAGCAGAAACGGCAGAAACCGACCGTGGCTTTGATCGCCGGGATTATCAGTGCCGTCTCACTCTGTTTTCTCCTGCTAACCAAAGGCAAAGTCGCAAAGCGTGCCGGTTGCGTGACTATGATTGCCGCAACATCGGCAACGTTTGTATTTTCGGGATATTTGCCGGAATTACCCTGGAATAAGCCCGAGCCCCCTGAGCCGCAGGTTGCGGAGGATATACTGCGCTCGATGGTCGAAAACTTGAACACAGTGACCCTGGAAATATCGCCGGCAGCAAGAAAGGCAGAGCTGACACACATTGTAACGGAAGCGTCTCTGAGTGATATCGCAACAGAGGTTGAACGTGGTCTCGTGATCCGAACGCCAGGAGGCAGTCTTGCTACAGTTACCGAAATTAGAGACCTGAATTTAGAGCGCGTTGACCCGACCCTCAAGCCGGGTGGATTTAGCACTCTGGCCAAATGGACAGTGAAAGCCCAAGGCGGTCATTGGGGGCATGCCCACATGCGCGCCGTTACGTTTCGGGTGCTGACCGAGGTTGTACCTGAATCCGGGCAATGGAAGCTGGATGGATTAACTGTGATCGAGGCTCGCGATCCAAATGCATAAGTGTTTAAGACCAAAGGTTTTTGCTTTCGGCGCTCTGTTTGTCGGTGTGTTTTTGTCACTGACGCTGTCAGCCTCGGCGCATTTTTTACTTAACCTCAACGTTCGAATTTCGCATGTCGAGCATTTCGAAGACGGTCTGCGTATCTACATCCGCACGCCCATGCCTTATCTGGTTGCAGACAAGGTCGGTGATCAGGATGGTGATGCCTTACCGAAAGCTGCACCATTCACGACTAATGCCATGAGCGACGGTCAGTTGGTCCACTTTGTCGACTTGCGAGCTGTCGTGAGCGATCCCAATGGTTTGGGGCAATTCGCTGAAGGTGGGTTGCATCTGTTGGTCGACAAACAGCGCCTAAGAGGAACAGTTAAGTCCGTTCGCTTGCATCGCGTTGGAAATGAGCCCGGATTTGCAACTTTGGCCGAGGCTCAACTGGCAGTAGACACCGAAACGGCCTTAGCGCCACCGCTTTATGTAGGTGACACGATTGTTGATCTTGTCCTGTATTATGACACTATCGGCCCGGTGCAATCGTACAGCATTGCTAGCGTGCTAGACCCCGGCTTGCCGGATCAGGACCAAACGGCCAACCTTATTCTCGACTACGCGTCAGACACACCTCAGATTTTCCGATCTCGGGGTCTGATGACTGAACCATTGGTGATTCAGAAGAAGGGGTATGGAGGATTCCTCAGCTTCGTCTGGGAAGGCATACGACATATCCTCGAAGGGTTGGATCATGTTTTGTTTGTTGTGTGTTTGGTCATTGGAGCGCAGACCCTCAGGGCGCTATTGCTGCGTGCAACCGGTTTTACCGTTGGGCATAGCGTAACGCTGTCGCTGGGGTTTTTCGGGTTTATACCATCGGGCGCGTGGTTTGTTCCTGCCGTAGAAACCGGGATCGCGCTATCTATCATTTTTGCTGCCGTCGCAGCGTTTATGAGTTTTAAGGACAGCGCGCGCTCTGAGGTCACGATGGTGCTTCTGACAACGCTGATTGGCCTCTTGCACGGGCTTGGGTTTAGCTTTGTGTTGCACAAGATTTTGCAGGTTGCATCCCCAAACATCTGGCAGAGCTTGCTTGCATTCAATCTTGGCGTCGAGCTTGGCCAGGTCGCCATTATTCTTGCGCTCTGGCCTGCCTTGATAATGTGTCGACGCGTGAACTCCAGTTTGTGGATGTCCCTACGAGTGGGCTTAGCCGGTGGATGCGCGGCTATCGCCTTCTTCTGGACCTTTCAGCGAGTTGCCGAGGTTTACTCCACGCTGGCTTAAGGTCATTGCGATGGCGCGTGCCGTGATGGCCGCCTGGGAGAAAAGCGCACATTCGGCTGTTCCGTAGCATAAGACAGATTGGGCTTATACCGGTCAGTCAGTGAATTCTGCTCAAAGTCTACTTTGCAGTCAAAGCAGCCGATAGATTCACATAGCACATTGCAGACTAGTCTCCGCTAAGATTTAGGCGACCTGCATTAAGCCAAGCCGTCACATAACTCGCATTTATTTGACGTGCGATCTGTCTGCAAATTGTCGAAACGGCTCCCAACATTTGTTGGGAGCCCCAATTTTTGAAAATGGATGGAGTTGGAAAGTCAGGCGTGACCACCACCGATCAAGCCGATACCCGAAGTCAGACCGAACCAAGCTTTAACCCGTAGACCGACCGCCTTGATGATACCCATGGCCTGAATCCCGTGGGCGACAAGTGTTCCTTCCATTTCGCCTTCAAAATTGGTGGTGTAGGATTGTACAATGCAACCGCTACCTGGAACCAAAAGTTCGCGGTGCTCTGGGTGCACCAGATCGAGATGCACAACGATCTGACCCCGTTTCGCCTTTTCACTGGGCTCAATCAGGCGACCGCTAGGCGCTAGCTGACCGGAAGAAATCTGCTCCTGAATACGTACGATCCTTGCAGGAAGAACGGTATTGCGCATCGAGATGTTGAAGTTGCTTTCGCACGCCACCTCTGCGGCCATTCCCTCGTACAGTTCGGTGCGAGAAACCTGCGAGAAACCAGCAACGATGCGTCCTTTCTCTGCATCTTTCCGATCCGGTACAATCAGCATTGCGGGGCTCATCGCTGCTTGCGCTGCGCGCGAACCGACATTCAGGGTGACTTGTTCAACAACGCCGTCGACAGTGCTGTGTGTCAAAGTCTTGGACAGCTCGACCTGGGCCTGCTTCAGCGACGCGCGTGCTGATGCAAGCTGGGCCGGAAAAACGGCAGTCGCCTGCACCTGAGCCACACCAAGTTGCGTTTCCGCAGCCTCAACCTCTGCTTCCCGAGTGCTCAAGGTAGCTTGGGCGCGTTCCAACTGGCTCACTTGAAATGCTGCAGAGCCCTTTGCTTGAAGTGCCTCGTGATCCATCAGCACCAGCTCAGCCTGTTCTCTGGCGGTAACTGCGGCATCCACCACGGCCTGAGCAGTTTGGACCTGCAATTCAGCTGCCAGTTTCGCGCTTTCTATCTCCTCAACTTTACTGGTTGCAAAATCTACTGCTGCTTGTTCCGACGCATTCTCGACTGCAAACAGCGGATCGCCCGGTTCTACACGATCACCGCCCTTTACGTAGATATCTGTTACTGTTCCACCGTTCTCGGCAACGACCGGAACAGTTCTGAATGGCACAAGACCAGTGTAAGATTTGGGGTAGTAGTAGAAAACTGCGAAGAACACGATCAGTGCCAGGACGAACCACATGAAAAGCGCTCGGTGAACGTTGTACAGAGTGACCGGTAGCCCGCGCCACTTCAGATAGATCACGCGCAGTACAAACGGAAAGGATGTGACGAGCAGTTCGATCATTTCACCAACTCCTCATTCGACGGGCGCCACCACAACATAAAGTCGCGGGCGATTGCGGTCAGGATTAGGGCGCCCGGCAGTAGATTGCTGAAGTGGCTGAGGGCCGGCATCAGCTCATACGCCAAAGCTACTGTAAGCATCGTCGGAATAGTTGTACGCAGCGGAGTGCCGATTGATTTGTGTTCGGTGTAACGTTCAAAGCGCGCATAGAGGTGAACGACCAGCAGGATCGCAAGGGCGAGAACGACCAAGCCGACCCATGCATAGGTGTCGGTTTGATTGGGCGCGACCCACCATCTGGGATCGCCACCAGCGGCAAAGGCCGGAGTTGAAATGACGCCAACTAAGGGCGCCATCAGGAACGCGGGTGGTTTCATGTTTCAGGTCCTTTTGTTGCGCAGCCAAGCTGCGCGTGTAGGTTTCAAGTGTCTTGAGAACGTCAATTCTCGGTTGGTTGTTGTGTGGTTTCTGAGGGCTGTTCCTGCGGGGCGTAGGGTGGATCGGCATCATGCTCTTTGGTCGTGAACGCGTCGGTCCCGGTTTACACATGATGGCCACGGCGATGGTCGCCCTCGGCACTCTGATTTCGGCTACGTGGATCTTGTCGGTCAATTCCTGGATGCAGACCCCGGCCGGGTTCGACATCAACGAACTGGGGCAGTTCATTCCCGTCGACTGGTGGTCGATTGTCTTCAATCCGTCTTTTCCCTACCGCCTGACACACATGGTTCTTGCCGCCTATCTCACCACTGCTTTTGTGGTAGCCGGGGTTGCGGCCTGGCACCTGCTACGCCGCAATCGCACGGCGGAGGTCACCCGAATGTTCTCGATGGCAATGTGGTTGGCCGTTCTGGTTACCCCTCTGCAGATCGTCGCGGGCGACCTTCATGGTTTGAACACGCTGGAGCATCAGCCGCAGAAAGTAATGGCGATGGAGGGTCACTTTGACAGCCATCCCGAAGGTGCGCCGCTGATCCTGTTCGGTATTCCAAACGAAGATGAAAAGCGCGTGGACTATGCCATCGAAATCCCGAGACTATCATCGCTGATCCTGAAACATGATCCCAACGCGCCGCTTGACGGGCTGGACACTATTCCTGACGACGAAGAACCCCCGGTTGCGATCGTCTTTTATAGCTTTCGCGTCATGCTCGCTATTGGCTTTGCCATGCTGAGCGTTGGCTTGTGGTCGCTTGTTCAACGGGTTCGCGGCCGCCTCAACGAAGATCGTTGGTTGCACCAGACATCCGTTCTTTTGGCACCCAGTGGGTTTGTGGCGGTGCTGGCCGGTTGGGTCACCACCGAAGTGGGGCGCCAACCCTACACGGTGTATGGGCTGATGCGGACATCGGACTCACTCTCACAAGTGGATGCACCTACAGTTGCCGCATCTCTGATAGCCTTCATCGTCGTATATTTCGCGGTTTTCGGAGCAGGCACGTTCTACATGCTGCGCCTCATAGGAAAACCACCTGTCGAAGGTTTCCAGCAAAGTCACAAACCCATTGAAATCTCTACTTTGGCGGAGGCAGCGTAATGCTTGAACTTTCGACAATCTGGGCAGGTATCATCGCCTTTGCTGTTCTGACTTATGTGATCTTGGACGGGTTCGATCTTGGAATTGGAATCCTCTTCCCATTCGCGAAAACCGACAAAGATCGCGATGTCATGATGAACTCGGTCACGCCTGTATGGGACGGGAACGAGACCTGGCTGGTCATGGGCGGCGGAGGGTTGTTTGCTGTTTTCCCGATGGCTTATTCCGTGGTGATGCCCGCTATCTATTTGCCCGTTATCGTGATGCTTCTTGCGCTTGTCTTCCGCGGTGTTGCCTTCGAATACCGCTGGCGAACCGTGCGCGGGCGCTGGCTGTGGGATGTTGCGTTTCATGGGGGGTCAACCGTAGCCGCCATCTGCCAAGGCATCGCGCTTGGCGCTCTGGTTCAGGGTATCCCTGTCGAGGATCGGCTGTACGCAGGTGGACAGTGGGATTGGCTGACGCCGTTCTCTGTCTTGACGGGTGTGGCCTTGGTGATCGGGTATGCCTTGCTGGGCGCGACCTGGCTCAATATGAAAACAACGGGCGGAATACAGCACCAGATGCGTTCCTATGCACGTCCACTGATGCTCATGACGCTCGGGTTGATTGGCCTCGTTAGTCTTTTGACCCCGTTCCAAGATCCAATCTACCTGATCAGATGGTTTTCGTGGCCAGGTATTGTTTTCGCTGTGTGTGTGCCGGCTGTTGTTGCTCTCATTGCTTGGATGCTTGATCGCAGCCTGAGGGAACAGCGAGACTATCAACCCTTCTTCTGCGCGATTGTCTTGTTCGTCGTCTGCTTCATTGGCATTGGGATCAGTTTCTATCCCTATATGCTACCTCCAAGCCTCTCGATTGCTGAAGCCGCCGCGCCGGACAGCAGTTTGGCCTTTGCTCTGGTCGGAGCCGTCGTTCTGTTGCCCATAATCCTGGCCTACACCGCCTACACGTATTGGGTTTTCCGCGGAAAGGTCGATCCAGAGGAGAGCTACCATTGAAACTGTTAAAGCAAGTTTTCTGGTTCAGCGCGATCTGGTTCGGCAGCGTCTTTTGCCTGGGGACTGTCGCTTACGTGATCAGGTTGCTCATCACCTGAAATGGCGAAGATACCAATGCGCGCGTCGGCATGTCCAACTCGCGCAAACATTAGTCCAAGAGCCGAAAGAAACCCCGTTCCAGCTTACCAGATTCCCAATAACACGCGGCTTGCTGGGTCGTCTCATATCTAACAATTCAAAGGGGCTATGATGCTCTCTCGTCCAAAATCAATGTCCTTGCAGTGGGATCAGATCGATCCGGCTCTGCCCGCTCCACCTAAGCAAAAGAAACGTGGCGCTAGCCGCTCGTCTGGCATGTTGCCAAAGTTGCTAACTGGTCTCCTTGCTGCAGGGCTTGCGACCTTCGTTCTGATGCCCTTCACCTCAGCCCTTACAGGAACTGTCACGAAAGACCTGTCCCCCATTGTGGACATGTTACTCGTCCTGCTCTCTGCGCTTGTCGTTTTTGCTTCCACAGCCGCAATAGTACTGAAAGGATCAACGCTTCGGGCCGTCTTCGGCCGAGGATTGACCTCTCTCGGCGCAGCGCTAATAATTTCGCCTGTGGGGCTATCGGTCCTGTTCACACTATACCTTCAAGAATGGATATCTATCGTAGCAGACACATCTATCGAACAGGCGGGAAGAACAGCGATATCCCTGTTTGGCGGAGTATTCGTTGCCAATGCCCTCGCAATGGGATTGGCGTCTGGATGTTTATCTCTTCTACTTGGGACTAGGCTAATGCAAAATCGTCCAAAACCACTCTTTTCACCTTAGGCGAGTGAACTTCCGCTTTGGGCTCGATGCTGTCATTCACGAAATCGCAACCGACGTCCGCTCTGCGGACAAAGCCGCCATATGGAACATCAGCTGGGTTCTAAACCTACTAATATCCGGCTGGGTCGTTAGGGGAAGCGTCCCAACTGGGGACGGAGTTGCCGGATGCTGTACTCTTGCTATTCGGCGGACCAGCGCCTGGTGGTGTGGCTATGGCGGGCTTTCCGGCGATTGGTTTGGATGCCTTTTGCCAAAAACTGTTGGTATACGCGAATGAAGAAGGCGGCTCCGTAGTCATTTTCAATGACATCGCTGCTTTGGCGGAGTTGCACTACGGTTCTTCAGCCGAACCTCATCACGGTTTGAACAAACGGCTTACCGCAACATTTCGCACGGCAATTGAGTAGCCGCTGGTTGGAAAACGCAAAAAATACCTTTGCCGATTGGCCATCTTTTCGTCGTCCGTTTTGGGCTCGATGCAGACGTTCAACCAAGTCGTCAGAAGGTTGGCTCTGCGGTTGAAGCTGCCGATGAGTCAATTTTTTTGGGATGTATGACAACGGCCTAAACCAGGCCTTCGACGTGTTCTCGTAATGCTGCGTTTCTAGGCCGATTGCCGGACATTCGCTGCTAGAGCGTAGTGCGCACGGCATCTGATGACCGGATAGCGGACTAAGCAACGATTATTCCCATCAACTATTTTGCCTATTGTCTGCGACCACCCGTCGATTGACTTACGATTTGATAGCTCGTCTATTTGAGGGATCCGAGATCCAGTCGGCAGGCAGCATTCACATCAATCTAATTGAGCGACGAAGAGTACCATGCATGATCAGCAATCAATCCGGGAACACGTCTGCACCAGAGGAAACCCTGCCCTTAGTGGATGCAGGTATTACGCACGTAGTTGGGCCTGAAATAGGACAAAAACGGTCAATCCCGCTACGAGCACTTTTTTTGATCATTCCCGTTTCGGTCATGTTGGGAGGAGTGTTGGGCTTGTATTTCCAACCACCCGGTTTGCGTGCATTCTTTTCGGTTACCGGCCTTCAACCCGGTGCAGGAAGCGATAAGCCAATCGCAGTCGCGGTAGAGCAAATCGAAAGCGGTGCAAAGGTTTCTGTAGAGAGTGAAGGCGACGTGCTGGCGCTGGGACGGCTGATCCCAAGGGGGGATGTCGCAAGCGTATCAATGCCGTTCGGATCAAGTGACGCCAGAATCGAGACTGTTGAGGTCGAAGTGGGTGATACCGTGACACGCGGAGACGTGATCGCTGTTCTAGACAATCTGTCTCAGCTAGAAGCCTCTTTTGAACTGGCTCAGGCCAACGTTAAGGCGGCTGAAGTCTCGCTGGACCGGTCACGCGCTTTGAACATGGCGAGCCTAGAAGAAGCGCAAGCGTCGCTGTTAAGCGCAGAAGCAACAGCAGAGACAGCGTTGGCGGATCTGGAGCGTGCAACGTCTCTTCTGCAGAAAGAGGTTGTCACACGAGCGACTTTTGATGCAGTCCAAAGTAAAGCTGCTCAGGCCATTCGCGAAGTAGAGCGCGCACGGGCCACGCTTTCGCGGTTTGCTACAGATGGGGATGCGGTGCAATCCGATGTCGCAGTGGCACAGGCGAATGTTGCGACAGCCCGCGCCGAGCTACTCCGCGCGCAGGCGGATTTGGAACGCGCATATGTCAGATCACCGATTGATGGCCAGGTTTTGGAAATTCACTTGCGTCCGGGAGAAAGACCAGGTTCCGAAGGCGTTGCAGATATAGGTGACACGAGGAGCATGTCGGCCGAGCTTGAAGTGTTCCAGACAATGATTGGACAAGTCTCTCTCGGTGACACGGTGACGCTGAACGCGCGTGCACTACCAAATGATCTGTCGGGTCGTGTGTCATCAATAGGTCTTCAGATTAATCGGCAGAGCATCATACAAGATGATCCTGCGGCAAATACCGATGCCCGTGTCGTGGAGGTGATCGTGACGCTTGATGAAGCATCATCCGGGTTAGCCGCGACATATACAAATCTGGAAGTGATTGCGCGTATCAACACTGCGGAGCAAAATTGATTACGCTTTTGGCCAAAGTGCTGGGACGAATGCCAATTGGGTGGCTGCAACTGGCTCATAACAAAGGACGCTTTGCGGCGGCTATCGCAGGGGTCGCGTTTGCAAACCTTCTCGTCTTCGTCCAGCTTGGCATACAGGGGTCCATGCAAGACACTGGCGTAAAGCCTTACGCGTTATTTTCTGCTGATGCCCTCTTGATGCCTTCTGACGCGCGCCAGTTCTCAGATGGTGGAAATGTTGCGCGTCGTCATATTCCACAGATACTCTCTGTCGAGCGCGTATCAGATGCCGCTCCTTTGTTCATTGGCCTGGCTGAATGGCGGTTGCCGGATGGGGAGATGTCCAGTTTAGAGGTTTATGGCATCGATCCAACCTATGCTCACTTTCTGGGGGCAGAATTTTCTGGAATGGGCCAACGGTTGACACTGGCGGATACTGCCGTCGTGGATAAAGCGGCAAGGGGCGTATCAGGAGACGTCGCCGCGCTTGGACTCATTGGCGACAGGTTCGAGTTCAATAACCGGGAATTGACCGTTGTTGAAACCGTAGAGATCGGCGGTGGTTTTACCGCCGATGGGGTCATGCTCGTATCCGACCAGACCTTTCTGAGATTGTTCCCAAACCGATCTTCTGCTGCTCCCAACCGTATTCTGATCAAACTGACGCCCGGTGGTCGAACCGCTGGGGCGGTCACGCAGATAGCTAACACCCTCAACACCCAAAGCGTAGTTGTCATAGCCCGAGACGACGCTATCGCCGCGGATCTTGCCTATCAGACTACTGAACGTCCGACAGGCATAATTTTTGGTTTCGGTGTGCTAATGGGCGTTCTGGTCGGCATCGTCATCGTTTATCAGGTTCTGTCTACAGATGTTGCCAATCACATCCGCGAATACGCGACATTCAAAGCTATGGGATATCCGAGGCGTTTCTTTTCGGGGATAGTATTCGAGCAGGCCTTAATTCTTGCCGTCGCGGGGTTCGTTCCGGGACTGTTGGTTTCGCTGCTTTTGTACGGTGTTCTAAGCGGCGCGACTGGTTTGCCGGTATCAATGGATTTCTCTCGGGCTGCCTTGGTATTTTTAGGTACGCTGGCTGCGTGTGTTTTGTCTGGGTTGCTCGCCATGCGTAAGCTCTCCGCAGCTGATCCGGCGGATTTGTTCTGATGAGCGACCAGATCGCCATTCTCATGGAACACGTAAATCACTGGTTCGGCACCGGTGAAGCGAAAAAACAAGCTTTGTTCGATGTGAACATCAAAGTCCGCAAAGGCGGGCTGACTGTACTTATGGGGCCATCTGGTTCAGGTAAGACAACCGTTCTGACTATTATGGGGTGTTTGCGGGACGTTCAGGATGGGCAAGTCAACTTGCTTGGGCACGATTTGGCATCGGCGATTGGTGCGGATCGCGATATGATCCGCAGACAGGTGGGTTTCATCTTTCAGGCCCACAACCTCCATGAGAGCTTGACCGCAAGGCAAAACGTACTGATGGGATTAGAAGTTCACGGCAAAGGATCGGCGGATAAACGCGCGAAAGCGGTAGAACACATGATGAAACTGGTCGGCCTATCGGATAGAATTGACTATCTTCCGGCCAACTTGTCAGGAGGGCAAAAGCAACGCGTCGCCGTTGCGCGCGCGCTTGTTTCGAACCCTCGTGTCGTTTTTGCTGACGAACCGACGGCTGCTTTGGATAAAGAGAGCGGTCGACAAGTCGTGGAAATGTTGAAGTCACTTGGCGAAGCGCGCGGCACCACCACTGTAATGGTAACCCATGACAACCGCATCCTCGATCTTGCTGATCGAATTATCACCCTGGAAGATGGTCGCGTTGTCGAAGACACTGCGCCCAGGTGAAACGAGTTTCTGAACGTTTTGGAATTCCGCTTCGGTTGCGGAGCCTGACCACTTCGCGGTCGCAGCTAAGGTCCGATGTCCGCCCATTTTGTCGAATGCTGCGTTCCCGACTAATGAGCACAATGGGCTCGGTGCGGTCATTCGGGTAAATTCAGTTAATGTCTGCCTTGCGGGACAAAACCGCCATTGCTAGCAAGTGAATGGTTCCGAACTACGACCGCCTTCGCCTAAGAATAATTGACTGAAATCACCTATTACGAGCTCTGCTCAATGTGACGGGTGTCATTCCCAGGTATGAAGCAATGTGGAAATGAGCAAACAGCGCTTCATACCCCGGGTGTACCTTTCGAAACCACTCTAAACGTTGCCGCGCGCTCAATGCTGCAAGGCACCACTCGCGTCCAACTTTGCGGGTCAACTCCTCGCGCATCAAGTTATTACCCCATTCGCGTATGCTTTGGAAATTTACCATTAGGTCCATCAACTGCGCAGCTGGCATTGTCGCAGCAACGGCGTCGTCCAAAATCTCAATATCCACCAACGAACATCCATCTGATGTTCTGGCCATGTTGGGCGTTATCACCATTGGAGCGGCGTACAGGTTCAGGGTTACCTCCGTACCATCTGCATCGGTGACTACGCTTCGCGCACGTCCACTTAGTAGGAAATACTCATTCTCGTCTCGCTCACCTTGGCTCGACATGTAAGTTCCGATTGGCCAGTTACGTATTTCGAATGCATTTACCAGTGTCTCCCGATCTTTGTCCGGGAGTTCCATCATGAATTCTTCGATGGTTTTCAGATGAATTTCCACTCTACGCGCCCCTAACTCACGTTATCAAATGATAATGCTTGAACCGGCCGCGCACTGATAGTCCAGCATCGTCAATGTTGGAGAAAATCTATGAATAACTCACTTCCCTACCCACATCATGGTTCACGAATGCTGCTGTTCTGGTGCGCCGCGATGCTCGTTTACTTTCTTATGGTCTTCGGTCCGCTTGCAGATATTGAACGGATCACCGGGGTTAGGGCATTTGACTTGCGACCAAACGGCTATTCCTACGCTGATGCCTTGGCACTCATTTCCGCACTCGGAGAAGAAGGACGACGAGTTTATCTTACCATGCAAATTCCACTGGACACGGTGTACCCGGCTATATTGGTGATTTCGAGCGCCAGCTCGCTTTATTGGTTGTCGCAATCCTTTGGCTCGACTGCTCGATGGTATCGAGCCGTTGCCGCTGTAGCTTATCTTGCGGCAATCGCGGACTATGCTGAGAATGGGTTGATCGTCTGGATGCTAAATGCCGGTCTTGGCGTTCCCGAAGCACTGGTTACAGCGGCAAGTTTGGCGTCGGTGAGCAAGGCTTTCTTTTCGACGATTGTGTTTACCGCCTTGCTGATTGCTCTAGTCGAGTTCGCTATACGGAGAATACGCCAGCGACCAAAGTTCAGTTGAACGTCCGCTTCGGGCTCCGAGCTGCCGTTCGCTGCAGGTTTCTCCAACGTCCGCTTTGAGCGGCTGCTGGGAATAAACTGTATCGAAGGTCGCGGTAGGCAGGTAGTCGTTATCGATAAGCGGAAAGACACAGCCACTTAGCCGTTTGCGAGCAGCGGTCGCGTCGCTAATGTGGCGGGCAATGAATGTTGAACACCTGCAGCGATACATTAATGAGGACATGCGTATGTCGCATGTTTATCAACCCGTCATGCTGCTTGAGCTTCTCAAGTCTGGCGGCGAAGCGAGCATCGAGCAGATCGCGAAAGCTATGCTGCTACACGATAGGTCACAAATCGAGTACTACGAAATCCGTACTAAGAATATGGTTGGGAAGGTGCTGACAAATAACGGCATCGTGGACCCAGTGAAACTTGCGGGCCGGATTGTTGGATACCGCTTAAAAGACATAAGTAATATGAGCGCAGAAGATCGATCTACTTTGATCGGCCAATGTGAAGGCAAGATTGCTGACTACATTGAAAAACGCGGTGACAGCATTTGGAAGCATCGCTTCAACGCGAAGGGTTATGTGCCGGGGTCGGTTCGCTATGAAGTCCTAAAGCAGGCTAAGTATCGCTGTGAATTATGCGGTGCATCTGCCGCGGAAATCGCCTTGCATGTGGATCACATCATCCCTCGTAGCAAAGGCGGTCAGGATGATCTGAGCAACTTTCAAGCACTTTGCATCACGTGCAATACCAATAAACGAGATACAGACGACGCTGATTTTCGCGACGTGGCGAAGGCGTATGCGCATCGAGAGAAAGGGTGCGTCTTTTGTGAAGTATCAGCAGATCGTGTCATCGCTGAAAACGAACTTTGCTACGCTATCCTAGATGGATTTCCTGTTACACCTTTACACACATTGGTAATCCCGAAGCGGCATGTGTCAGACTATTTCGATCTTTTTCAGCCTGAGCTGAACGCAATGCGGCGCATGCTCGAAGAAATGCGCTCTGATATTCTCAACAAGGACTGTTCAGTTTCGGGTTTCAACGTCGGCATCAACGCCGGGGAGGCCGCCGGACAAACGATTTTTCACTGCCACGTCCACTTGATCCCGCGGCGAGATGGGGACATGCCTAATCCACGCGGTGGTGTGCGCGGTGTCATTCCACGAAAGCAGTCGTACTGAAAAAACGTTCATAGTAGCTTGATCTCATTTTGCGCCCAGCGCCTCATTTCTTGTGATTCAAGTTGCGTTTTCATAGTAAGCTTAAGCCACATTATTCTGAACCGAGGTCAACCACATTGCCACGCGTAACCGAAACAAGAACGCAAATCGAATTGGTCCAAACGGCCCAGAACTTGCATCCATGGCCCTTGGAAGCGTGCGACCCGTCACTAATCGAATTGGAAGCCGGATACACTTTCGAAAAGCTGCAGGAACAGCGCGCCTACAACGATTGGACACCTTCCGACCTGATCCATTTGGCGCAAATTTCGATGTTGATCGCTGACTTTGGTGTTGAAGCGGACACGCTTCGCGAAGAAGGCTACGTTATCCAATCGGACGTTCCAAAGAAGAATCCGCGCATTGACGTGCTTGCTTCGCTGAATTCTCAGATAATAGCCAGGTGTCGTTTGATAGGCATCAATCACACCGCGGCAACAGACAAACGTGCGCGTGGAAACAGAGCGGCGTTGCAAAGAGATATGCGACGAATACTTACCTAACTTGCCGGTATTGGGCATCGTCCACCAGCCGCCAGCTGGTGTTCCGCCTCTGCACTCAGGCAAACTCACGTTTGCAGCTATCGGCCCTGCTTTGCGGTCTGGCTTCCTTTGCGGTTGTGACGGCTTTGCTTGACTAAAGGCGCACCAAGCGCTGAAAAGAGCGTTTGGACACCAAGTTGGACACCAAACAAGAAAGGGCACCGCGTGGCGCCCTTGTTCTTATGGCTGGGGTGGTAGGATTCGAACCTACGATACACGGTACCAAAAACCGCTGCCTTACCACTTGGCTACACCCCAACGGTGAGCGGCTATCTACGATTGTTGGTGGCGGTGTTCAAGGGCTTTCCTGCAAAAATCTCGGTTGCCCCAGAAATTTTTTCAAGCCTTTATTTTGTTTCAATCAAGACCGCCCCGGCGCGATGTCCGGTCGCGACCAATTCGTGCGCCGCCGGGCACTCGTCGATAGAAAAAACCTGCTGGATTGGGCAATACAAGGCACCTGCCTCAAGTGCGGTGTGGAGTTTTTCGATTGCTGCAGAACGGGAGGCCATGGGTAATAGATAAACCAGGATGGTCTCCAGCGTAACCGCTTTGAACATCAGGGGGTAGAAGGGCAGAACGGGAAGCATTTCCTTGGCGGACCCAAAAGTGTTGATCCGTCCGTTTTCAGCGATGACTGCCGTGTTCGTCTCGACGTTCCGGCCAAATTCGACATCGACGATTCGGGCGATCGGGCGCCCGTTGTTGGCTTGCAGAATTTGATCCGCGAGGTCCGGGGCATTGTAGTCCAGAACCGCATCTGCTCCGGCCTGCAAAACCCTTTCGAAACTGCCCGGACCGGACGTGGCGATGACATGGGCGCCGCCCCACTTTGCCAGTTGAACAGCCAGATAGCCGACCGTGCCAGCGCCGCCGTGAATCAGCAGGCTTTGCCCCGCGATGTCACCGCCAGAGAATACGGCGTGGCATGCTGTCAGGCCCGGAATGCCCAGTACGGATCCGGTTTCGAAAGACACGGAATCGGGCAGTGGCACGGCTTGCTCGGCCGGCAGCGTGATCTCAGTGGCGGCTGTGCCAAACGGTCGCTGCCACTGGCCGTTCCAGAGCCAGACGCGTTGACCGATCCTTGAGGTTGGGACTCCCTCGCCAACCGCCGCGACAACCCCCGACCCGTCGCTGTGCGGGATGATCACTGGGAATGGCGGCTTGGTCACGCCGGGTCTGCTTCCGGCGCGGGCTTTGACATCCGAAGGATTGGCACCTGAAAACGCCAGATCAACTGTGACTTCTCCGACCCCCGGAGGGGTTGAGGGCACATCCTGTACTTTCAGAACGTCGCCTGCGGAACCAAAGGCGCGATAAGTGACGGCTTTCATGGTCATCCCTTCTTGTCTCGCCGCAACAGTAGCCGGGACGGCGTGAATTGCCAGCCCCAGTAAAGGATTGGGAGCGACAGGTACGGCGGATTCCTTGTTTTGCCGCAGGCCAGCTGCAATTGAATTCCAGTTGCGAAAAGTGTCAATTAAGATAATGAAATAACTAATAAAAAATGGAAATCGCATTGAAAATGGGGATTTCAGGGATTAGCTTTCGGACATCCGCAAGACACGTGCCAAGGAGGCTCAGAAATGCAATTGAATTCCAAAGTTTCAGACGCCCTGAACCGTCAGATCAACAATGAGCTTCACGCCTCGTATTCCTATCTTGCGATGGCCGCTTATTTCGAATCCCAGGATCTGCCGGGCTTTGCACAGTGGTTCAAAAGCCAGTCGGCAGAGGAAAACGCACACGCTATGCGTATCTTCGAGTTTCTGGCCAAGCGTGGGGGGCGGATAGAGATTGACGGGATTGCCAAACCCCAGGCGGATTTCGGGTCGCCGGTTGATGTGCTGGAAGCGGCGCTGGCGCAGGAGAAGACCGTTACAGGTCAGATCAATGCGTTGTTCGAACTGGCGCAGGAAGTCAGGGAGTTCAGCACCCAGAACATGTTGAACTGGTTTCTGGACGAGCAGATCGAGGAAGAGGATCTGATAGGTCAGGTGCTGGACAAGGCAAAGGCCGCCAACGGTGATCGCTGGCACCTTTTGATGCTGGATCAGGAGCTTGGCGCTCGCGGCGTTGGCGACCCGGAATAGACGCCGGCGAAAGGGCTATTCCCGGATTTCTGCAGGATCAACGCCCCACAGGTTACCTTTCAGCGTCCAGCCGCGATAGCCACCGGCTGAGACGCGGCACCAGTCAACCGTGCAGGTTCCAAGGCGGGCCACGACGCCCGCTTCGAAATGAGCGCTGACCTGTGAGGCAGGGTCGGGACTGGAATAGACCGGCAGCATGTCGCTTTCGATCAGAACGGTCCGTACGCCTGACAACAGGGCGTAGTGGACCCAACCTCCGGCGCCGTCGCGATCCTGAACCTTGCGCCAGTTTCCGTATTCGGCAGTGATCTGCAACGGCATCCCGCGCCGTTTGAACACCCAATCGATTCGATGGGTCAGCGATGGCCCGCGGCGCACATTCCCTTCAGCGGCTTTCATCGACACATAACGTGGCAACGGTAGGTTGGTGACGGGGCCGCGTTTGTCCTGCGCGCTGGCCGCCAATGTGCCGAACACGATCAGAAATACAGACAGGATCGCCAGAACCGGGCGTTTTACCGATAGAAAACCACTCACCGAATGCCTGCTCTTATACCTGTTCAACGGGTTTCGAAAAAAGGTCGACTCAATGGCCGTGGGGTTCTTGTGCCCCGCCTTATCCTGCGCCACGATGACATGGCGCGCGCACGTTTGCAAAGCAGTGGGAGGGCGAAAGTGCCAAGAGAACGTCTGAGTGTTGTCGTTACGCGACGGTTGCCAGAGGCAGTGGAAACCCGATTGAGCGAGCTGTTTGATGTGCGCCTGCGGGACGATGATACACCCATGACCCGCGACGAGCTTGTCGCGGCCGTGAAAGAGGCGGATGTCCTTGTCCCGACGGTCACGGATACCATTGACGGCGGACTGCTGGGGCAGGCGGGTGAAAACCTGCGGCTGATCGCGAATTATGGCGCCGGCGTCGACAATATCGATGTCGCGACCGCGCGGCAGCGTGGGATACTGGTCTCGAACACACCCGGTGTTCTGACCGATGATACCGCGGATATGACAATGGCGCTGATATTGGCCGTCACACGCCGTATCCCCGAGGGGCTGGCGATCATGCAAAAGGGCGATTGGACGGGATGGGCGCCCACGGCATTCCTTGGAGGGCGGATCGGCGGTCGCCGGCTTGGCATCCTCGGCATGGGCCGGATCGGTCAGGCTGTCGCGCGCCGTGCCGCCGCGTTCGGAATGCAGGTGCATTACCACAACCGCCGCAGGCTGCGCCCCGAGATCGAAGAAGAACTTGAAGCGACCTATTGGGAGAGCCTGGACCAGATGGTATCGCGGATGGATGTCATCTCGGTCAACTGCCCGTCGACCCCGTCAAGCTTTCATCTGATGAACGCACGTCGTCTGAAACTGATGAAACCGTCGGCTGTCCTTGTGAACACCTCGCGCGGTGAGGTGGTCGATGAAAATGCGCTGACCCGCATGATCCGGTCAGGCGAAATCGCGGGGGCAGGGTTGGATGTCTACGAACACGGTACCGACGTCAACCCGCGCCTGAGGCAACTGCCCAACGTTGTCCTGTTGCCGCACATGGGGTCCGCCACGCTGGAGGGGCGGATTGAGATGGGCGAGAAGGTTATCATCAATATCAAAACCTTCGAGGACGGGCATCGCCCACCGGATCAGGTGGTGCCATCAATGCTTTGACAAAATGACGCCCCGGTCGGAAATGCCGGGGCGATCGTGTATTTCATCATTATTAGATTGAGAGGACACTATGAAACGGGGATTGATTTCAGGACTGCTTCTGTCTGTGGCTGTCTCGACCACTTCGGTATTCGCTCAGGAAACTGCGGACGCGGTGTCGCCCGAGGCGGCGACCGAAGGTGAGGCGCAGGCGCTGACCGCTGAGGTGATCGCAGCGCTTGAAGCGAAGATGGCCGGGGCCCCGGTTGAAGCGCAAGACTGGATGGTGGCCGCCGCCAACCCGCTTGCGGTCGAGGCGGGCGCGCGGGTGCTGCGCGACGGGGGCACGGCGGCGGACGCGATGGTTGCCGTTCAGGTTGTTCTGGGATTGGTCGAGCCGCAATCGTCAGGTCTGGGCGGTGGCGCGTTTCTGGTCTGGTACGATGCGGCCAGCGGTCAGCTGACCACTCTGGACGGGCGTGAAACTGCACCGCTCGCGGCAAGACCCACGCTGTTTCAGGACGAAAACGGAGAGCCGCTGAAGTTCTTCGATGCCGTTGTCGGCGGCCTTTCTGTGGGAACGCCCGGTACGCCTGCCTTGCTCGAAGAAGCGCATCGGCGCTGGGGGCGCAGCTCATGGCCCTCGTTGTTCAAGGACGGCATCGCGCTGGCCGATGACGGATTTCTGGTGTCGCCTCGACTGGCGGCTTTGGTCGCGAACGACGCCGAGCGTCTGGCGCGTTTTCCTGCTACGGCCGAATATTTCCTGCCCGGTGGGGCACCTTTGGAACAGGGGCAGCGGCTGACAAACCCGGAATATGCCGAAACGCTTCGCACCTTGGCAGGTGAAGGCTCAGCCGGGTTCTACGGTGGCGATATTGCTGCGGGCATCGTGAACACAGTTCGCTCGGCGCCGGGCAATCCGGGTGTGTTGTCCGGGATCGACCTCGCGCTCTATCAGGTGGTAGAGCGCGCGCCGGTTTGCGCGGCCTACCGGGCCTATGAGGTCTGCGGCATGGGCCCGCCATCATCAGGTGCCCTGACGGTCGGGCAAATTCTGGGAATGCTGGACGGCTACGATCTGGCTGGCCTCGGGCCGGAAAATCCCGAAGCGTGGCGATTGATCGGTGACGCCTCAAGACTGGCATTTGCCGATCGCGGTCGCTACATGGCTGACAGCGATTTCGTCCCGGTGCCGACCGCCGGTCTGGTGGACCCGGACTATCTTTCCCAGCGCGGTTCGCTGCTGAACCAGGAAGGTGCCCTGACCGAGGCAACACCCGGCAAGCCCGAGTTCGACCACGCCCTGAACCTGGCGGATGATGTTTCTCTGGAGCTGCCGTCGACGTCGCATATCTCGATCGTTGACCGGTATGGGAATGTGCTGTCGATGACGACGACAATCGAAAACGGCTTTGGCTCGCGGCTGATGACAAGCGGCTTCCTGCTGAACAATGAACTGACGGATTTCTCGTTCCGAACGCACAAGGACGGCGTCCCGATTGCCAACCGGCTTGAACCCGGCAAACGCCCCCGCTCGTCGATGAGCCCGACCATCGTCATGCAGGACGGTGCTCCGGTGCTGGCCATAGGTTCACCCGGCGGCAGCCGCATCATCGGGTATGTCGCCAAATCGATCATCGCCTGGGCCGATTGGGGTATGGATGTGCAGCAGGCCGTTTCCCTGCCGCATCTGGTCAACCGCTTTGGGACATATGATGTCGAGTTGGGCACCGGTGCAGAAGGTTTCCTGGATGCCCTGACCGAGCTGGGTTTCGAAGTGAATGCCCGGGATCTGACCTCGGGCCTGCATGCCATCGAAATCGGAGAGGTTCTGAGCGGTGGCGCAGACCCGCGTCGTGAAGGTATAGCGCTGGGTGAATAACCGGGCGACAGAAAGGAAAGACCATGGTGCAGGCAAACGCTTTGCCCCGGAATGAGGACGGGATTGCAACCGCAATCGGTATCCTGAAACAGACATTCGGGGACCGGCTGCAAACGGGTGATGCCATCCGCGAGCAGCATGGGCATACAACGACCTGGATAGAAAACCAGCCGCCGGACGCGGTGGTCTTTCCACACTCAACCGCAGAAGTCTCGGATATCGTCAGCACCTGTGCCCTTCACAAAGTGCCGGTGATTGCATTTGGAACCGGCACTTCGCTGGAAGGGCACGTGAACGCGCCCGCAGGTGGGGTTTGTGTTGATCTGAGCCAGATGAACAAGATACTGGCCGTCAATGCCGGTGATCTGGACTGTCTTGTGCAACCCGGTGTCACGCGTGAGGATCTGAATTCGTATCTGCGGGATCAGGGCCTGTTTTTTCCCATCGACCCGGGGGCGAATGCCTCGCTGGGCGGGATGGCTGCGACCCGCGCGTCAGGCACAAATGCCGTCCGCTACGGCACGATGAAGGACAATATACTCAGCCTCGAGGCCGTGATGCCGGATGGGCGGATCATTCGCACTGGTCACAGGGCCAAAAAATCCTCGGCCGGATATGACCTGACCCGACTGCTGATCGGGGCCGAGGGCACCTTGGGCATTATCACCGAACTGACGCTGCGCCTTCAGGGCATCCCCGAGGCGATCAGTTCAGCCCGGAGTTCTTTTCCCTCCGTAGATGCGGCCTGTCAGGCCGTCATGATGACGATCCAATACGGCATCCCCGTGGCCCGGATCGAATTGCTGGACGAGTTGTCGGTCAAGGCGGCCAATGCCTATTCCGGCCTGGCTCTCCCTGAAACACCGCTCTTGCTGCTCGAGTTTCACGGGTCCGAATCCGGTGCCATCGAACAGGCCGAAACCTTCGGACACATCGCGGATGAGTTTGGCGGTACCGATTTCGCCGCAACCTCGACCACGGAAGAACGTAACAGGCTTTGGCAGGCCCGCCACGACATGTACTGGGCGTGTCTGCAGTTGCGACCCGGCACAAGTGGTATTTCGACCGATGTCTGCGTCCCGATCTCGCGTCTCTCCGAATGTGTGACTGCCACGCAGGCCAAAGCGGCCGAGCTGGGCCTGGTCGCGCCGATGGTAGGGCATGTCGGGGACGGCAACTTCCACACTCTGTTGTTGATCGACATGGACAATACAGCCGAGGTGTCCAATGCTGAACAATTCGTCGGCTGGCTGAATGATCTGGCCATCTCTATGGACGGAACTTGCACGGGTGAACATGGCATCGGGCAAGGCAAGCGACCCTACCTTCATCGAGAGCTTGGGGCCGCGTTGGATTACATGGCCGCAATCAAATCTGCTTTGGATCCGGACAATATCATGAACCCGGGCAAGATATTGTGAGCGGCCCTGCCGCTTCATCTTTTCCCAAATACTCAAATTCAGCGATCTTCAGCTGACCGAACTTCTTTTGTTCGTGCACTAAGGTCGGTTTTGTCCGTTTTTGCGTCGGATGGACTTTGCGGTCAGATGCGCCATTCGTCATAAACCATGCCAAACAGATTCATTCCGGAGAGCGGGCACATGAAAACCCAAGTCAAAGCACTGGTCGTTGGCGGCGGCGCCGTCGGCACCTCGATTGCGTATCATCTGGCCAAGGCGGGCTGGGACGATGTGATGCTGATCGAGCGGGACGAATTGACGTCCGGATCGACATGGCACGCCGCCGGTCTGCTGCCGCTGTTCAACATGTCCTATGCGACAACTCACATCCACAAATACTCGGTCGATTTCTACAAGACGCTCGAGGAGGAAACCGGCCTGAACGCTGGTTTTGCCGTGGTCGGCAACCTGCGCATGGCGCAGACGCAAGAGCGTATGGATGAATACATGCTCTATGCGTCCACAGCCGAAACCTGCGACGTCGCCTACGAGTGGCTGACACCGGAGCAGATCAAGGAACGCTGGCCGCTGATCGAGACCTCGGACCTGAAGGGCGCGATCTATCACACCGAAGACGGCTATATTAACCCTGCGGACGTAACGCAGGCGATGGCCAAGGGGGCCCGTCAGCGTGGCGTCGATATCGTGCGCAAGATGCAGGCCGACGCGTTCCACTGGAACGGCACCCATTGGGAAGTCACCTGCACCAAAATGGTGGAAAAGGGTGGCAACCTTGTCGAAAGCGACGAGAAGGTCGTGATCACAGCCGAGCATGTCGTGACCGCATCGGGCAACCACGCACAGCGCACTGCCAAGATGCTGGGCATCAAGATGCCTGCCATCCCGGTTGAGCACACCTTCATCGTCATGGACAAAGACCCCGAGCTGGTCAAATGGCGCGAAGCAGGCAACCCGGAACACCCCGTTGTGCGTGACGCCGACAACGAGTCCTACGCGCGTGAAGAGCGTGGCGGCTGGATTCTGGGTATCTATGAGCACGGCGCACCCGCGCGCTTTGAACATGGCGTGCCGGACAGCTTCCGTGCCGACCTGTTCCCGCTGGATCTGGACCGGATCGCGGATCAGTATATGGCAATGGCCGAGCGTGTGCCGTCCTGTGCCGAGTCCGGCTTGAAGGACGACTTCAACGGCCCGATCTGCTATACCCCCGACGGCAACCCGCTGGTTGGTCCGGCACCAGGCCTGCGCAACATGTGGCTGGCCGAAGGTTTCTCGTTCGGGATCACCGCCGCGGGCGGCACCGGCTATTATCTGGCTCAGATGATGGTCGATGGCGAAGCTGAGATCGACATGGCCTCGCTGGACCCGAAACGCTATTCGTCGAACTGGATGACCACCGAGTTCGCGGCGCGCAAGAACGAAGAGTGTTATGAGCACGTCTACATCCTGCACCACCCGGATGAAGAGCGTGAAGCCTGCCGTCCGCTGCGTACCGTTCCGGCCTATGATCGGCAGAAAGCACGTGGCGCACAGTTCGGATGGGTCAACGGGTGGGAACGCCCGAACTATTTCGGCCCCGTCGATGCACCTGACAACTTCGACAAGGAAAACCGCTCGTTCCGCCGTGGTGGCTGGTGGCAACATGCCGTCGAAGAAGCCAAGGCGATCCGCGAAGGCGTTGGCCTGATCGACGCGTCGGCCTTCACCAAGCATGTCGTCAAAGGCCCCGGTGCGACCCAGTTCCTGGACTGGTTCACCTGCAACAAGCTGCCCAAGGTCGGACGCATCAACCTGACCTACGCGCTGACCTCGCACGGCACCACCCGCACCGAATACACCATCGTCCGCAACGGCGAGAACAACTACTACATCGTCTCTGCCGGTGCCTGGACCGAGTATGACGCCGACTATCTGCGCAAGGCGGCCGAGGACAAGATGGAGGAGTTCGGTTACATCGAGATTCAGGACGTGACCACCCAGTGGGGCGTCTTCGCCATCGCCGGACCCAAGTCGCGTGACGTTCTGAAAGAGATCATCAAAGACGCCGATCCGGAAACCGCACTGTCCAACAAGCGCTTCCCGTGGTTGTCGGCCCGTCAGATCGAATTGGGTATGTGCCCGGTCAACGCGATCCGTGTGGCCTATACCGGTGAGCTGGGCTGGGAACTGCACCACCCGATCGAGATGCAGAACTACCTGTTCGACCTGCTGGAAAAAGCTGGTGAGAAGCACGGTATGAAGCTGGTCGGTGCACGCGCTCAGAACTGGCTGCGTCAGGAGAAATCCTATCGCGCCTTCGGCACCGAACTGGGCCGCGATGCAACCCCGCTGGAAGCCGATCTGCCGCGTTTTGTCGACCTGTCCAAGGACTTCTACGGCAAGGCCAAGCTGGAAGAGACCGGCGTGCGCGTGAAATGCTGCACCCTGCTGATCGACGGCCCGGACGATGCCGACCCGTGGGGCCGCGAGGCGCTGTACACGCCGGAAGGTGAGCGCGTGGGTCGTCTGACCTCGGGTGGATATTCGGTGGCCTTTGAGAAATCCATCGGCATGGGCTATGTGAAGCCCGAGCTGGCGGTCGAAGGCACCAAGCTGCAGGTCAAGATGCAGGACAAGCTGTGGGATGCGGTCGTGACCTGCGACAGCCCCTACGATCCGAAAAACGAAACCATCCGTAAGGACGGTTAAGTTAGGACCATGGGCGGTGCACTTGAATTGCGCCGCCTTTTGCGCTTGGCTTGTAGTGTAACGAATTGTTACTTATTGGAAAGTTCGTCGAAACATTCCAATGCCTTGGCCGCGTACATCATGGATGGTCCGCCGCCCATCTGGATGGCCATTGAAAGCACGTCCGAGACTTCGTCGCGTGAAGCCCCGGCTTTCACAAGAGCTTCTGTGTGCAATGAGATGCAGGGTTCACAGCGCACGGCGATCGACATCCCAAGGGCGATGAATTCCTTGATCTTGTAGTCCAACGCACCGCCTTCTTTGACGGATTTTCCCAATGCGCCGAAGGCGCGCGCCGTGTCGGGAATCGCCCCATTCAGGTTCCGCAAACCGCTTCGGGTTTCAGACAGTTTTGTCGTCCAGGTCATTGACGTTCTCCGTTATATACAAAAAACGGAATATATCGAAGGTCACCATCAGACTTTGATCTTGATCAGTTGCCGCGTTTATCCGCTATGAAGGCAAGATTATTTGCAGGCAACTCCACTCTTTCGACAACACTCAATCCTTGCCCTTCCATGAATTCGGCGATGTCATCATCGTTTTTGTACCCGATTTCAGGGTCTTGCTGGAAAAGGGCGTCATGAAAGCGTTGGTCACCGTCGCTGGTCAGGGTACCGGAACGCTTGAATGGGCCATAAAGGACAAAACGCCCATTTACGCACAGCGCCCGGGCGACTTCCGTCAGAAGCGTCATTGTTTCGTCCCAACTGATAAGGTGAAGCAGGTTGATCAGGACCACAAGGTCGAACTCTGCAAACTGCTTGTGCCAGCCCTCGGTTGTGGCATCCAGATGCGCGGCCTTCGATACGTTGGCCAGGGCCGTTGTATAGGCGTCGATGCTGGCGCGGCGAACAGGATCAATTTCGGTCGGTTGCCAATTGACTTCGGGCAGGACGGTCGCAATGGCACTGACATGCTGGCCTGTGCCGCTGGCAATCTCAAGCGCGGAACCTGAACGCGGTGCCCATTGCAGCAACAGGTCGCAAAGAACACCGCTGTTCCGGCTCGCGGCCGGAGCAACCAATTTGCCGCCGGCCTCCGGCGTCGCAACGCTCGCGTTCGAGGGCAACTTGCGGCGGGTCATGCGTTAAACCTCGCCGGGCTCAAAGCGGCGACTGTTTCCTGATCCAGTTCGGGGGCGGCGCCTGTTGTCAGATCCGCGACAAGCTGTGATGCAGCGGGTGCGGTTTGAAACCCGTAACCGCCCTGACCGACGGACCAGACGAATGAAGGGTCGCCGGGATCAGGCCCCAGAACCAGAGTTCCGTCCGGGGCAAAGCTGCGCAATCCCGCCCAGTTCGCCAAAACCCGGTTGACGGGTTCCGTGACCATCGCTTCATACCGGGCCAACCCTTCAGCCAGAACCATGTCATCGGCATAGGCATCGTGGGGGGCGACGGGATCAGCCTCGCTCGGGGACACGATAAGGTTTCCCGCGTCCGGCTTGGCATACCAGCTGTCGCCGGCACCCAGCATCATGGGCCAGCCGCGCACGTCATATCCGCCCGGCGCAGGAATGCGGGCCATCGATCTGCGATACGGCGTGATGCCGAGCGGTGCGATCCCGGCCAGTTCCGCGATTTCATCAGCCCATGCGCCAGCGGCATTGACCAGCATCCGGGCCTGATAAACCTGATCTGCCTTTATTTCCCAGTGCCGGGGCTTGCTGATTGCATTGACCTTGCGCCTGGTCAGAATTTGGCCGCCGTTCTTTCGTATGGTTCGGGCAAAATCCTGCAACAACCGGTCCGTGTCGATGTCAAACGCGGCATGACCAACTGCCGCGAATGCCAGCGTGTCCGGGTCCAGGATCGGGACACGGGCCAAGGCGTCTTCCGTGGAAATCGGCGCCACGCTCAGGTTTTCGGCATCTTTCCTGAATTCTTCGGCCTGATGGGGTGCCGCAACCAGCATGATCCCCCGAGGTGTCAGATAACCGCCGTTATCGGATTGCAGAAACTGCGCACCGGCCCTGTTCAACGCGACCACCGACGGTGGCCCATAGCTTTCTTCGAACAGGGCAGCCGACCGACCCGAAGCGTGATACCCCAGCGCGTCTTCTGCTTCCAGCACGGTGACAGAGCCAAATTGCGACAGGCGTGCGCCCGCGCTCAGACCGGCGATGCCGCCGCCAATGATCAGAAAATCAATCAACTCGTTTTACCCGTCTGAATCGATGTTTTTGGAACACAACCCGTGAAGCGGGGTCAGGTCATTCAAGCAGGCTTGAATTTGCGCTTCAACCCATTCAAACAGTGGGCAATCAGATAAAGGGAGGGCAGGGTGAACGCCGCAGATTTACACCCGATGGCCACGGGACATATTCCGTCCTACGTGACACAGGCAGACGGAAGCGATTTTCTTTTCACTTTCATGCTGGTTTTTACTGTTGTCGTGATTGTTTTGCTTGGGGTTGCATATTTCACCCTGCATTCGATCCCCGAGAAAATTGCACACCAGTCCAACCATCCGCAATTTCAGCTGGTGGGTATTCTGGCGCTGCTGGCGTTGTTCACTCATAACGGTCTGTTCTGGGTCGCGGCGATCCTTGTGGCCGGGTTTCAGTTCCCGGATTTTGCTGCACCCCTGCGTGGAATTGCCGATGCCATCCGGTCCCTGGCGCCGCAGCGCGCGCCGGAACCACCCGCGCCACAACCGGCACAAGAACCGCAGCAGGAGCACTAATTCATGCTTGAGACATTGATGTGTGCGCTGGTCACGGTACTGCCGGATTATCTGTTTTGACGCTATGTTCAGGGCAAGCGGATCGGACATGAGATCACACTGTTCACCATGTGGTACGAACTGCGCTGGGGTCTGACCACCTGTGCCATTCTGGCGCTGACCGTGATCACCACCCTGTTTTATTTTCATCCCGCCAGCAGCACGGCGGCGTCCTATTTCCGCACTGTCACCATCCTGCCGCAACTGGGCGGGCGTGTGTCCGAGGTTTACGTTCGTAACAACGAACAGGTCACGGCCGGGCAACCGATCTTCCGGATCGAGGATCTGACCCAGACCGCGCAGGTCGAGGCGGCGCATGCTGAAATCGCGCAGGTTCAGGCCTCGCTGAAAGTCGCACAAACCGATCTGGCCGAGGCGGAAGCCGGGATTGCCGGCGCAAAGGCCGCACTTGATCAGGCGCTGGAGGATCTTGAGCGCAACACGACCTTGCGCGACGAAGGATCAAGCGCTGTGCGTCTGGCCGAAATCGACCGCCTGGAAAACCTGGTGGCCGAGCGTGAAGCCCAAGTGACAGCAGCCCAATCCCGGCGCGCTGCGGTCGTGCAACAGATCGAAGAGTTGATTCCCGCGCAACTGGCTAGCGCCAATGCACAATTGGACGCGGCACTGACCGAGCTGGACAAAACCGTCATCAATGCGGGGGTCACGGGCCGTGTCGAACAGTTCGGATTGCAGGTCGGCGACTATGTCAGCCCGCTGCTGCGCCCGGCTGGTATTCTGGTTCCGTCCTCGTCCGGTCATGACCGGTTCCAGGCGGCCTTCAATCAGCTGTCCGCACAGGTCATCAAGCCCGGCATGATCGGAGAACTTGGCTGCATGACCAAACCGTTTACGGTGATCCCGATGGTTGTGGTCGAGGTGCAGGACGTGATCCCCTCGGGTCAGATCCGCCCCTCGGACGAATTGCGCGATGTGCAGACCAATACGGTGCCCGGGTCGATCCTTGTCTATCTCGAACCGCTGTACAAAGGCATGGCGGACGACATTCCGGCGGGCAGCAATTGTCTGGCAAATGTGTACACGGACAACCACGAGCGGCTGGAGCATGAAGACCTGGGTTTCTGGGAGGCTGCGTTTCTGCATGTCGTCGACACGATCGGTGTCGTCCACGCGGCTGGCCTGCGCCTGCGCCTGATCTTGATGCCGGTCAACACGCTGGTTCTGAGCGGGCATTGATCAATCTGCTTGCCGGTTAACACGCAACGGCCGGTCTTGCGGCAGCGGTTCGCAAGCACGCTGGCGAACGACAGCCAGTATGGATAGGGCTTTGCTTGGGGCGATGGGGAACAGTCGCCAACTGAAATCAGGTCCTGCTGTATTCTGGCGATCTGCCGTGCCGTAGCTGCCACGGAAACAAAAAAGGGTTGGCCCGAGGGCCAACCCTAATGTTTCAATCTTACAGTGTTTACTGCGGAATCTCGCCTTCCAGACCTTCGACATAGAAGTTCATACCGGCCAGAGTACCGTCATCGGCAACTTCACCTTCGGCCAGCCAGTCGCTGCCGTCCTGCTTTTTCAGCGGGCCGGTGAACGGGTGGTAGCTGCCGTCAGCAATGGCTGCCTTCATGGCCAGCGCTTCCTCTTTCACGTCAGCAGGCACTGCGTCCGAGATTTCGCCAATCTCAACCATGCCTTCCTTGATGCCGTCCCAGGTGTTCACGGTTTCCCACGATCCATCCATAACGGCCTGGGTGCGCGCGATGTAGTAAGGCGCCCAGTTGTCGATGATCGAGGATACGCGCGGCTTCGGGGCGTATTCGCTCATGTCCGAGGCCTGACCGAACGTGATGACATTGCCTGCCTCTTGCGCGGCCGCCTGCGGCGCGGTCGAGTCGGTATGCTGCAGGATCACGTCCGCACCCTGTTCGATCAGAACAGTGGCCGCGTCGGCCTCTTTCGCCGGGTCGAACCAAGTGTAGGCCCAGACGATTTTGAAATCGACAGCCGGGTTCACCTTCTTGGCGTGGATGTAGGCTGAGTTGATGCCGCGGATCACTTCGGGGATTGGGTACGAGCCGATGTAACCGACGATGTTCGACTGGGTCATTTTCCCTGCGATGTGGCCCTGAACGGCGCGGCCTTCATAAAAGCGTGCCGAATAGACCGAGACGTTGTCGGCAGTCTTGTAGCCGGTTGCGTGCTCGAACTTCACGTTCGGGAATTTCTTGGCCACGTTGATGGTCGGGTCCATGTAGCCGAACGAGGTGGTAAAGATCAGGTCAGCACCTTCCAGCGCCATCTGAGTCATCACACGCTCGGCGTCCGGTCCTTCGGGCACCGATTCAACAAACACGGTTTCGACCTTGTCACCGAAATGCTCTTCAACGGCCAGACGGCCCTTGTTGTGTTCATAGGTCCAGCCGCCGTCGCCCACGGGGCCGACATAAACAAACCCGACCTTGGTTTTGTCTTCGGCCATGGCGCTTGTCGCCAGACCCAGCGCCATGGCGGCGCTTGTCAGAAGTGTTGTGAATTTCATTTAGTTACTCCCCAAGTTGGTTCAGTTGGCCCCGTCTAGTGCGAGGCATGGAAGGTCCGGCCCAGTGAGGCAGGTGCGCTGCTCTTGTCGGCCGAAAGGATCACAAGCACAAGGATCGTGATGATGTATGGCGACATTGCCAGATACTCGACTGGAATGGCAACGCCCGCTGCCTGCAGATTAAGCTGCAACACTGTGATTCCGCCAAACAAATAAGCACCCAACAATGCACGCCACGGCTTCCAGCTTGCGAACACGACCAGAGCCAGAGCAATCCAGCCAACACCGGCGGTCATGCCCTCGGTCCACTGCGGAACACGGATCAGGCTGATGTACGCGCCGCCAAGTCCGGCGCAGGCTCCGCCGAACAGGATCGCCATGATGCGGATCTTGATGACCTTGTAGCCCAGGGCGTGCGCCGCATCGTGGTTTTCACCCACCGCGCGCAGGATCAGACCAACACGGGTGTATTTCAGCGTGGCCCAGACGGCGGCCGTCAGAGCGATCCCGACATATAGGATCGGATCGTGCTGGAACAGGATCGGGCCAATGACCGGGATATCGCTCAGCACAGGGATATGGATGTCGCCCATGCTGGGCGGTTTGATCCCTACATAGCTCTGCCCCATCAATGCACTGAACCCAAGACCGAACAGCGTCAGCGCGAGGCCACTGGCGACCTGATTGGCCAGCGCCACTTGCGTCAGCAGGACGAACAGAAGGGACAGAACGGCTCCACCGATGGCAGCCGCGATGAACCCCAGCCAAGGCGAGCCGGTTTCGACCGAGATTGCAAAACCGCTGATCGCGCCCACAATCATCATGCCTTCGACGCCAAGGTTCAGAACGCCAGCCTTTTCGACGACAAGCTCTCCGATCGCGGCCAGAAGCAGGGGGGTTGCGGCCACCATCAGCGAGGCGACCAGAAGTACGGGATTGATTTCACCAAGGTCCATGGGTCACGCCACCTCGCTACGGGCCGCACGGATGCGGTAGTTTGTCAGAAGATCGAAAGCCAGCAGGAAAAACAGAAGCATCCCCTGGAACACCTGAATGGCTGCGGCCGGCAGGCCCATCTGAGACTGGGCGATTTCGCCGCCAATGTAGGTCAGCGCCATCAGGCCACCGGCCAGCAGGATACCCACCGGGTGCAGGCGGCCCAGAAAGGCCACGATGATCGCAGTAAAGCCGTAGCCCACGTTGAAATCGATGCTGACGACACCGGCCGGTCCCGAGACCTCGAACATGCCTGCCAACCCGGCCAGCATACCGGACAGGCCCAGGCAGAACAGGATCAGACGAGCAGGGTTTACACCGGCGAATTTCGCCGCCCGCGGTGCCTCACCTGTCAGGCGGATGTGAAAACCCAGCATGTGACGGTTCAGCAGCACATAGGCAAAGATCACCGCGATCAAGGCGGTCACGACACCCCAGTGCATCCCCGATCCCGCAATCAGTTCGGCATTATGCGCGCTTTCATAGGATTGCAGGTTGCGCGAGCCGGGAAAGCCGAACCCTTCGGGATTCTTCAGCAGGCCAAGAGAAACCGAGGCCAGCATCTGCTCGGCCACATAGACCAGCATCAGCGAAACAAGGATTTCGTTGGTTCCAAAGCGCACTTTCAAAAAGGCCGGGATCATCGCCCACAGCCAGCCACCAAACGCACCGGCGATCACCATTATCGGGAAGATGTACCAGCCCTCCAATGGGTAGAACGCAAGTCCCGCAGCAGCGCCGAATATGGCGCCCATGATATACTGACCCTCGGCACCGATATTCCAGATGCCGGCCCGGAAACCCAGCGAAAGGCCAATCGCGATCAGCACCAGCGGCGCGCCTTTCACCAGCAGTTGCGGCCGGTAGTAGAAGGAAAACTCACCGAACAATGGCTCCCAAAAGATGGTGCCGATTGCCTGCAGCGGGTTCTTGCCCAGAATAGCGAACAAAAGCCCGCCAAACACCATCGTTGCCAGCACGGCCACCAGAGGGGTCGCATAAGACCACGCCTTGGACGGCTGCGGCCGTTTCTCCAACACAATCACCTGCTCATCCCTCCAAGTTCTTCATCTTTTTGAAAATACTCCCGCCGGAGGCGGTCAATCTGTCTACACATGAGCCACCTCCATGCCATGCGCGCCGCCCATCATCAGGCCGATCTCATCCACGGTCAGACCTGTGGTCGTGCGTGGCGCGCTCAGGCGTCCTTCATTCAACGCGGCAAAACTGTCCGAGATCTCCATCAGCTCATCCAGATCCTGGCTGATGCAAATGACGGCAGTACCCTTGGCTGCAAGATCCAGAATGGCCTGTCGGATTGAGGCCGCCGCGGCCGCATCCACACCCCAAGTGGGCTGATTCACCACCAGAACGTCGGGGTTTTGCAACACTTCGCGTCCGATAACGAATTTCTGCAGGTTGCCGCCGGACAGAGACCGGGCCGCATTTTCCGGCCCGGGCGTGCGGACATCAAAGGCCTTGATGATCTTTTCGGCGAAACTCTTGGTCTCGGCCCATTTCAGAAACCCGTTGTTCTCCAACCCTTCACGGACCGATCCAGTCAGCAGGGCATTTTCGGTAAGGCTCATATCCGGAGCGGCCGCATGACCCAACCGCTCCTCGGGAGCGGTCAGAACACCCAGCTTTCGCCGTGCGGTCGGACCCAATTTGCCAATCGGTTGTCCATTGAACTTGATCGCGTCGGCTGTTGTCTGAATTTCTCCGGACAGCACGCCAAGCAATTCGTCCTGCCCATTGCCCGCAACACCCCCGATGCCCAGAACCTCGCCCTTTCGGACGGTCATATGCACATTCTTCAGCGCGGTCCCGAACTCAGAAGGCGAGGGCACCGACAATCCGCTGACATCCAGCGCAACGTCCCCGAACTCTCGCCCCGATCGTTCCGGCGTTTGCAGGGTCGAACCGACCATCATCTCGGCCATGTCCCGCGCCGAGGTCTCGGACGGAACGCATTCGCCCACATTCTTGCCCAGACGCAGGATCGTGGCGTGATCACACAGCGTGCGAATTTCTTCCAGCTTGTGCGAGATATAAAGGATCGAGGTTCCTTCGGACCGCAATTTGTTCAACGTCTCGAATAGGATATCTACCTCCTGCGGCGTCAGAACCGAGGTCGGCTCATCCATGATCAAGAGCTTGGGCTCCTGCAACAGACAGCGGATGATCTCGACCCTCTGACGTTCGCCCGCAGACAGATCACCAACCGTGCGATACGGGTCCAGCGGCAGACCGTAGGTTTCGGACACTTGCCGGATACGCGAGGCCAGATCGCCCATGGGTGGCGGGTTCTCCATCCCCAATGCGATGTTCTCGGCCACATTCAGTGCGTCGAACAGCGAGAAATGCTGGAACACCATCGCGATCCCGTCGGCCCGTGCGGCACGGGGCTCCGGCGGCGCAAAGGATTGGCCGCGCAACAGCATCGTGCCGCTGTCGGGCTTCACCAGCCCGTAGATCATCTTTACCAGCGTGGATTTGCCGGCGCCGTTTTCACCCAGCAGGGCGTGAACTTCGCCTTCGCCGATGTCAAAGGACACCTGATCATTGGCCACGACGCCGGGATAGGCTTTGGTCAGCCCCTGCAAGCTTAACAATGGAGTGGTCACGCGCTCAGGTCCTTTTTCAACTCGTTCTGCCGGGCAGGGCGCAAAAGCTGCGCCGCGACGCCAACGGCAATCATCTGCGGGTGTTTGCCCAGTGACGGATCACCGATTGGACAGCTTATCCGGCTGATCCGCTCGGGCGAGTGCCCAAGTGCCGCCAGCCGCGATCGGAATCGCGCCCATTTCGTAGCCGAGCCGATCAGCCCGGCAAAGCGGAAATCGTGCAAAAGCAGCCTGTTGCAAAGCTCCAGGTCCAGATTGTGCGAGTAGGTCAGGACCAAATGCTCGGCATCGCGCGGTGCATGGCGAACCAGTTCCGCTGGCTTGGCGGCCGGAACAGCGGTTACACCCGGCGGCACCGTTTCCGGGAACCGCTCAGGCCCGGTATCGACCCAGGTGATTGCCAGATCGGGCAGAGGGGACAGGACATCGACCAGGGCACGTCCCACATGGCCGGCGCCCCAGATCCACAGATTGCGGGCCGGTGTGTGAACCGGCTCGACCATCCAGCCGTCTAACAACTGAGCTTCGGGTTCGACACCCTGACCCCGGGCTTGCGCCAGCATCCGTTTGACCGACAGCGGCATCGCGCCTGTCGAAACCGGGCGAGCGATGATATTGTCATCCAGCCCTTCCACCGCATCAAAATCATAGATCTCGCTGAGCAGCGTCACAGCACCACCGCAGCACTGGCCCAGATCGGGGCCAAGCGCATGTTGCGTCAGGCGGGACGAAACGGCTTGTGTTCTTGCAGCTTCCGCCGCCTGAAATTCCAAAGTGCCGCCTCCGATCGTGCCGGACTGCCCGTCTTTCCAGACCAGCATCGCGGCCCCGACCTCGCGCGGGGACGACCCCTTGATCCCGGCGATAACCACCCGGACAACTTTTCCGTGGGTATTGACCGCCTCCCTCAAAGCCTCCCGATCAAATCCCATCAGATGCCTCCCTTCATCCTTTGGACCCCGCGCCAGACCTCTTCGGCCGTGGCGGGCGCATCCAATGCCGGATAGCTGTCCCCGCAAGCCGCCACTGCATTTGACAGTGCCAGCCAGGCGGAAATGCCCAGCATGAAAGGCGGCTCTCCGACCGCTTTCGACCGATAGATCGTGTCCTCGCGGTTTTCGCCATCCCAGAGCGCGACATTGAATATGTCGGGCCGGTCGGAACAGGCCGGAATCTTGTACGTCGACGGCGCATGGGTGCTCAGATTGCCCTTGCCGTCCCAAACCAGTTCCTCGGTCGTCAGCCAGCCTGCGCCCTGAACGTACCCGCCTTCGACCTGTCCGATGTCCAGCGCCGGGTTCAGCGACGCACCTGCGTCGTGCAGGATATCCGTGCGCAGGATGCGGTTTTCACCGGTCAGCGTGTCTACTGCGACCTCGGTGATCGAGGCACCGTAGGCAAAGTAAAAGAACGGGCGACCCCGGCCCTTGATCCGGTCCCACTCGATCTTGGGTGTTTTGTAAAACCCGGTCGCCGACAGGCTGATGCGGCCCTGATAAGCCAGTGCGGCAGCTTCGGCGAAGGTATAGCGTTCCTCTCCGATCGAGACATAGCCATCCGAGAATGTCACCGCCGACGGATCGGCCTGATGGCGTTCGGCCAGATAATCGGCCATCCGGTCGCGGATCGTGTCGCAGGCGGCTTTCACCGCCATACCGTTCAGATCGCTGCCCGACGAAGCTGCCGTCGCCGAGGTGTTGGGTACCTTCGCGGTATCGGTTGCGGTGATCTTCACCATCTCGAGCGGAATACCAAAGCGCGAGGCCGCAACTTGCGCGACCTTCTGAAACAGGCCTTGACCCATTTCGGTGCCGCCATGGTTCAGGTGGACAGAGCCGTCCTGATACACATGCACCAGCGCACCCGCCTGGTTCAGGTGGGTCAGCGTGAAGGAAATACCGAACTTGACCGGGGCAAAAGCGATGCCCTTCTTAATCACTCTGTTCTCGGCGTTCCACTTCTCGATGGCCGTCTTGCGTGACGCGTAATCGCTGGTTTTCAGCAGCTTTTCGGTCATTCCGTGCAATTCGAAATCGCTGACTTCCATCCCGTAGGGCGTGGTGTTGCCGCCTGCGGGCAAGGGGCGCACGGGGGCGTCCCCCATCTCAACAGCGCCGCGGCTGGTCAGGTCTTCGTGCGGATCGGGATGGCCCAGAGGTTTTTCCGCAGGCTCAGCGTCCGCGACAGCATGAGTCGGTTCGTAATAATTCCGGCGGCGCAGTTCGACCGGGTCCAAGCCCAATTCATAGGCTGCGTGGTCCATGACGCGTTCGATACCAACCATACCCTGCGGCCCGCCAAAGCCGCGATAAGCGGTGGCGGATTGGGTGTTGGTTTTCAGCCGGTGGCTTTCGATCCGCGCATTTGGCAACAGATAGGCGTTGTCGGAATGCAGCATCGCACGGTCGGCGACAGGCAGGGACAGGTCCTGCGCCCAGCCGCAAATGGCATATTGCAGGAAGGAAACACCCTGAATGTGCCCGTTTTTATCGAAACCGGCCTTGTATGCGATACGGAAGGCGTGGCGTTTGCCGGTGATGATCATGTCATCGTCGCGGTCATAGCGCATCTTGCAGGTCTTGCCGGTGGCGCGGGCGGCCACGGCACAGGATACGGCCAGAGCGTTGCCCTGACTTTCCTTGCCGCCAAAACCTCCGCCCATGCGGCGGGTCTCAACACGAACGGCATGCATGGGAACACCCAAGGCATCCGCCACTTTGTGCTGAATCTCGGTCGGGTGTTGGGTCGAGCTGTGCACCAGCATATCCGCGCCCTCATTTGGCACGGCCAGCGCGGCCTGACCTTCCAGATAGAAATGCTCCTGCCCGCCGATCTCGAACGTGCCTTCGATGACATGCGCGGCCCCGGCGATGGCGGCATCAGCGTCACCTTTGGCATAAATACGGGGACCATCTTCGAACCGGCTGTCCGCGGCCAAAGCCTCTTCGACCGTCAGGATCGGGGTTTCTTCGGCGTAGTCGATCTTGCCCAGCCGGGCTGCCTTGCGCGCGGCCAGATGGCTGGTGGCGATAACAAGGAAAACGGGCTGGCCAATGTAGTGGATCGTGCCATCCGACAGCAAGGGCTCGTCATGGATCGACGGAGAGACGTCATTTGCAAAAGGCAGATCATCGGCGGTCATGACCATGACGACCCCATCGGCAGCTTTCACCGCTGACAGATCCATCGACGTGATCGTACCCTTGGCAATCGGGCTAAGGCCAAAGGCCAGATGCAGCGATCCCTTGGGTGTCGGAATGTCATCCACATAGCGCGCGGTTCCAGAGACATGCAGCGGCGCCGCGTCATGGGGGAGGGGTTTGGTCACACTCATGCCGACACCTCCAAAACGTTTGTGACTTCACCCTGATCTTCGAGGAAGTACCTCTCAAGCATCGCTTTTGCGGTCTCCAATCGGTAGGTGGCCGAGGCGCGCATATCCGTCATCGGCGTGAAGTCGTTGGCAAAGGCTGGGATAGCGGCTTGAACAGTCTCATGTGTCCAGGGTTTGCCTGTCAGGGCCGCTTCGACATTCGAAGCGCGCTTGGGAATGCCAGCCATGCCGCCGAACGCGATACGCGCATCAGCGACGACACCGTCTGCCACAATGATGTTGAAACACCCGCAAACGGCCGAAATATCCTGATCAAACCGTTTGCTGAGTTTGTAGGCTTTCAGGCGATCTTCCTGACGTGCGAAGCTGACCGCTTCGACGAATTCGCCCGGCGCGCGGTCCTGCTTGCCATAGTCGATGAAGAACTCTTCCAGCGGGATCGAGCGACGCGCGTCACCCTTGCGCAGATGCAGCGTTGCACCCAAGGCAATCAGGGCGGGCGGGTTGTCCCCGATGGGCGAGCCGTTGGCGATATTACCACCAACGGTCGCCGCGTGCCGCACCTGAACACTGGCATAACGGCGGATCATCTCGGCGTAGGAGGGGTGCAGATCGGTTAGCGCCTCACCCATGCGGTTCATGTCGACCATCGCACCAAAACGGATGTCATCATCCGTGATGGTGATTTCCTTCAGGTCATCGCAACGGTTCAGGAAAATCACCGGGTCGAGATCCCGCAGTTGTTTCGTGACCCAAAGCCCAACATCGGTCGCGCCGGCAACCAGGGTGGCGTCAGGATGCTGAGCATAAACTGCCGCCAGTTCATCCGTTGACCCCGGCAGCATGGGCGAAGTCACCCGCGTTGCCACCGGCTTGTCCTTGACCCAAACCGGAACCGGTTGCGCCTCGGCCGCTGCAGCCGCGCGAATGATCGGGGCGTATCCCGTGCACCGGCACAGGTTTCCGGCAAGCTGTGTGTCGTGATCCGTGGCACCATTGGCGTGGCTTGCCACCATCGACATGACGAAACCGGGGGTGCAAAAGCCGCACTGCGACCCGTGCAGATCAACCATCGCCTGCTGAACAGGATGGGACTCGCCATTCGGGCCGCTGGCACCTTCGACGGTGCGGACTGCTTTGCCATGCAATTGCGGTAGGAACAGGATGCAGGAATTCAGCGCCTTGTGGCCACCCTCATCCGTCACCATGACGGTGCAGGCCCCGCAATCGCCTTCGTTGCAGCCCTCCTTGGTGCCGGTCAGGCCACGATCTTCGCGCAACCAGTCCAGCAGGGTCGCTGTCGGATTGACGTCCGCCAGCTCCACTGTCTCTCCGTTCAGAAGAAACGTGATATTCATACGAGAAACCCGTCGCGTTACCCAGTTGCGCCCGTTAGGCCCTCCTTCGATGCGACGTAGAAAGAGTGGCGGGCGGATAGCTTGCCGTCAGATGTTAGAAACAGCGCGCCTTGTCTGGCAAGAAAAACTGCCTGTATGATACACCATTAGGCACCCGCGACTTGTGAATGTCGCTTTTTCATAACGGTCAGTCGGTTGTTATTAAAGCGATTTTTGGTAGAATGGGTCTGCCGTCCCCGAAGCACCTTCTGAAAAAGCCGAATAATCGCCGCCGATTTTTCCGGCATTTCAAAGCTGCGGTTCCTGCTTTTGCAACTCCGCCGGGTGGGATAGCGTAGACGGCATGAGCAGTTCCCCTCGATTCATTCACCTCCGCGTTCACACAGAATACTCTCTTCTCGAAGGCGCTGTGCGGCTGAAAAAGCTGCCCGCCCTGTGCGAGAGGATGGAGATGCCTGCCGTTGCCGTGACGGACACCAATTCCATGTTCTCCGCGCTCGAGTTTTCGGTAACGGCCAGCGGTGCCGGTGTGCAGCCGATCATGGGCTGTCAGGTCGATCTTACCTATGTGCAGTCGCAACCCGGCGAAAAACCCAAGGCGCCCGCGCCGCTGGTGCTGCTGGCGCAGTCCGAGGTTGGATATGAGAACCTGATGAAGCTCAGCTCCTGCCTTTATGTGGACAAGGGCGGGCAGCTTCCGCAGGTGACCTTGGATGAACTGGCCGACCGCTCAGACGGCCTGATCTGCCTGTCCGGCGGTCCCGACGGGCCGGTCGGGCGGTTGCTGCAACAGGGGCAGCGCCCGGCGGCAGAGGCTTTGGTTGACCGGTTGGCCGCGATGTTTCCGGACCGGCTTTATATTGAACTGCAACGCCACCCGGGCGAGGATGGCCAGCCCGAAGCGGAACGTCTGACCGAGCGTGGCCATGTCGAGATGGCCTATTCCAAGAACCTGCCGCTGGTCGCCACAAATGACGTCTATTTCCCCACCTCGGATATGTATGAGGCGCATGATGCGCTGATCTGCATCTCGGAAGGGGCTTATGTCGACCAGCAGGAAGGCCGCCGCCGTCTGACCGCGCAGCATTATTTCAAGTCGCAGCAGGAAATGGTGACCCTTTTCGCCGATCTGCCCGAGGCGATCGAGAACACGGTCGAGATCGCGCGACGCTGTGCCTTCATGGCCTATCGCCGCGATCCGATCCTGCCGAAATTCGCAGATGACGAGGTTGCCGAACTGCGTCGCATAGCAAATGAGGGCTTGCAGAAACGTCTGGCCGTGATTCCGCATGCCGTGACGCCTGAGGAGTATCAGGAACGGCTGGATTTCGAACTGGGCATCATCGAAGGGATGGGTTTCCCAGGTTACTTCCTGATCGTTGCGGACTTTATTCAATGGGCCAAGGACCACGACATTCCGGTGGGGCCGGGGCGGGGGTCGGGCGCGGGTTCTCTGGTGGCCTATGCGCTGACGATTACCGACCTTGACCCGCTACGCTATTCACTCCTGTTCGAACGCTTTCTGAACCCGGAGCGGGTCTCGATGCCTGACTTCGATATCGACTTCTGCATGGACCGCCGTGAAGAGGTGATCCGCTACGTGCAGCAGAAATACGGGCGCGACAAGGTGGGGCAGATCATCACTTTCGGCGCGTTGCTGTCCAAGGCCGCCGTGCGCGATATCGGGCGGGTGTTGCAGATGCCCTACGGCCAGGTGGACCGCCTGTCCAAGATGATCCCGGTTGAAGGCGTTAAACCCGTTTCCATCGAAAAGGCGCTGAAGGACGAGCCGCGCCTGCGAGAAGAAGCGCGCAACGAAGAGGTCGTGGACCGCCTGCTCACCTACGGCCAGCAGGTCGAAGGGCTGCTGCGGAACGCCTCGACCCACGCGGCGGGTGTTGTGATCGGGGACCGCCCGCTAGACGCGCTGGTGCCGCTTTATCAGGATCCGCGGTCCGACATGCCCGCAACCCAGTTCAACATGAAATGGGTCGAACAGGCCGGGCTGGTGAAGTTCGACTTTCTGGGTCTGAAGACGCTGACCGTGATCCAGAACGCGATGGATCTGATCTTCAAATCCGGGCGGCCCCTGCATGTGGCGGCGGATGGTACGGAGCTCTATGAACCCGCCGAAGGGGCGGAAAACCAGATCAACGCCATTCCGCTGGATGACGAGGCCACGTATAAACTCTATTCGGCGGCTAAGACGGTGGCGGTGTTCCAGGTGGAATCCTCGGGCATGATGGATGCGCTGAAGCGCATGAAGCCGACCTGCATCGAGGACATCGTGGCCCTTGTGGCGCTGTACCGTCCGGGCCCGATGGAAAACATCCCGACCTATTGCGAGGTCAAGAACGGGCTGCGCGAGATCACCTCGGTTCATCCTCTGATCGACCATATCCTTGAGGAAACACAGGGCATCATCGTTTATCAGGAACAGGTGATGCAGATCGCGCAGGTGATGGCGGGGTACAGCCTTGGTGGCGCGGACCTGCTGCGCCGCGCGATGGGTAAGAAGATCAAAGAGGCGATGGACGCCGAGCGCCCTAAATTCGAAAAGGGCGCGGGTGAGAATGGCGTGGATGCCAAGAAGGCCAGCGAGGTTTTCGACCTGCTGGAGAAGTTCGCCAACTATGGTTTCAACAAGTCCCACGCGGCTGCCTATGCAGTGGTCAGCTACCAAACCGGTTGGCTGAAGGCGAACCACCCGGTCGAGTTCATGGCGGGGGTCATGAACTGCGATATCCACCTGACCGACAAGCTGGCCGTTTATTTTGAAGAGGTCCGCAAAGGGCTTGAGCTTCCTTATGTGCCGCCCTGTGTAAACCGCTCGCTGGCGACGTTCGACGTTGTGAACGGAGAGCTGGTTTACGCGCTGGGCGCGCTCAAGAACGTAGGCGTCGAGGCGATGAACCTTGTTGTCGAAGGGCGTGGGGACAAGCCGTTTGTGAACCTCTTTGACTTTGCCCGCCGGGTCGATTTGAAGAAGGTCGGTAAACGTCCACTGGAAATGATGGCGCGGGCGGGGGCCTTTGATCAGCTCGACAAGAACCGCCGCCGCGTCTTCGAAAGCCTTGAGCAACTGGTGCAGTACTCGGCGGCGATCCACGACCAGAAGAACTCGAACCAGGTGTCGCTGTTTGGTGAGGCCGGGGATGATCTGCCCGAACCGCGGCTTTCCGCGACGCCCGACTGGTTGCCGGCAGAACGCTTGAGCGAAGAGTTCAAGGCAATCGGCTTCTATCTTTCAGGCCACCCACTGGACGATTACATGCCTGCGCTGAAGCGCAAGCAGGTTTTGACCCTGGACGAAGTGACCGAAAAGGCGCGTTCCGGCCCTTTGATCGCCAAGATGGCCGGTGTCGTTGCCGGACGACAGGAGCGCAAGTCAGCGCGCGGCAACCGCTTTGCCTTTGCACAGCTTTCTGATCCGACCGGAGCTTATGAGGTCACGCTGTTCTCGGATACGTTGGAGAAATGCCGGGAATTTCTTGAAACCGGCGCGCAGGTGGTTCTCACCGCCGAGGCGACGATGGAGTCGGATCAGTTGAAACTGCTCGGGCGATCTGTTGGGCCAGTGGACTCGGTGGTGGCCGAGGCGGGCGCAACCGGGCTGCGCATCTTCGTGGATCAGCCGCAGGTTCTGCCCACCGTCGCCAAGGTTTTGGAAGACGCTGCCGGTGCAGCCAAGGGCGCGGCGAAGGGGCCGATCCATCTGTGTCTGCTTGACCCGGGCTTGCCTGGGGATGTGGAAATGGATCTGGGGCAGGATTTTCCGATCAACCCGCAGATCAAAGGCGCGATCAAATCGCTGGATGGCGTGATGTCGGTCGAGGAAATCTGACGTCCAACGGCTTGTTGCCAGAAGATTGCCACCAAGCTAGGCTGGAATTCTACCTATATTCATTTGGGTTAAGTCATGGGAGGACGCCAAATGGGGATTTCAGGAAGACGTCTGGGAATACTGGTCGCTGCTGCTGTGGCGTCACTGGCATTGTTGCCCGCAACTCAAGCTTTGGCGGATAAGGACAAGCAGGAAGACGCGCTCAAAGGCGCTTTGATCGGCGCGGGCGTTGGTGCTTTGGTCGGCGATGGCAAAGGGGCCGCTGCGGGGGCTGTTGTCGGGGCCATCATCGGCGCCAATAAAAAGTGACCACCGATCCCAAAATAGGATCGTTGCCCAATTTGAGAGGACTTGCCATGCGTTTTCACGGGTTCAAACTGATTTCGATGGTCGCTTTTATCGCCGCGCCGGGATTTGCGCTGGCCGATGACGAAGCGGACCAGATGATGCAGGAAGCGCTGCCGCTGATGTACCATACCTGCGCATCAGTCATCGAAGAGGCAGACGGGAATGACGAGTACGTCCTGGACGTGGTCGGAAAGATGACGGCCCTGTCTCTGTACAATCGCCAGATCGACATCGAACAATACGCCGCGTCCGAGGACGACAAAGCCAAGCTGCGCGAAACCTTCCTGGCCGCGCTGACCGAAGGATGCACCGGGGACGAGGATGCGCTGCTGGGCGGTGTTGTGGACAGTGCGGTGAAATCGACGCTGGGACTGTAACCCTTTAGTAATGCGGCGGGCGCTCGTCGCCGAATACGACACCGCCGGACCCTTCCTGCGCGCGCTCAGCCTCACGTTGCAACAGCATCTCAACTCTGCGGGTCAGGCGTTCAATCTCGGTTTGTTGCCGCGTGACAACCGCGTTCAGGTCTTCGACTGTACGGGTCAGGTGGGCGATCTGTTCTTCCAGATGCTGCATGGGTGGCTCCTGTCTCTGGGGCTGGTCATAGCGACCCTGTGACGCCGTGGCCAGAGAAAGCGCGCCTTGCCCCGAAACAGACCATGGGATAGACCGCGCGCGGAACAAGAAAACTCCCAAGGACGCCCCACATGGCCAAGCCCAAGAAACAGCCCCGCCCCAAGGCCGAGACGCCGAAAGGGTTCCGCGACTATTTCGGCCAGGAAGTCACGCAGCGCACCGAGATGCTGCGGGCTATTGCGGACGTCTATCATCGGTACGGGTTTGACGCCCTGGAAAGCAGCGCAGTGGAAACTGTCGAGGCGCTGGGCAAATTCCTGCCCGACGTGGATCGCCCGAACGAAGGCGTGTTTGCGTGGCAGGAAGTGGACGAGAACGACAAGGGCGACTGGATGGCCCTGCGTTACGACCTGACCGCACCACTGGCGCGGGTCTACGCACAGCACCGCAACGATCTGCCGACGCCCTATCGCCGTTATGCAATGGGGCCGGTCTGGCGGAACGAAAAGCCGGGTCCGGGGCGGTATCGCCAGTTTTATCAGTGTGATGCCGATACGGTCGGTACGGCCTCAATGGCCGCCGATGCCGAGATCTGCGCCATGCTGTCGGATACGTTGGAAACCGTCGGCATCCCGCGCGGCGACTATCTGGTGCGGGTGAATAACCGCAAGGTTCTGAATGGTGTGTTGGAGACCATCGGTTTAGGAGACGTAAAAGCGGGGCAAACAGCAAGTCCTCAAGAAGCGTTTAATAAACAAGTTCAGAAATACAATCACATCGTTGTGAACAACGTACTTCGTACTATCGACAAGTTTGACAAGGTCGGTGAACAGGGCGTTCGCGAGTTGCTAACGCGCGGACGCAAGGACGCTTCGGGAGCGTTTATCGCAGGTGCCGGTCTTAACGAAGAACAAGTTAAACCAGTGATCGATTTCCTTACGGCACGCGGCTCAACTAATGCCGACACTTTGCTAAAACTGATGGTTGCGGTTGGAGATAGCGCGATAGGTGCTGAAGGAATCGCTGAGCTTCAGGAAATTGTGCAACTACTTGCATCACAAGGTTACGATGAGGACCGTATCGTCATTGACCCGTCAGTGGTGCGCGGATTGGGCTACTATACAGGCCCTGTCTTTGAGGCCGAATTGACCTTTGAGATTTTCGACGAGAAGGGACGTAAAAGGCAATTTGGTTCCGTTGCAGGGGGAGGGCGCTACGACGATCTGGTTGCCCGTTTCACGGGGCAGAAAGTGCCTGCTGTTGGCATCTCCATCGGTGTTGATCGCCTGCTGGCCGCGTTGCGGGAAAAGGGCCGCATCGCAGCGCAGGCCACTGGCCCCGTGGTTGTCACCGTCATGGACCGTGACCGCATGGCTGATTATCAGGCAATGGTCGCGGAACTGCGCAACGCAGGCATTCGGGCCGAAGTTTATCTGGGCAATCCCAAGAATTTTGGCAACCAACTGAAATATGCGGACAAACGGAACTCTCCGATTGCAGTGATCGAAGGCGGTGACGAAAAGGCGGGTGGCATCGTGCAGATCAAGGACCTTATCCTGGGCGCGAAGATTGCCGAAAGCGCCACGCTCGAGGAATGGAAAGAACGCCCCAGCCAGTTCGAAGTGCCGCGCGGCGATCTGGTCGCCAAGGTGCGTGAAATTCTGAACAGTCAGGACTGACGCATGCCCAACCGCTCTCAGATTCAGGCCCGCGCCGCGATGATGCGCGTCCGGTTCGAGGCCGCCGGGGCGCAGGTGGTCGATCCGCCTTTGCTGCAATCGGCAGACTTGCTGCTGGATCTCTACGGCGAGGACATCCGCGCCCGGGCCTATGTGACCTCGGACGCGCTGCGCGGCGAACAGATGCTGCGCCCGGATTTCACCCTGCCCGTGGTGCAGATGCACATGAGCGAAGGTGCCGAACCCGCGCGCTACACCTATTCGGGCGAGGTTTTCCGGCGTCAGGAACACGATCTGGACCGCGCAAACGAATACATTCAGGTCGGGTACGAGGTTTTTGATCGCGACGATCCCGCCGGAGCGGACGCCGAGGTGTTCTCGCTTTTTGCGCTGCAGCTTCGTGGTCTGCCCCTGCGCGCAGCCACCGGCGATATCGGTATACTGACCGCAGCCGTTCAGGGCCTGAGCACGACTGAACGACGTAAGGCCGCGTTGATGCGGCACCTGTGGCGACCCCGCCGGTTCCGTGTTCTTCTGGACCGGTTTGCCGGACGTAAACCCGCTCCGGCGGGCCGGGACGCTTTGTTGGACGCGTCCGATCCGATGACATTTGAATCCCCCATGATCGGCAAGCGGCGCTCATCGGAAATCGAAGCCCGCATCGCGGCACTGCGCGAAGACCGCGAGACGCCTCCGATTTCGGACAGCGAACTGGCCGGTCTGGAGACGCTGCTGAATGTCCGCGAAACGATGCCTTTCGCGCTTGAGCGCTTGCGCGATGTGGCCGTTGATCTGCCGCAGATCACCCCTGCGCTGGATCGGCTCGAGGCGCGGATTGCCTCGCTTCAGGCGCGTGGGGTCGACGTGGAACGGCTGGATTTCGAAGCCGCCTATGGCCGGACATCCATGGAGTATTACGACGGGTTCGTATTTGGCTTCTACGCCGAAGGCCGTCCCGATCTGCCGCCCATCGCAACCGGCGGACGCTATGACGCGCTGACCCGGCAACTGGGCAACGGCGCGGAAATTCCCGCAGTGGGTGGTGTCCTGCGCCCCGACCTGATGCTCGAGATCGAGGAGGGCGCAAGATGAGCCTGAAACTGGGCGTTCCCTCGAAGGGCCGGCTGATGGAAAAGACCTTCGCCTGGTTTGAAAAGCGTGGCATCACCCTGTCGCGCAGTGGATCAAACCGCGAGTATTCGGGCAAGGTTGAGGGGATCGACAACGTATCGCTGATCCTGCTGTCGGCGGGGGAGATTCCGCGGGAACTTGCAGCAGGGCGGATCCATCTGGGCGTGACGGGAACGGACCTTGTCCACGAAAAATTGCCCCGCTGGGAACAACAGGTCGAAGAGATCGCGCCATTGGGGTTCGGAAATGCCGATTTGATCATTGCGACACCTGCCTGTTGGGTCGATGTGGACACGTTGGACGATCTGGATGCTGCAGCGGCGGCGTTCCGCAAGGTGCACGGCCACCGGCTGCGCATTGCCACCAAATATCATCGGCTGGTGCGTGAATTCCTGACCGAGGCGGGCGTGGCCGACTACACTCTGGTCGACAGCCAGGGCGCGACCGAAGGCACGGTGGTGAATGAAACCGCCGAGGCAATCGCGGACATCACGTCAACCGGGGAAACCCTGAGGGCCAACCATCTGAAAATCCTGTCGGATGGACTTATACTGCAGTCGCAGGCGACACTTTGGTGCAGCCGCGTCGCGAGCTATGACGCTGATGACAAGGCCGTTCTGTCCGATCTGCTGGACCGGCTGGGCTAATTACAGCACACCAATCTCTGCCAGCGCGCGGTTCAGATCATCGGGCAGGGCATCGTCCTGCTCGCGTCCCTGTGGCAGATCGGCCGGAGTATCCTCGGGTTTCAGATAGCGCCAGCCTTGAAACGGGCGTTTCAGCGCGGTCTGCGTACGGTGTATCTCGGGGTCCAGCACGATGGCACAGCGGCGGATGCCGTCTTCGCCGCGTACCTCGTCCAGCCGCAGGATGCGTTGGCGGCACTGGATGACGCCCTTGATCACCCAATAGATTGATCCGCCGTTCAGAATTTCGGCCTCACGCTTGGGCCACATACGGGTGACGTGGCGCGGGCAGCCGTCCTCATAAAGCGCTATGCGGCCGTCCTGCCACGCCATCAGCGTGTCTACGCTTTCCGAGCCGACGGATAGTTTTATGAGGTTTACGTACTTATCCACAGCTTTCCCACAGAGTCGTCCCGAAGTGCATCTTTATATTGTAGCTCGTAAGGCGCAGTCATCAAGGTGTTGTGGTAGGGGCAGGGTTTGGGGTAGTCTGGATACCTCTTTCAGTACAGGGAATCACCAATGAGCCGCTTTGCCGCCCCCATCGCCGAGCAGATCTGGGATATGAAATACCGCTTTAAAAAGGCGGATGGCACGCCCATCGACCAGACGGTCGAGGATTCCTGGCGGCGCATCGCCCGCGATCTGGCGCAGGTCGAGAACGACCCGGCGCATTGGGAGCAGAAGTTTTTCGAGGCGCTGGAAGACTTCAAATACCTGCCAGCGGGCCGCATCACCGCAGGCGCAGGAACCGCGCGGCGTGTGACCCTGTTCAACTGCTTTGTCATGGGAACAGTGCCTGACAGCATGGGCGGCATTTTCGATATGCTGAAAGAGGCCGCCCTGACGATGCAGCAGGGTGGGGGGATTGGCTATGATTTCTCGACCATCCGTCCGCGGGGCGCGGATGTGCACGGGGTCGCGGCGGACGCATCCGGTCCGCTGTCGTTCATGGATGTGTGGGACGCGATGTGCCGAACCATCATGTCCGCCGGATCGCGCCGAGGCGCGATGATGGCAACCATGCGGTGTGACCATCCGGATATCGAGCAGTTCATCACCGCCAAATCCGACCCGGCCCGTCTGCGCATGTTCAACATGTCGGTGCTGGTGACGGATGCCTTCATGGAGGCGGTCAAGGCGGACGGGCCGTGGGAGCTGGTGTTCGGCGACAAGATCTATCACACCGTTCAGGCGCGCGATCTGTGGAACAAGATCATTCAGGCGACCTATGACTATGCCGAACCGGGTGTGATCTTCATCGACCGGATCAACCAGGCCAACAACCTTAGCTACGTGGAAACCATCGCGGCCACGAACCCGTGTGGCGAACAGCCTCTGCCGCCCTACGGCGCTTGCCTGCTGGGGTCGATCAACCTGGCGCGACTGGTGGCAGAACCGTTCGAACAAGGTGCCCATCTGGACGAGGCGGCGATGCAGGAACTGGTCGCCACGGCGGTTCGGATGATGGACAATGTGGTCGATGCGTCAAAATTCCCGTTGCCTGAACAAGCCGCCGAAGCACAGGCCAAGCGCCGTATCGGCCTGGGTGTGACCGGGCTGGCGGATGCTCTGCTTATGCTGGGCCTGCGCTATGGCTCAGACGAGGCGGCGCGTCAGACCGAGCGCTGGTTGCACGCGATAGCCCGCGCCGCGTATCTGGCGTCGGTGGACCTGGCAAAGGAAAAAGACGCGTTCCCCCTGTTCGATGCCGAGAAATATCTGGCCAGCGGCACGATGCAGAAGATGGATGACGATGTGCGCGACGCAATCCGCGAACACGGTATCCGCAACGCTTTGCTGACGTCGATTGCACCGACCGGAACGATTTCCCTGTACGCCGGGAACGTGTCGTCAGGGATCGAGCCGGTCTTTGCCTATGCCTACACGCGCAAGGTGTTGCAGAAAGACGGATCGCGAACCGAGGAAGAGGTCGTGGATTACGCCGTGCAGATGTGGCGCGACAAGTTCGGTGACGAGGCGTTGCCAGACTATTTCGTGAACGCACAAACTCTGACACCGCTGGATCATGTGAAGATGCAGGCTGCCGCGCAGAAGTGGATCGACAGCTCGATCTCCAAAACGATCAACTGCCCCGAAGACATCAGCTTTGATGCCTTCAAGGACGTGTACATGCAGGCCTGGGATCAGGGCTGCAAGGGCTGTACCACCTATCGCCCGAACGATGTGACCGGATCGGTTCTGACCGTCTCGGAAAGCTCGGACAAGGCACCCGGCGAAAGCGCCGACGCCCCACACGAAGCCGATGGCGGCGATGTCATCTACATGTCCGAACCGCTGGACCGACCCCAATCGCTGGAAGGTTCAACCTACAAGCTGAAATGGCCGGACAGCGAGCACGCGATCTATCTGACGATCAATGACATCGTGATCGCGGGCCGTCGTCGACCATTCGAGGTATTCATCAACTCGAAGAACATGGAGCATTACGCCTGGACGCTGGCCCTGACCCGCATGATCTCGGCCGTGTTCCGGCGCGGTGGCGACGTGTCCTTCGTGGTCGAGGAGCTGAAAGCGGTGTTCGATCCGCGCGGCGGCGCCTGGGTCAAGGGCAAATACATCCCCTCGATTCTGGCGGCGATCGGCGGAGTCATCGAGCAGCACTTGATCAACATCGGCTTTCTTGAGGGCGAAGGCATGGGCTTGAAGTCCGACCCGCAGGCACAGGTGGTGAACATGGACGCACCACGCGGAAAGGCCTGCCCTTCATGTGGCCAATTCGACATGGTGATGATCGAAGGTTGCATGACATGCCGGAGCTGCGGGCATTCCAAATGTGACGGATGATGCTTGAGCCGCGCTGTGAACCGCCAGGCAATACGAACCCATTTCGGCGGTTTTGGCACCCATTAACAAGGTCAGTAGCGCCTATTATTCGAAAATCTGAGCCCAAAAAGGGAAATAAGACGCCGGGTCATTAATCGCCGGCGCCTTGGTTTTGTTGGTTCGAGTTTGCTAGTGCGCGCCGAAGCCAGACGATAATTGAAGGCAACAGGCGTCAGAAAGCGAAATCTACTGCGCCTGCCGTCAATGTTTGAGTTGCGCGGAACGAGCTTTTTAACGTGCAGACGAACCCAAAACCCAATTTCGGAGGCAGCAGCGGTTGTCCGGGGCAGCTTCACGCAACATGGGCAATAAAAATTCTCGCTGATGTTGCAACAGGCAATACGGCGGAGCTTGGAGCCGCCTCAGCAGGTGTCACGAACTGGTTTTGCGCGCCGTCAGTTGTTTCTGAACAAATGCGTTCTGATGAAAAAGAGGGTTCGACACATCTCGTGTGTTTGCCTGTGTGGCGGGTTTGCAAGGAAGCATTTGCCGTGTTTTGAAAGTTTGTCACACGACCGCACGCAAGAGACCGTTGTTCATGATGGCCAGCACCTGGTACATCTCTTCCCGAAGCTGCTCATTGCGCCGCTTGTCTTGGAAGCGTTCGACAGAAAGAAACCCTTCTATATCGAATTCCGGATCAATCGTGGCCAATCGTCGAATGGCGCGATTCAACCGCTCTGGGTCGCCTAAATGCAGGGCAGCTGCGGCTCGATATGCGGCTGCGCGCCGGGTCCTTCGTGGGAATGCTGTTGCTGCCTGAAAACAGGCTTCCCAGTCCCCCAAAACATAATGCGCAATGACGCCCACTTCCCGGCAATACTCTGGAAGGAACGGGTCAAGAGCTTCGGCGCGCCTTTGGAAGACCAACCCCTTTTCTCCGTCGCCCAGATAATTGTGAACATTGCCCGCGTGCGCCACTATGTACGCGTGGTTTGGCGTAATCTCGAGCGCGCGCGTGTAATGATAAAGCGCATTGTCAAAGTCCTCTTTGTAAAGGGACAGTGACCCCATGATCCGATGCACTTCAGCATCATTACAGTCCAGTTCCAAAGCGCGCCGCCCCATTTCCCAGTAGCGGTCTTCGTCCTTTATCCCAAGCCATTCGTCCCGCGTTGCTACAGCACAGGCCAGCCATGCCTGAGCGCGACCGAACGCCGGATCTTTTTCCAAGGCTCTATTAAACCACTTAATGGCGGATTCGGCATTCTCGCGTGTGACCCCGCCAATGCGGTGATGGTGAAGCCCTCGCTTCAAGCAATCATAAGCCGCCATGTCTTCCGTAGGTTTTTCCCGGGCAGATTTTTCCGCTTGCCGCTCGACGCGACCCGCGACGGCGGCCGAGATTTTGGCAACCATATCGTCCTGAACATCGAACAATTCGTGCACGTCGCAGTCGTAGTTTTCGGACCAAACCTGCGCACCACGAGCCGCATCAAAAAGATGCGCGGAAATCCTCACGCGGTTTCCCAAAACCCTTACGCCCCCCTCAACCGCATACCGAACACCCGTTTCGTTACATATCGTTTCTGGCGCGCAATCGCGTCCTTCCAACGAGAAGCTGGCATTTCGTGAAATCACGAACAACTCGGTGAAGCGGGAAAGCTCTGTGATAACGTCTTCTGTAAAACCTTCCGCAAAGTACTGCTGCTCTGGATCGATATTGCGGTTCTGGAAGGGAAGAACAATAACACCGTTATCACGTTGCTGAGGCTTGGCAGCCTGTGATTGAGGCAAGCCTTTCGTAAGCATGCAACTGTGCAGTCCGAGGTCTCCCTCAATCGCATAAAGTTCGATTGCATCTTCAATATTTTTGAAACGCCGGTGACCCATGGGCATGAACCGCACCTGCGCCCCACGTTTGGCTTGTTCGAATACTGCGCTTGAAACCAGAACTCCGCCCGGCTCAGCCTCTGCCTGAATGCGCGCGGCGATATTCACACCGTCTCCCAGAAGATCTTTCCCATCAACAATCACATCGGCAAGATGTATGCCGATCCGCAACTGGAGGCCGATTTCCTGTGCGTTATGAGGGGCCGATAGTTCACGCTGCAATTCAAAGGCCCCTCGGACCGCTGAAACCGGACTGGTGAACTCCGCCAACGCTCCATCACCAGCCCAGCTTATGACCCGAGCACCATGACGCTCCGCCAAATCGCTGACGATATCCCGCAATCGCTTAAGGCGCTTAACTGTGTCCGCTTCAGAGCGTTGCATCAACGCGGAGTATCCGACAACGTCCGTCGCAAGCACTGTGGCAAGACGCCGTTCCATTCTGATCTCCCGGCTAACAAGCTTTAGCAGTATATCATTTTGAAAGACTTAAATCGATTGTTCCCAGTGGGGACCGGAGGAAAATCAGAAAGAATGCTGAATGCCAAAGCGACAGCAAGCGGATTGAAGGCCAATGGCAAAACTTGTTGCTTCCAGCTTATAGGCAAGCTTTGAAAAAGCCTCCGCAAGGGATCTGGCTGTTCGACTTCGTTGAGCCTCGCCTTGCATACCAATCACGCTGCGTCGGTGGCCTCCAAAGCGATTGGCAAACGTCTGTGTCCTAGTTCACAGACCTCTCCTGTGATGGCGGTTAACGTAAGGTCAGACACAGGAGATCGATATGCTTCGTCAGACCTCAAACGCCACGTTTGCACAGACCGCACACACAGCAGGTTTCGTTCGCCCATTGGTTCGTATCCTGCGTCTTTGTACCCAGATGCAGCAGCAAGTGAACCGCTACCATTAACATTCCAGTGAACTCCGAATTGGAACGAAGGTTCTTTGGCAAGTATTCGGGCTGGGGTGGACCCGTACCGATCCCAACACTTCGCTGAATGCGAACTATTTGCCGAAGTCGTGAGTTTTTATCAGCTTGCCTAGATAATCGCGTGTCTCAGCATCCCAAGTGCTCGGATCTTCTCCGTGCGCGATCACCGCGTGAAGTTCCATCAATTTCCATACTTCATCTTCTGTAGAAGCCACGACCTTGCCGGGGCAGGTTTCCATGCCGTCGCAGTCTTTGCAGGCGTACGAAAACGCAGTACTCATTGTGTTTTCCTCCAGTGTAACTCCGCGGTTCGTCTAAAACTCCTCAAACGTAGGAAGGCCGTCATTGAGCTTGATCCACGGTTGTTTGTGAGAAACGAAAATATGGGCCTTGGGCTCTGCAGCGGATGGATCGTCCAAGGTGGAAGCGGCAAACCAAGCGTCCTTACTCCAGTCCTGACCTTCGATCTCCCCCTCGGCTGCATAGGTCAGAGTGGTGCCGCACTGCGGGCAAAAGCCGCGCGTGACACCTGGTGTTTTTTGAACTGTTCGGATTTCGCCCTTTGTTACAGCAAAATCCTCGGACGCCACTTTTGCCCAAGTGACAAAAGCCCCGCCAAGTGCCATTTGACATGATCTGCAATGGCAATGGCCAGACCAGACTGGGGCCGTGTTAATCCGGTAACGAACTGCACCGCAGTAGCAACCACCTTCAAAACCTTGCATTTGGATAGCTCCTTTTGTTCGAGAGTTGGCGCGACACGGACGATAGTTTTTTCGCTAAGTCGGCGTGATAGAGTTCGACTGTCTTCACCCAAGCATTGCCAATTCGTCGCCGTTATGCGAGTCAATTGTTCTACCCATATATTAGAAAAACTATCATATGAATTGGTTGAACCTGCCGTCTTTGAACGCCCTCCGCGCCTTTTCTGCCGTGGCAGAAGTGGGCAGCTACACCTTGGCCGCAGAATGCTTGAACGTAACGCAAGCTGCAGTCAGTCAGCAGGTAAAGTCCCTGGAAAAGCACCTGGGCATACCTTTGGTTGAAAAACGTGGCCGAGGTATTTCGTTGACCTCTCAGGGGGAACGTTTGGCTCGCGAGCTCAGTATAGGCTTTGAAATTGTTGGCCGAGGCGTGGAGCGCGTAACAGAGGCAGCAACAAACCAGCCAGTACAGGTCACGATGTCACCAGCCTTCGCCGTGGAGTGGTTACTTCCGCGTATGGCTGAATTTCAACGCGCACACCCGGAAATTACACTTATGCTTAATCCAACGTCACAGTTGGTTGAACCTCGTCCGGGTGGGATCGACATAGCAATTCGATATCATGACAAACGTAGGCCAAGGCCGGATGAAGACCCGGTTCTGATTTCTGACATGATTGTCGTCGCTACGCCGGAATTGGTTGAAGGTAAGGACCTGAACAGTCCGGAATCATTAACGCAGTTTCTGTGGTTGCAAGAATTAGGAACAAACGAAGCGAGCGACTGGTTTACCTTCCACGGTGTCGTTCCAGAGCAGCCTCTCTCAGTCAATCACATGCCGGGTAACCTGATCATGGCTGCCGTTCGTAGGGGCGACGGCATTGCCTACACAGCGCGTGCTTTTTTTCAGGATGATCTTCAGGCAGGCAGAATGGTGGAGTTGTTTTCTGAGCCATTATTTGGCGTCTACTACATCCACACTCTGCCGGATCATCATCGACCGGAGGTAATGCTGTTTCTCAAGTGGCTCCGATCGAAGTCAGAAGTTGTGTCAACAGAGGCGGGTGTTTAGCGGGAAGTGCCAAAAAAACCAAATGCTCGCTGAAGCTGGTCGTTTGAGCCCTTTTGGAGAATTCCGCGCCCGCCGCGTATATCCGACTAAGACCAAGAATATTGGGAACAGGTCCGTATTCCTGCATTGTGATTGAGACAGCATCCGGGAGTGGGCTGTCGCAGCTTCATGTGCGCGGCATGAAAGAATTTGTCGTGTCCAGCGCAATTGGGATTCTCATTCCAAGCCACGATCACACTGTTGAAGCGGGAATTCGCAAAGGCAAGCCGAATAGATTGCGGCCACCCTAAAATGCGGTGTCAGACACCTGGATGCTTTTTTGTGACCGGGCGCAGAAGGTTTTGATGGCTTCGGTAAATAACCTCATGCGGCGGTTCATACGTCTGTTTTCAGCATGCACCAGAAAAATGCCCCAGTTTTCGATTTTCACTTCAGGTAGCACCTGAACAATGTCGTCTGAGTGTTGCAGATCTCCAAGGATGAAATTGGGAAGGCGGGCTATTCCTAATCCTTGCTTCACGGCGTTCAGCAAGAACGTCCCGCTGTTGGAGTTGAGGTATGGTTGGAACTCAAAGATTTCCGTCTTTCCGGGTGTTGAAAGAAACTCCCATGTTGCGCGGTGGGCTGATCCAAAGTACAACAACTGATGGTCATGGAGATTTCGCAGTTCTTTTGGGGCAGGATGAGTCTCCAGATACCCTCGGCTGCAAAACAGTCCATGCCAAACAGAGCCGACACGCGTTGCGAGTAGCTTGGCCTCAGGTTCGTTCGTTATCCGGATAGCCAGATCGAAATTCTCTCGGGACAGATCCACCTGGCGTTCGTCGAAGTTTACGGTGAGCCGGATTTGCGGGTATTTCCGCTTAAAGTCAAAAAGTGCGGGCTGAAGGAATGAAACACCAAACTCCAGCGGAACACTCACACTTAACGGTCCTTCGACCACGGCGGAAGTGCTTGTGAAATCATCCGTGATTTCATCCATATCCTGTAGCAGTCGGGTTGCTCTCTGAAACAGTTCGCGGCCGGTCTCGGTTATTTCCCAGTTTCCACGCTGCCGGTCGATCAGAACAGTTTCATAGCGACCCTCCAGCAGAGAAACCCTTCGGCTGACAGCGGATTTTGCAATTCCAAGGCTCTGGGCAGCCCGCGTTATGCTGCCCGCTTCTATGACTGCAACGAACAGTCGCATGTCTTCCATCTAGCCCACGGCATCGTTCTCCAAATTAGAACAAAGTGGGCTAATATTAGTCTCTGGGTTGAAGAAAATGAACCAGTTAGTCTGAAGCGAAACGATGCGGCACGTCTTAACACGTGGCACGGTTTGCGGCTTGGAAAGGACAGCTCATGGGACTTCTGCAGGAAGGACGCTGGGTAAATCAATGGTACAACACCTCGGATACCGCAGGTCGGTTCGTGCGGCGGGCACCACAGTTCAGGAATTGGGTCACAGCAGACGGCGCGCCCGGACCAAGCGGCGAAGGCGGGTTCAAGGCCGAAGCCGGGCGTTACCATCTCTATGTTTCTCTGGCGTGTCCTTGGGCGCACAGAACGCTGATCTTTCGCACACTCAAGGGACTGGAGAAAATGATCTCGATCTCGGTCGTGCATTGGTACATGGCAGAGAACGGTTGGACATTTCGACCAGGTCCAGGTGCCGTGCCGGATACAATCAACGGCGCAGATTTTCTGGACCAGGTCTATACCGCTGCAAAACCGGACTATTCCGGGCGGGTGACAGTACCGGTTCTCTGGGACAAAAAGACCAAGACCATTGTTTCGAACGAGTCCCCCGAAATAATCCGGATGTTCAACACGGCGTTCGACGGGATCGGAGCAAAGCCGGGGGACTACTATCCAAAGGAGCTGCGCCCCGAGATTGATGCCCTGAATGACCGGATTTACGACACCGTGAACAACGGGGTCTACAAGGCGGGATTTGCCACCACGCAAGATGCCTATGAAGAGGCGGTCGTCCCATTGTTCGAAACCCTGGACTGGCTGGACGAGCGTTTGGGCAAACAGCGTTACCTGACCGGAAACAAGACTACCGAGCCAGACTGGCGCCTGTTCACGACGCTTGTGCGTTTTGACCCGGTTTATGTGGGTCATTTCAAATGCAATATCCGCCGGATCGCGGATTATCCTAATCTGTCGGAATATGTACGGGATCTGTACCAACAGCCCGGCGTCGCAGCGACCGTCAACATGGCGCATATCAAGGACCACTATTATGCCAGTCACGAAACGGTGAACCCGTCGCGGGTCATCCCGATAGGTCCCTGTATCGACTACTCCTTACCCCATGATCGCGACAGATTGGATTAAGACATGACAACCACACCACCCATCATCGCCGCTAAGACCCCGGAACGTGTCGAGCTTGAGAAAGGTAAAACCTATTTCTGGTGCCGGTGCGGGCGCTCACAAAAACAGCCCTTCTGCGACGGCAGCCACACCGGAACCGGGATTGCCCCGCTGAAGTTCATGGCAGAAAAGGACGGCCCGGCTGTTTTGTGCCGCTGTAAAGCCAGCGCCAATGCTCCGTTCTGCGACGGCAGCCACACCAGACTGGGTGACCTGTCCGAGGGCGACCCGGCACCCGAACCGGTGAGCGATGTGCCCAAGGCGACGCCGACCCCCGAAGAGCCAACGGTTGCCCGCATTCATGAACTGGCAAGGGACGGCCTTTCCAAGTTGGGTCACCACGGGGAAATGGGCGCCATGGGCGTGCCGCGCAAAGATTTGCCGCATTGGGACGACATCCAGATTCTGCCCGCGCAGATGGCGCGAAAGCCACTGCTGGATGGCGCCTTGGTATCGACCTCGGTCACAATCGGCCCACGGGCCACCAAGCCGCTGAAACTGGATATCCCGCTATTTGTCTCCGACATGAGCTTTGGGGCCCTGTCTGAGGAGGCAAAGACCGCATTGGCACGTGGCGCCGAACTGGCCGGGACCGGCATCTGTTCCGGAGAGGGTGGCATGTTGCCGGAAGAGCAGGCGGAAAACTCTCGCTACTTCTACGAACTCGCCTCGGCCCGGTTTGGATGGCGGCCGGAGTTGGTGGAACGCGTACAAGCCTTCCATTTCAAAGGGGGACAGGGCGCGAAAACCGGGACCGGTGGCCACCTGCCTGGTGAAAAGGTGCAGGGAAAAATTGCCGAGGTGCGCGGGCTGGAGCCGGGCCAAAACGCGATTTCGCCTGCGACCTTCCCAGATCTGGAAAGCCCGGAAGACTTCCGCAAACTGGCGGATGAGGTGCGGGAACGCTCTGGCGGTATTCCGATTGGCTTCAAATTGTCCGCAAATCACATCGAGGACGACATCGACTTTGCGCTGGCGGCCAGCGCCGATTACATCATTCTGGATGGTCGGGGCGGTGGCACTGGCGCCGCTCCGCTGATTTTCCGTGATCATATTTCGGTACCCACGATCCCGGCGCTTGCACGTGCCCGGGCGCATCTGGATCAAAAAACAGGCCACGAAGTTACACTGGTTGTCACCGGCGGGCTGCGCGTGGCCGAGGATTTCACCAAGGCAATGGCTTTGGGCGCTGATGCAATTGCGGTCAGCAATTCGGCCATGCAGGCCGTTGGCTGTATTGCGGCTCGCATGTGTAATTCCAACAATTGCCCGGTTGGCGTAGCGACGCAGAAACACGAGCTGCGGAAAAGGTTGGATGTACAAGTCAGCGCGGAGAGGCTTGCGCGCTACTTCGGTGCGAGTGTCGAACTGATGCAAGTATTGGCAAGAGCCTGCGGTCACCCATCGCTGAGCGATTTCAGTCTGCGCGATATCACGACATGGAAACGCAGTGTCTCGGATTTGAGCGGAATTCGCTTTGCCGGTGTGCGGACATAGACAGCGGCTGTGCAGCCGTGGGTCTAACGGTCGGAACATTTGGGCCACACATCCTTGCGGAAAGGAGTAAGCTCATGCTTGATAACCACAATATCCGCACCGAAAACATGCCGGGCGAGATGCAGGTCTTGCTCGACAAATATCCGCGCGACAGCTGGGACTCCCATCCCGGCTTCAAAGAGAAAACGCGGCACTGGCTGGGCGCCCATCAGATGTTTCGCCGTCTTGCCGAATTGGTTCGGACCGATGCCGAGCATTTTCTGAACCGAACGGTGTCACCCGACGCGTACGCCGCCCGTTTGTCCTATTATGGTAACGCGCTTGTCGGCAATCTGCACGGCCATCACGGCTGGGAAGATCGCAGTTATTTCCCCGAACTCTCTGCGGCGGACCCCCGCTTTGATGCGGGCCTGGAGGTACTGGAAAAGGATCATGCAGATCTTGATCTGGTCCTTGATCAATACACCCGAACAGCCAATCGGGCGATCAAGCTGATCCATCTGGATGAGGCCCAGGCACGTTCAGAGGTCGGAGCGCTGCGCGACACGTCGGAAGTGATCGAGGCCTTTCTGAAACGCCATCTAAGTGATGAAGAAGAGCTTGCGGTGCCTATCATTCTGCACCACCGTCTGAGAGGGTGAAGCTTGAACAATGACGGACCGTTCTAAACAGGAAGATCAGTCAAATGCCGAACTGCGCCGCGCCCGAGGGGAATTCGTGCGCGGCGTCAGCGGTTTCCGGCATGCCATCGGCGATACTGATTTTCCCGCAGAACCGGGCAGGTATCACCTGTTTGTCGCGCTCAACTGCCCGTGGTGCCACCGGGTTACACTGGCCCGCAACGTGTTGGGCCTGCAGGGCAGTATTTCGATGGATGTGGTGTTTCCCAACCGAACAGACGAAGAAGACCCTGAAGGCCCGAACCACTGGCAATTCGCACCTGACCTCGTGGCTTCGCTGACTGGAACAACACTTCCGGAATGCACCGCCGAAACCGGCACTGGCCAGGGTTTCAGGCTGGTGCGCGACATATATCTGGCAGAAAGTTCTGAAGAAAAATCGGTTCCAATCCTGTACGACAAAAAGTCAAAGCGCATCGTCAATAACGAAAGCGCCGAGATCATTCGCATGCTGGATCGCAATGCGGTCGAACTGGGCAGTTCGCGTGGCAATGATGAACGGCCAGTTCTTTACCCGGATGATCCGGCCATTCGGACAGAAATCGACGAGCTGAACGAGCTGATTTACGTCAATATCAACAACGGTGCCTACAAAGCCGGATTTTCGTCTGATCAAAGCGTATATGCGGCGGCTTTCACCGCCTATTTTGACACTCTGTCACGGCTTGACGCCCGCCTTGCCAGCGACGGTCGCATGTTTCTGACCGGCAATCATTTCACCGAAGCAGACCTTCGCCTGTTTCCGACGCTGTATCGACACGACCCGGTCTATTACCTGCGTATGAAGCTCAACGGTGCCCAGATCCTTGACTACCGGAACCTATGGCGCTGGCTTTGCCGCGCGCATTCCGTGCCGGGCGTGGAAAACAGCGGTTCAATTGAACACTGCCGCCAAGGGTATTTTGGTCGAAGCTGGAATGGTGTTGTACCCCTTGGCCCCTCGAAACCAATGACATACCCCGAGGCCTACAAACATCCGGAACTGGCGGACCATCGCCAAGCGAAGTGATCTTCATTTTGGGCGCGCATGTAACGTTTCAACATCGACGGACCCAAAGTTGCCGCCCCATATGCGATACTAACTGCAGCAGTCATCCCCCAACTGGATTGGCGGACATGGGACCGTCGCGTAAGAGCAGAATACACAGCAATCGCCCTCCAGCGGCTTCAAAACGGCCTTGCATGACTTGCATTCATAGAACCACTGGCAGGAGTCTGTTGGCATTTTCTCGGTTTCGACGTGCCCACATTCAGGGCAAGTCAGAGTACTGTCGAGCACCACGGTTTGTTTCGTCATTGTCTCACATCTTCATGATTAGATAGTCGTTGATCTGAGCCTCTTTGAACACGATGACCCATGCCAGTGCGGTGATCAACGAGCTTCCTACTAGCCACCATTTCAACTGGCACAAAGCCCTGTTTCGATGAGATAGAAACCACGCAATCGCGACCAGTGCTGTGGAGATGGCGAGAACGTAATAACTTCCCGCAGCAATTTTTCCGAATACCGCCAACCAGCTGCCTCCAAAGCCCAGCAACATCACGGCCATTGGAAGAACACAGCATGTTGCGACGCCCAGAGCGGAAACCGATCCAAGGTAGCTTAGGATCACGTATTTCTTCATCTTTCACTCCGTGGGTATTAAATTTGATCAAGTTGAGGCACCAACTGTCAGATTGTATAACTCCTGTAGCGACTACAGGATCAAGAGGGTCACTTCACATGATTGCGATAGGAGAGGCTTCCCGGCAAAGCGGTGTCGGAATAGAAACCATCCGCTATTACGAACGCGAAGGTATCGTACCAAGACCCGCGCGAGCTCTGAACAATCGTCGCCTCTATTCACCGAACGATGTCGGAAGACTTCACTTTCTGAAGAAGTGCCGTGACCTGGGGTTTCCGCTTTCAGACGCCAAGGCGCTTTTGGAACTGTCAGAGGGAAGTACCGATGACTGCCAATCAGTCAAAGAATTAGCCGAGGCTCACATTGTCAGTGTTCGTAGCAAGATTGATGAACTCAATCGCCTGGAGCGCGCCTTGAGCGAGCTTACAGCCAATTGTGATAGTGGCAACGTTCACTGCCCGATGCTGCAAAGACTGAGAAAGATGGAAGACACCTGACTTGGCTTCTGGGTCAGAACCTGGGTTTCGAGTAGCCGACAGTTCACGTCAGACCAAGGTCTGTGGTGCGTTAAGAGATTGTAGTTCATAGTCGATTTCACAATGAGAGGAAAAATAGCTGACCTGACAATTGGCAATTGGTCGCTGTCGCGAGTTTTTCTTGCGGCCAGTATTGCCGTGATGGGCACTGCTACCGCGATAGTCGGGGTCTGGGTGTCAAATCGAATTCAGAATGCTGTCGTCCAGAACTCCGCCAACTCTGCCGCGCTTTATATGGAAAGCATCGTTTCCCCCCTCAGTCAGGAATTGGCGCACGGCGACCGAATTTCAGAGCAGGCAAGCCGGGCACTGGACGAGATATTCATGACCCAGCCAATGCGCGACCGCGTTGTCTCCTACAAATTCTGGAAACAAGGAGGTGTCATCGCCCACGCCTCGGATACTGCGATAATTGGCAGCCGATTCAGTCCAACCGACGATCTGAAGCAAGCTTGGGGCGGAAAAATCTCCGGCTCTTTTGAAGAGCTTGATCATGCCGAAAGCGCCGCCGAAGCGGCCCTTGGGATACCTTTGCTTGAAGTGTACAGCCCCATTCGCGAGCTTTGGTCCGGTGAAATCATTGCGGTTGCCGAGTTCTACGAAAGGGCTGATCAACTGGAACTGGACCTTGCCAAGGCAAGAAGAACAAGCTGGTTGGTTGTCGGCTCGGCATTTGTGGCCAGCACGATCGTGTTGTTTTCGATTGTTGCAATTGGCGACAACACAATTCAGCGACAGGGGCGTCTTCTGGAAAAGCGCCTTGCAGAAAGCGAACAGATGGCCGAGCAGAACGCCCAGTTGCGGTCGCGTGTCGTCGAAGCGTCGGAAAGATACGCCACGCAAACGGATCGGTTTCTCAAGAAGCTTGGTGCCGAACTGCATGATGGTCCCGCTCAGTACCTGTCCTTGGCCGCCCTTCGATTGGAGGCAGCGTTTCCGGAAGGGTCTGCAAGGCCCAAAGAGGCTGAAGAAATTCATCAGTCTTTGCAGAAGTCCCTTACAGAAATTCGTGCATTGTCGCGGGGGTTGTCGGCTCCGGACATCGACAACCTTACGCTCATTGATGTCGTGAAGAGGGCTGTAGAAGATCACTCGGAACACAGCCCGTTGCGGCCGGAGATTTCGTTTCAAGGGCGCCAGTCGCCGGAATTGTCACTGTCCGACAAGTTGTGTGTTTTTCGGTTTTTGCAGGAAACACTCTCCAATGCAGCAAGATATGCCCCGGATTCCCGATGCACGGTCACCAGTGAAGTGCAAAGTGACCGCATCGTCATTCAGGTCAGCGACGACGGACCCGGGTTTGACACTTCGGACGAAACCGTTTTGCGCGACGATGGTGGGCAGGGATTATTGGGCTTGCGAGATCGGGTCGAGAGCATTGGTGGCAGGTTCAGTGTTTCGTCGCGCCCCGGCAACGGCACCATAATAGCAATGACATTATTTCCCAGAAAGATGAGTGCATTATGACCACATCTGTCGTTATAGCGGATGATCATCCGATTTTCAGGGACGGCCTGCAGCGTACTTTGGATGAGGCCGACGGGTTCGAGGTTCTCGCCGCCGGTTCAAGTGCGGAAGAGGCGATAGCGCTCGTCGGAACGCATCAGCCAGACATCGCCATTCTTGACCTCTCGATGCCGGGAGGCGGGATAAGCGCGACACGCAAGATTGCGGCAATGACAAACCCACCCTTCATTGCGATCCTGACGGTCTCGGAAAACAGCAGTGACGTTGCGGATGCACTGGAAGCCGGCGCCATAGGGTACATTGTCAAGGGCGTGACAGCGAGCGAACTGACAGCTTCTCTGCGCAGCATTGCTGCGGGCGAAGGGTTTGTCTCGCCGGGTCTTGCTTCACGCGTGCTGCTTAAGATCAACAGCGAAAACGGTGCCCGCAAAAACAGAGACATCCTGAATGATCTCACGCATCGCGAGGAGGAAATCCTGCGCCATGTGGCCAAGGGGTTGAGCAACAGGGAAATCGCCGTAGCGCTGGGTCTTCAGGAGAAAACCGTGAAGCACTACATGACGGCGATCCTGTCCAAACTTCATGCGAGAAATCGGGTGGAGGCCGCTTTGATAGCGCACGATGCTTGGAACAAAGGAGACTAGTCGCGGTGTCTTCGATGATAAAGGCGGTCTCTGCTTATGAGAGACCGCCTGGGGTACTTCTGCCAGGAGCGCCGTTTAATTTGCGATTGCCTGCAATCTGCGTCGATCCGAGGCGGTTGCGTTTCTTTCAACAACAGTCCGGTTGAACGGATCTTTCAGTTCATAGCGCCCAAACTCGATCTCTTCTTTCCACCCATTGGCGTAGTTCACTTCGATGTTGTCGCCTTGGCGTTCAATTTTCGTGGGGCGGCTGCCAGATGCGCCGCCTTGGCCACTTGAGCGTACGTTGTTGATAGAGATGCCGTTCGCCAAAGACCGCAGCCGTGAGACGTCAGCACCAGTCGCGGGACGTTCCTCGACGGTTCGGTTCTGCGCATTCTTTCTTTCATAGCGGCCGTTTTCGATCTCTTCCTTGGTTCCGTCGGCGTAACGAACTTCGATGCCGCTCGCATTTGTCTCAACCTTCGTTATCCCGGCCGAACCAGTTGGTCTGCCACCGGTCTGAGACCGATCCTTTTTACCGCTGCCCCTGTTGGAGCGCTTTGAGTCATCATCGTCGTCGTCAACATCACGACCGCCTTTGCCCGATCCTGAATTGTCGTCACGATCATCATCCCGGTCGTCGTCTCGATCGTCATCCCTGTCATTGTCGCGGTCACCGCCACGGCCGCTATTTCCCGATCCCGAGTTGTCGTCCCGGTCATCGTCGCGATCATCCCCGTCTTTGCCCTTGCCGCTTTTGGCGAACGCGTAGACCGGTTCAAACTGAAGGCGACCGTCTGCGTCAAACTTTGGCACGTAGGGCGTCGCAGCAATCAACGAAGCCAATGCCACTGTGCTTAGAAGTTGACCTAACTTTTTCCGGGCTTTCATTTCCGCCTCCATTGCCGTTTGACGCGATTTTTGATACTGAAGACAGGCTACCCTTGGTCGGGCCTTCCCACATCGGGCTTAGGTCTGACGAATTTCAAGCCGAACGTCTTAGCTAAGATCCTGTGGCCTTTTGAACCACCGTCAGTTTCGGGGCGCATCACAGGGGCGGTTTCCCGATACCAAAGACCCATTTCCTCGAACGGCAGTTACTCCGGCACAGGCGCAGCGGACGGCAGGGAAACGGCTTTGAGATAGGCGGCAATCGCCAAGCGGTCGTCATCTGTAAGCTGTGATGTGTTCTCGATGACTTCCGCCATTTCACCACCCGCGCTGTCATAGTCCGGTGTGAAACCGGATCTCAGGTATTCCGCTATGTCAGCTTCAGACCAATCAAGCTGGTCGGCGGTCAGGCCGGGGAAGCGACCTTTCCCGCTTGGATTTGGCGCGCCTGCCAGCCACAGATCACGTTGCAGACCACCGAAGGCATTTCGCGGTGTGTGGCATTCAGCGCAGTGTCCCAACGCCTCGACCAGATATCGGCCTCGGGCTTGTTGGTCCGTCAGATCGCCTTCAACCACCCAGCCTGGCTGCAGGTACAATAGCTTCCATCCCCCCAGCCCGCGTCGAATGTTGAAAGGAAAGCCGACCTCATGCGCGTCACTTTCCGTGGCCACCGCTGGCAGGGTGCCGAGGAAGGCATGGAGAGACGCAACATCCTCCAAGGTCATGTTGGCATAAGACGTATAAGGAAAAGCCGGGTAATAATGTTGCCCCTCGGGACCCGTGCCATGAAGCAGGGCGTTGGCCAGATCCAGCGCAGACCATGAGCCAATTCCGGCTTCCCGATCACTGGATATGTTGGGGGCTATGAATGTGCCAAAACCCGTTTCAAACCGACGCCCTCCGGCGAGTTTAAGCTTCTCCTCTCCGGTGGCATCTGGTGGTGAGTGGCAGGACGCACACCCGCCTGCATAGAAAACAGCCTCACCTCTGACGAGATCGGCGGTGACATCATTCAGTTGCGCCGGATTCACTCTTTGCGGTCGGGTCAGCAGAACACCGGCCAACCCGACCAAAATTACGACACCAGCGGCCAATCGAAAGAAACGCCGCACCTTCAGTGCCTCATCAGTTTTCTGGCGCTCTGTATGCCTTGTGACATGCCGTACAGGCTCCGCCCAATTGTCCCATCGCCGCTTTCACGGCTTCCACATCTTGTCCTGCCGCAGCCTGCATCGCAACGGCGGCTTCAGCCATCGCTTGCCCTTTGGCTCCGACGTCGGGAAAGTTTTCCCAGATGGCGGGCAGGGCACGGGTGGCGGGGTCGGACGCATTGTCGGAACCAGCCGGCCACATTGCGGATTGATCGATCTGCGTCAGAACGACAATATTGTTGGCAGCCCGAGTTGCCGCCTCGGCATCGTATTCTACCTCTCCCTTTATCATTCCGCCGAGTGTTTCCAGATTAAAGGCATAAAGCTTCATGATTGAGGTCCGAGCTTTTACAGCCGGGTTCTGACTTTCCTGGGCGATGGCTGTTCCTATTGCGGCTACCGACAAAAGACCTGCCGCGAAAATCGTAATTTTCTTCTTCATGGTATTTCTCCCTGTTCAATACACCGAATGTTAGCTTGAACGAATTTTCTTGTAATTGTTTGTTATTCGTCGTCCCCTGTTAATTTATGAACAACGACAATTGGGATGATATCCGATACGCGCTTGCCGTCTCCAAATACGGATCGTTGAATGCAGCGGCGTCTGCCTTGGGTGTCACACATGCAACGGTCCTGCGCAGAGTGGCCGCGTTCGAACAGCGAAATGGCTGCACTATCTTTCAGAAAAGCCCGTCGGGATATTGCGCGCTCCCCGAGGCCCGAGCAGTTCTTTCTGCCATGGAAGGCGTTGAAGACGCGGTCCTTTCGGTGGAGCGGGCAATTGTGGGCGCAAACCGGTCCCCTGTCGGTCGCGTGCGCATTGCTTCCACTGACAGTCTTTGCCAGCTTGTGCTTCCACAAATATTGACCGAGATTTCAATGCTGTATCCCGGCTTGGAACTGACTTTGTTGAGTGGAAACAGCCACCATGATCTGCCCCGGCTGACCGCAGATATCGCAGTACGGCCGTCGGTTCAGCTTGGGGAAGGTCTGGTTGGGGAACGCTCGGGTACATTGTCGTTCGGAGTTTACGATGATGGTTGCCCAGATCTAAAATGGATGAGGCTTGATGGCGCATTAAGCCGCTCGCTCCCGGCTAAATGGATGGCGGAACACGTGAATGCTGACGATATGACCAACGGAGCAGACAGTTTTCTGGTCCTCCAGCAGATGGCGGCTTCGGGCGTGGGCAAGACCTTTCTGCCCACATTCATTGGCGACGCGGACGCCCGGCTTCGCAGGTCGGACGACGCGGTTCCGGATTTTGAGGTTCCGCTCTGGGTCGCGACACTTGAGGAAATCGCGCACACCCCGAGGTTTGCCGTTGTTCAGCGGGCTTTGGCTGGACGGTTACCCAAAGCACTGGCACGTTGACATCATACCGAAAAGAAGTACTGCGGCCATCTATTCGGCAGAACAGCCATACATAGAACCACCGCGTTTACGCGGGGCCAACGCGCGCCTGTGTCTGAAATTATCATCTCGATAGAACCATGTCCGGTGATGAAATGGACCAGTTAGATGGGAAGGGTGGGCAACGTTGAAACCCGGTCAGAGTTTACGGAACACAAGGAAGCTCGAGCGTTAGGCTTGCGCCACGCGCGGCTTTGTTGATTGAAACCTGCCCACCGTGACGCTGTGCGACGGCGGCAACGATGGACAGGCCCAGCCCGCTGCCTTCGGAGTGCTCCAGTTGTGAAAATCGCCCAAAAGCTGCCTCGCTGTGGTCGGGGTCTAGGCCTTTTCCGTCATCGGCCACAGTCAGCTTCACGACCTTGTCATCGCGGTGCAGCGTAACCGAAATCCGGCTGAGAAGACCGCCGCCGTGCTTCAGCGCGTTGTCCAGAAGGTTTTTGACAGCCTCGTTCAGAAAAACCTGATCGCCCGAAACCATTACGGCTGTATCCGGCATGGCAACTTCGAATTCGATCCCCTTCGCCAGGATGTGGACACCCATTTCTGCGCAGGCCTCCTCGACAACCGAACGAAGGTCGAATTCTCCTATCTGTTCCAGATGTGCTGGATATCGGAGCCTTTCGAGGGACAGCAACTGTTCGGCCACAGTGGCCGAGTTTTTGGCAGCGGTCATGAGTTCCTGAATGCGCTGTTCCTTGTCGTCCTCCGTTTTTGCATCCCGCAGGGCCTCGGCCATGGACTGGACCGCAGCTGCTGGGTTCCTTAGCTGATGCGCGGCTTCGGAAATGAATGTCTGATGGGCGTTGATGCTGCGTTCAACCTGACCAAAAAGCCGGTTCAGGGTTTTGACGACACCCAGCACTTCGACTGGAACGGGGCGTTTGATTTCACTTAGGTCATCCGGCGATCGCAGGTCGATTGCGTCCTGCAAATCCAGCAAGGGCCGCAGACCGCGCGCCACACCGAACCAGACGACGATTGCCAGAGTGGCGAGCAGGATACCCATGAGTATCCCGGCCCGGATCGACAGCTGATTGGCAAAGGCGTTGCGGTCGGCCATGAGCTGCCAGACCGTAACAGTTGCGTCACCAGCGAGGTTCTCCAAAGTGACGCGTTCCGTCATCCGCAGGACGCGGACCGGTTCATCGCGATAAACAGCTTCGAAGAAAAATGGTTCATAAGGATCCTGATCGCCTGCGTCGGTTGAGGTCGGCGGATAGGCATAACCCGTAACGTAAATGCCGCCGGGCCCTGTCACGTGATAGAAAACCTCTCCGCCCGACGAGTCGCGGATCATGCTGCGCGTTGAGGGGAGCAAAGCGTCCCCCCCTGAAATGGCGACATCGCGCGAGATTGCGAGACCGGCAGACAGCAGGCTGTCATCAAACAATTCCTGGGCCGTTTTCTGGGCGACCGTAAAGCGCCAGAACCCAAGCAGAACGGCAAGCAAGACCAGAGGTGTCAGGATCAGAAGAAACAATCGCAGCCTGAGCGATCCGTGCCCAATCACTGTTGCACCTCAAGCAGATACCCAAGGCCACGGGCAGTCTTGATCCTTATCCCCAATGGCTGAAGCCGCTTGCGCAGGCGCGACACGTGGGGTTCAACCGCCGAATCCTCGACATCTGCACCGACACCATAAACGTAGTCGTTCAGCTGGCTTTTGGGGACAATTCTGCCGCGTCGTTCCAGCAGGCATTCCAGAACCGCCAATTCCCTGCGCGGAATGTCCAATACCTCTCCCCGCGCACTGGCTTGTCTTGCGGCACGATCGAATTCCAGGCCTCCGATGGTCTCTTTCGCGCCATAGTCAAGCTGCTTGCGGCGTGACAATGCCCGGATTCGGGCCTCCAGTTCGTCCATTTCAAACGGCTTCACCAGATAATCGTCAGCCCCCATGTCCAGGCCAGACACGCGGTCGCTGGTTTCGGAACGCGCCGTCAGCAGTATGACCGGCACGCCATCGCCTCGGTTGCGAAGGGTTCGCAGGATTTCCAGCCCGGACTGCCCCGGCAGATTGATGTCCAGTACCACCAAATCTGCGCCCTCCTGCTCAAGGAAAAGGTCGGCTGCGTCGCCGTCGGTCAGAATATCTGCCGCGTGACCACGATCGCGCAGCCGGTAGGCAATGGCGTTGGCCAGCGTTTCGTTGTCCTCGACAATGACGATCCGCATCGGGTCTCCTGCAAGTTTCGCGCAAGGTTGGCCCCTCATGATTGCCAGATGGGAGGGGGAATCAACCCCGCAGTTCTATTTGCAATCACGGTGGCGCGAGAGCCGTTGGCGTGGTTGTCTGGTCAACAGGGAGGAACCAATGACCATTTCCAGCTTTACCCGTCGCGCCGTCGTGGGGCTGATCGCCGCTGCCGGCATCGCGGTACCCGCCACTGCCGAGGTCGATTTCTCGGGCAAGACCATTGAATGGGTTATACCGTTTTCGGAAACGGGCGGTTCGGCTAAATGGGCCAACTTTTTCGCTCCGCTTCTGTCCGAGGCGCTGCCGGGTCAGCCGACTGTGGTTGTAAAATTCATGCCGGGCGCAGGGTCGACCAAGGGCGCGAATTGGTTTCAGGAGCAAAAGCATAATGACGGCACGCTGCTGTTCGGTACGTCGGGATCGACGCAGTTTCCTTATCTGCTGAGCGATCCGCGCGTGCGCTATGAATACAATGATTGGATTCCGGTCATGGCGTCGGGAACCGGTGGTGTTGCCTATCTGAACGCTGAAGATGGCGCCAAGTTTGACGGTTCCGCCAATGCGCTGAAAGATATCAACTTCATCTACGGATCGCAGGGCGCCACCCGGCTGGACCTGGTGCCGCTGCTGGCATGGCAGATGCTGGGCATGAATGTTGAGCCTGTCTTTGGCATCAAGGGTCGCGGTGACGGTCGCCTGATGTTTGAACGTGGCGAGGCCAATATCGACTACCAGACATCGTCCGGCTATCTGGGTGGCTCGGGCCCGTTGGTCGAATCCGGTCAGGCCGTGCCGATGATGACATGGGGTGCCCTGGATGCGGATGGCAACATCGTGCGTGACCCGACTTTCCCGGACATGCCGACCTTCAAGGAGGTCTGCGAAGCAACCGAAGGATGCGAAACCAGCGGCGAGGCATGGGATGCCTGGAAAGCCTTCTTTGTAGCCGGTTTTCCGGTTCAGAAGCTTGCGTTTTTGCCCGGTGATACACCTCAGGACGTTGTCGACGCATATACTGCGGCCTTTAAGGCTGTGACCGAGCGCGGCGACTTCGCGGAAATCTCCTCGAAACGCGTTGGCAAATACCCGGTGTTTGTTGGTGACGGCTCAAAAGCGGCCCTGCAAACCGCGACAAGCGTTGACGACAACGCCAAGCAATATGTCCTGAACTGGCTCAAGGAAGCCTACGGCGTCGAGCTCAACTAAGCCGGCCCAATTCAGCGCGCGCCCTCACTACGAGGCGCGCGCTTTCTGAGTTCCATCAAAATCATATGAAAGGCGGCCGCTATGGAGGTTTTCGCCACCGCTCTTCCTGCGCTTGGTGACGCGTGGGGTCTGATCCTGCAACCCATCGTTCTGGGCTATCTGGTGCTTGGCGTCGTCATGGGATTGGCCGTTGGGGTGTTCCCGGGACTTGGCGGAATCGCCGGGCTGTCGCTGCTGTTGCCTTTCATGTTCGGAATGGACCCGATCCTGGGTTTGGCGCTGATGATAGGGATGGTCGCCGTTGTCCCGACATCTGACACTTTTGCGTCGGTTCTGATGGGAATACCCGGCAGTTCCGCATCTCAGGCGACGGTGCTCGATGGCTTTCCGATGGCCAAGAAGGGCGAAGCGGCGCGGGCGCTTTCCGCCGCCTTTGCCTCGTCCCTGTTTGGTGGTCTGGTCGGGGCGACCTTCCTGACCATGTTCATTCTGGTTGCACGACCGATCGTTCTGGCTTTTGGCCTGCCCGAAATGTTGATGATTACCATCCTCGGCCTGTCTATGGTTGCCATTCTGGCCGGTCGCATACCGCTAAAGGGCGTTGCTGCGGCCGGACTTGGCCTGATGGTCGGAACTATTGGTGAGGCCGACGCGGGCGGGTCTCTGCGCATGGCGACTTATGACATCCCGTATCTGACCGACGGTCTGAAACTGGTCATCGTCGGCTTGGGTATCTTTGCGGTACCCGAGATTGTCTCGCTCTTGCGGCAGGACCGATCGATTGCCGAAGGGGCTTCGCTGGGTGCCGGATGGCTGGACGGTGTCAAGGATTGGTTCGCCAATATCTGGCTGTCGATCCGCTGTTCGATCATCGGTGTGGTTGTCGGCATCATCCCCGGTTTGGGAGGGTCGGTCGTTGACTGGATCGCCTATGGTCATTCGGTGCAATCGACGCCGGACAAAAGCAACTTCGGCAAGGGCGAAGTGCGCGGGGTCATAGGCCCGGAAAGCTCGAACAATGCAAAAGAGGGCGGCGGTCTGGTTCCGACCTTGTTGTTCGGTATTCCGGGTTCCGGCTCCATGGCGATCTTCATCGGCGCGGTTGCTCTGCTGGGATCCGGCGATATCGAGGTCGGTCCGAGCATGCTCAAAGACAATCTCGACATCACCTATTCGATCGTCTGGCTGCTGGCGTTGGCCAATGTTGTGGGGACGATCCTCTGCATAGCGGCCTCGGGCGGGATCGCAAAGCTGACCACGATCCGCTTTACCTATCTTGCACCGTTCCTGTTCATGCTGATCAGCTTTGCGGCCTTTCAGTCCGGTCAGAATTTCGAAGACCTGCTGGCCCTGTTCGTTATAGGTCTGATCGGCATTTTCCTGCGCCGCTTCGACTGGTCGCGCCCGGCCTTCCTGATCGGTTTCGTGCTTTCGAACCCGGTTGAGAAATTCACCAATCAGGCTTTCCAGATCGCCTCGTTCCGCTTCCGCAAGAGCTTAGGTGAGGGCATGGAGTATGTTTTCAGCCCCATTGTGATCGTCCTGATCGTGGTCACAGTCGTTTCGGTCATTCTGGGCATCCGACAGGCCAAGATGATCATGGCCGAGGGCGATGTTCAGGCGGGCACCAAGCGCGCGCCGCTGGTCTTCCTGCTGGTGATCATGGCCTATCTGATCTTTACACTGGTCAATGCCAACATGATCCCCGACTACAACATGACCGACAAGATCATCCCGCTGGTGATCGGCAGCGTTTCACTGTTCTGCTGCGTGATCCTTTTGCTCCAGATGATGCGTCGGCCCGAGGGGGATGCGATTTTCGCGGACAAAGAAGTAGCGGGTGAGGACGCCAGCGCCCCACACGGTCTGTGGTCCACACTGGCCTGGTTTGCCAGCCTGATCGCGGCAACATGGGTTGTGGGCTTTATCCTTGCCCTGATCGGCTTTCTGATCGCGTTCCTACGTGTGCGCGCCGGGTCAAGCTGGCCGATGGCTTTGATCCTGACCGCCTGCGGTGTCGGCTTCATGTGCTTTATGGCGGGCGCTCTGAACCGCGACTTTCCGCCTGGTCTGCTGCAGGACATGCTTGATCTGCCATGGCCGCTGAAATGAGCCGCGCGATGCCCCAGACAGCGATCCCATTTGTCTTCATGCGCGGCGGCACCTCGCGCGGCCCGTATTTCCGGCGTTCTGACCTGCCCGAGAATCTGGATTTGCTGGCCGAGGTTCTGATTGCCGCCCTCGGTGCCGGGCACCCGCTGAATATCGACGGCATAGGCGGCGGCGCGGCAGTTACGACCAAGGTCGCTATGCTGTCGGCCAGCGACGATGACTGGGCGGATGTCGACTATTTCTTTGCCCAGGTGTCGGTTGAAGAAAGGCTGATCGATTTCAAACCTACCTGCGGGAATATTCTGTCCGGGGTCGGCCCGGCGGCGATTGAGATGGGATTGATCACGCCGAAAGGTGGTGAAACCGAAATCCGCATCCGCGCCGTCAATACCGGGGCGCGGGTGGTGGCAAAGGTGCAAACGCCGGCGGGCCATCTGACCTATGATGGCGCCGTTGAAATAGCCGGTGTCCCGGGATCCGCAGCGCCGATACAGCTTGGTTTCATGGGGGTCGTCGGATCATCCACCGGCGCGTTCCTGCCCACCGGTAACCTGCGTGATACGGTCCAGGGGATCGAACTGACCTGCATGGATGTCGCGATGCCGATGGCCATCGCCCGGGCTGCCGATTTTGGTTTGACCGGATATGAAAACGCAGAAGAACTGGACGCAAACCGCGCGTTCTTTGAACGGATGGAGGCCATTCGGATCGAAGCGGGTCAGAGGATGGGAATGGGCGATGTGTCGAAATCCGTGACGCCCAAGTTTGGTATCTTGGCCCCTGCGAAAGATGGGGGTACGATCGCGGTCAGGTACTTCATGCCCTGGAAGACTCATCCAACAATGGCCGTTACGGGCGCGCAATGCATGGCCTCCTGTGCATTGACGCCGGAAACGGTTGCAGCCGGGCTAGTCGAACAAATGGAAACCAGTCCGGCTGAGGTGGTATTGGAGCACGCTTCGGGCAAGATCGACGTCCTTGTGGATTTCTCCAACGAGGGCGGATTTGCCCTGAACTCAGCTGGATTGGTGCGCACCGCACGCAAACTGGCGGATGGTCATGTCTATGTTCCTAGCAGTGTGTGGGATGGGAGTTGATCGGGTAAATCTAAATTGGTATACTTTGGTATACAGTTAGGAGGTGTCACGATGGACCACTATTCCGAATGCCTCGACATTGCTCGACAGGAACTCAAACTGGCGCAAGCCGCGCTGCGACGGGACATGACCGAGTATCCGGCACCGATTGCGGGCTGCGATGAACAGTTCAATCACCTGCTTGATCAGAGCGAGCGCGTTCGCAACGCATTGGCAGCGCTTGAGGCAGCGCATTTTGTCCCAACTCCAAGAAAGCTCGAAGCCGAGCGGGGTATTGAAAGCCGGTGAAAGTCCATGTTCTCGATGATTGGTTCGACACATTGCGCGGCTTGCCCTGCTTTTCAAAGCTGGCCGACCATGAGGTCACGGTCTGGACAGATCACGTCGAAGATACGGATACCCTGGCCGCGCGCCTGCAGGACGCCGAAGCGCTGGTCCTGTTCCGGGAGCGCACCAGGGTAACCCGTGAGTTGCTTGAGAAACTTCCCAACTTGCGCCTGATCAGCCAGCGCAGCGTCTATCCGCATGTGGACGTTCAGGCATGTACTGACAACATAGTGCTGTTCTGTTCGAACATGCACGCGGGCACGCCGTCTTACGCTGCTGCTGAACTGACCTGGGCGCTGACCATGGCCGGAATGCGGAACCTGCCGGCGCAAATGGAATCGGTCAAGGCGGGGCGCTGGCAAGCCGGGGTCGGCAAGACACTGCGCGGGCGACAACTGGGCCTTTATGGCTATGGGCGTATTGCCCGGGCCGTTGCGGGCTATGCCGAGGCGTTTGGCATGAGCGTTGTTTGGTGGTCGTCTGAAGATGGCCGCGCCCGCGCAGCCGCCGATGGTGCGGCGGTCGCATCCAGCCGACAGGAGTTTTTTTCCGGCAGCGATGTCGTTTCGATCCATGTGCGCCTGAAACCGGAAACCCGCGGTATCATCACGGCAGCCGACTTGCGGGCGATGCAGCCCGGTTCGCTGTTTGTGAACACGTCGCGGGCCGGTCTGATCGAACCCGGCGCGCTGTTGAAGGCGCTCAATAACGGCCGCCCCGGAAATGCGGCAATTGACGTGTTTGACACCGAACCGCTGACCGATCCTGACGACCCGTTGCTGTCGCATCCCAACCTGATCGCAACGCCGCATATCGGTTTTGTGACCGAAGATGAGTTTGACCTGCAATTTGCGGATATCTTTGATCAGGTGAACGCCTTTGCCGAAGGCGCTCCGATCCATATGATCAATCCCGAGGTCTGGACCAGCGCAAAATAAGATTGGCCGCGATGGGCGCCCCAATGATCACCAGCACAATCCGCGTCAGGTGATGAGTGATCACGAATCCCAAATCCGCGCCTGAAACAATGGCCAGCACAGTCATCTCGGCCTGACCTCCGGGTGCAAAAGCAAGGAACGCCTCGACAGGGCGACCCAGCCCGAGTGTGGTGACAACAGCCGTAAAACCCGCAGCCAAGATGGCAAGAACAACGACATAGGCAACACCGGCGGCAACGACACGGCGCAATTCGCCCCATGTGACGCCAACGAATTTCACTCCGATCCCGCACCCGATGAAGAACTGCGCAGCCAGAATAGCTTCACGCGGAGGACGGGAGTGGATGAAATCCCCCACGGACAGAGCAGCGGTCAGGATCATCGGCCCGAGGATGGATGCGCCGAACAGGCCAATTCTCTCTCCGCCTTTCCAGCCGACCAAAGCGGCCAGAACCATGAGCAGAATTTCGTGCACCGGCAGATTGCTTGCGGGCTGCCCGATGGGGTTGGTCAGTTCAGCATCGTAGAACACTGTCAGAAACAGCGGTGCCAAAGTGACAATAATTAGAACGCGCGTGCCGTGAATCAGCGACAGGGTGCGTGGATCGGCGCCGGCTTCGGTCCCGAAGATGATCATGTCCTGCAATCCGCCCGGCATTGCGGCGTAGAATGCGGTTTTCTCATCGAACCCCCACACCTTGCGAAAGAACGGAACGCCGACCAGCGCGATCAGAATGATGAAGAAGGGGATTAACATGATCGATGCTGCCATCTTGGGCAGATCGGCGAACAGGGCAGCCGTGATCGAGGCACCAACAGCGACACCCAGAATGGTCCGGGCTGCGACAGAAACCTGACCAAAGCCTTCCATTGGTGCGTGAGCCAGTGCCGCAATCAGGCAAGCGGTCATTGGACCGAACAAAAACGGCAGCGGCAGGTCCAGCGCCCAGAAGATCGCAGTGCCGAACACCGCGAGGCCAAGGGTCATCGACCGCTTCACGAAGAGCGAAGTCTGGTTTCCTGGGGTGGACAAAGGTTGGTTTCCGACGCTGTTGACTCACTATGTATCCAAATGTATACAAGTGGACGCAATATGCAAGTGTGAGTGTTATGACTATTCAGGACGACCCATTACAGCCCGGCCCGCAAGGCAGCTCTGCCTATCAGAGATTGCTGGACGAGATCCGCGAAGGGTCGTTGTTGCCTGGTGAACGACTGCGGGAGATTGAGCTGTCCGATCGGCTGGGCGTCAGCCGAACGCCGGTCCGCGAAGCCATCCGTCAACTTGAGGCCGACGGGTTGGTCACGCATGTCCCACGATTGGGCGCGACGGTACGCAGCCTGGATTACGCCGAGGTCATGGAACTGTACGAGATGCGCGCCGTGCTTGAAGGCACTGCAGCGCGCCTTGCTGCGCGGGCCGCGTCGGACGTGGAACTGGACGAGCTTGAGGTTTTGAATGAGCGTCTGGCCGAGGCGGGAACAGGTCCGGATGCGGCGCGGATCAACCGGATTTTTCACGCAACGCTACTGGATGCGGCCAAGAACCGGTTTCTGGCAAAATCCATGCTGTCCTTGCAAAAGGCTTTGTTGATCCTTGGCCCATCGCAACTGCTGGACAGCGATCGGGCTGAGGCTGCCGTGGCCGAACATCGCCGTATCATGGCCGCCCTCAAAACACGTGACGGGGCGGCAGCCGAGACGGAAATGCGAGCGCATATCCAGGCTGCGCAACGCATGCGCATTCGCGCATTGCAGGAACGAGATCGCACCAGCGATCAAGGCCAATAGGACAATCGGAAATGGCACCTCAAACCGAAGCTTATGATATTGCAGTGATCGGCGGGGGAAATGCCGCCCTCTGCGCCGCGATGACGGCAGCCGAGGCGGGCGCCCGTGTCCTGATCCTGGAGGCAGCACCGAAACCCTATCGCGGTGGAAACTCGCGCCACACCCGCAACTTTCGCTGCATGCACTCGGGCCCACTGGGCCCGCTTGTCGAAGCGTATGGCGAGGACGAATACCTGTCCGATCTTTTGAAGGTGACCGACGGACAAACTGACGAGCGTCTCGCACGGCTGGCGATCCGCACTTCCGAGGAATGCCTGCCTTGGATGGAAGAACACGGGGTCCGGTTCCAGCCGTCGCTTTCGGGGACCCTGTCGCTGGCGCGAACAAATGCGTTTTTCATGGGTGGTGGCAAGTCTCTGGTTAATGCGTATTACAGAACAGCGGCAGGGCTGGGCGTTGAAGTGCTGTACGAGGCTGCCGTCACCCATCTGGAACTGAATGGCGACAGGGTCGAATGGGTCGACTATACCCACGAGGGGCAGTCCCACCGCATCGCACCGAAGGCCGTCATTGTCGCCTCGGGCGGGTTTCAGGCCGACACCGATTGGCTGACCCGTGCCTGGGGACCGGCGGCGCAAAACTTCCTGGTCCGTGGAACGCCCTATAATCGCGGTGTGGTGCTGGCCGATCTGCTGGATCAGGGTGTCGAGAGTGTCGGCGACCCGACCCAATGCCATGCCGTTGCGATCGACGGACGCGCGCCCAAGTTTGACGGCGGCATTGTCACCCGTCTTGACTGCGTGCCGTTCTCCATCGTCGTGAACAAGAACGCCGAGCGGTTCTATGACGAGGGCGAGGATGTCTGGCCCAAGCGTTACGCGATCTGGGGTCGTCTGGTGGCAGCTCAGCCGGAACAGGTGGGCTACGTGATCATCGACGCCAAATCGCTGAACCTGTTCATGCCGTCTGTTTTCCCGCCGCTTCAGGCTGATACTCTGGATGAACTGGCCGACACAATGGACTTGCCTGCCGGAAAGCTGAAGGCAACGGTCGCCGAATTCAATGCCGCCTGTGGCGACGTCAGCGGCTTCCATCCAACCGAGCTGGACGGAGTTTCCACATCCGGCCTGACACCACCAAAGACAAACTGGGCCCGCCCAATCTCGGAACCGCCGTTCTATGGCTACTCGCTGCGCACCGGTGTGACCTTCACCTATCTGGGGCTCAAGGTCGACGAGACGGCACAGTGTTCGACCCCTAACGGCAAGATCAGGAACCTTTGGGCGGCGGGGGAAACCATGGCCGGCTCGATCCTGGGGCAGGGGTATCTGGCCGGGTTCGGCATGACCATTGGAACGGTTTTCGGACGTATCGCAGGACGTGAGGCCGCCGCTTATGCAAACTGAACTGATACAGGAAGCCCGCCGTCAGGCCGAGATTTGCAATGCCTGCCGGTATTGCGAGGGTTACTGCTCGGTTTTCCCGTCATTGCACGCCGAGCGCGCGTTCTCGGATGGCGACATCACACAACTTGCCAACCTCTGTCACAATTGCAGGGGTTGCTATTATGCCTGCCAGTACACCGCCCCGCACGAGTTTGATCTGAACCTGCCTGCTGCTTTGGCCGAAGTGCGCCGGGACATTTGGGAAAGCTTCGCCTGGCCCCAGCCTTTGGCGCGTCGCTTCCACACCCAAGGAGGGGCAATTGCGCTTGCGCTGGTCCTCGGTTTTGCCGCGCTGTTTTGGGCGATCCGGGCAATCGGGTCTTCTGGCGGCGAAGGTTTCTATGCGGTTCTTTCCCACAATGCGATGGTGGCGATCTTTATGCCCGCCTTCCTGCTGCCGCTGTTCAGCATCGCCATCAGCTTGCGCCGCTATTGGCGTGCGGTTGACGGAAAGTCAGTCCAATGGGCCGATCTGACAGCGGCGTTCAAACGCGCCGGGACGATGCAGGATCTTGCGGCCGGCCACGGCGAAGGCTGCAATTTCGAAGATGAAGACCGGTTCAGCCACGCCCGCCGACACATGCATCAGGCGATCATGTATGGGTTCCTGCTTTGCTTTGCCTCAACCTCGGTTGCGACAGCGATGCATTACGGCTTTGGCCTGTATGCACCCTACGGATTCTGGTCATTACCCAAACTGCTTGGCGTCTCAGGCGGTATCCTGTTGACCATCGGCTGTGGCGGCATGGTCATGTTGAAGCAGAAATCCGATCGTGACCTAGGCGACACGTCCGCGTGGGGTGCAGAGATGGGCTTTATCCTGCTGTTGGGGTTTGTTGGCCTCAGCGGCCTTGTCCTCTACGTGCTCGGCTCGACCACAGTGATGCCCGCTCTTCTGGCCATCCATCTGGGGTCGGTTCTGACCTTCTTCCTGCTCATGCCCTATACCAAGATGGCACACGGGTTCTATCGCCTCGCCGCACTTGTCAGAGATGCACAGAGGAAGCGGGGCACATAAATGGTTCGCACCAGCCGCTGCTTGCGCCCTGGATGGAAGGTGGAAAGGGTCCGGTCAGCGGGCTCTGGTCCTGAACAGGAGCAGGAACACGAACGCCGATCCGATTGAGGTTGTCACGATCCCGACAGGCAATTCCTGCGGGGCCAGCAACAAACGGCTGATAATATCCGAGCCCGTCAGCAATGCCGCGCCGACGAGAGCTGCGGTCGGCAGCAGATGGCCATGCAGCGGCCCCGCGATTCCGCGGGCGATGTGAGGGACCATCAGACCGACGAAACCGATGACACCGGCGACCGAGACGAACACCGCCGTTGCCAGCGCCGCAACAAAGAACATGCTGAACCGCAGTCCGCGCACGGGTACGCCGAGGGTAGAGGCAGTAAGGTCGCCGGTCAGCAGCGCGTCGAGCCAGCGGCTGCGGTAGAGAGAAAAGCTCAGGATCAGAAGCAGGCCTGCGCAGACCAGCGGAAACGTCTCCCAGCGGGCCAGGCCCAGACCGCCCAGCATCCAGAAAATCACGGAATGCGCGGCGCGGCTGTCGCCTGCAAAAATCAGGTAGTTGGTGATGGCCGAGAACAGGAACGAAACCGCAAGCCCGGCCAGGATCAGTTTTTCGGGCGCGCTTGTGCGTAAACCGTGAACCAGCGCCAGCACGATGCCCGACGCCACAAGCCCGCCGCAGAACGCGGCCAACGGCAGGGTCCAAAAGCCCAGCACGTCGCCGGTCACGGTGATCACGAACACGGCGCCGGCCGCCGCACCCGAGGACAGGCCGAACAGGAAAGGATCAGCAAGATCGTTGCGGGTTGTGGTTTGCAGGACGACGCCGACGATGCCCAACCCGGCGCCGATTACGGCCGCGAACAGGGCGCGCGGCAGGCGCAAATCAAACACGATCCGGTGCAACGGCGACATTTCCCGGTCACTCAGACCTGTTCCCAGCAAGACAGCGGTGAACGTGTCGGAAACCGGAATGGATGTGGTGCCGTAGATGGTTGAGATCAGCAAAAGGGCGGCCAGAACGACCGCCCCCAGCAGAAGTGTCAGGCCAAGTCGACCCATATCAGTTGAGATCCGGATGCATGGCCTGCGCCATTTTCAGGATCGCCTCGATATTTGCCGGTCCGGGGGTAAGTTCCTCGTACCGCAGGCCAATCCAGGCCTCGTTCTTGACGGCATCGGTCTGGGACATCACCGGATGCTCCTGCAGAAATTTGAAGGTATCCTCGGCGCCGTTGCCGGTCTGGTAATCCAGCAGCACCAGAAATTCGGGGTTGGCGGCCGCCACCGTTTCCCACGAGGTGCGGCCCCAGCTTGTATCCATGTCATGGGTCACGTTTTCACCGCCCGCTGCGGAAATCATCGCATCGGGAATGGCAAACTTGCCCGCGGTGAAGGGCGCATCAGCCGGACCATCCAACAGGAAAACGCGCGGTTTGGGCAGATCGGCGGTCCGGGTTTCGATCTCGGTCAGTTCTTCTTTCCAACCATCAACCAGTTCCTTCGCCCTGTCTTCGACCTGCATGACCTGGCCCAGGCGCAGAACGTCATCAAACAGCAGGTTCATGCTGGCTTCGGGGCGGTCCTTGTCCAGATGCACGCAGCTTTCGGACAGGATCAAGGTCTTGATGCCAAAGGGTTCCAGCGTGTCAGGGGTCACGTCTCCGCCCGGCTTCATCCCGTAATACCAGCCCGCGAAGAACATATCGGGTTCGGCGGCCACAAGGTTCTCGACCGTTGGGTATTTGGGCGCAAGCTCGGGAATGTCGCCGCGCAGCGTATCGAATTCCGGGCTGGTCTTGTACCATCCGGTGATGCCGGTCAGCCCGACGATCTTGTCCTGCAGACCCAGCGCAAAGGCCATGTCGGTCATGTTCATATCGTGCACGACAATCCGCTCGGGCGCAGTTTCAAAAACCAGCGGCTTGCCGCAATTGTCGACGGCAATTTCTTGTGCCGACGCACCGCCTGCCAGGGCTGTGGTCAGGACCACCGACCAGATCTGTTTCATTCAAAGATGCTCCTAGGGTTAGTTTGAGACCGAGGTTTTTCGGATATCCAGCGCCGGAATCACGCGGCCCTCATGGTGAAAGTACAGGTAGTCGACGCCAAAGGTTTCCCGAACCTGGTCCGAGGTCAGCACATCGGCCACGGGACCAAAGCCCGTGAGCCGCGCGGATTTCATCATGGCCACATGGGTGGCGAATTCGGGGATCATGACGAGGTCGTGGACGATCATAACCACCGTGATGCCCAACTCGGCAACCAGCGACAGCATCCGCCCCTTGGCGTCGGGGTCCAGATGGTTTGTCGGTTCGTCCAGAAACAAAAGCGAAGGGTTCTGTGCCAGAGCGCGCGCAATATGCGCACGTTGACGTTCACCCCCGGAAAGTACGCCCATTCGTTTGTCCGCCAGATCACTCAGACCTGTCAGGTTCAAAACCCTGTCCAGTTCGGCGGCGTGGCCCTCTTTCGACCGATCAGCCCGGATCGGGATTTGCCCCAAGGCCACATATTCCCGCAAAGACAGTCTGCTATCCGGCAGTTCGTGCTGACTGACAACAGCGATCATTCGGGCGCGCTCGTTGGCGGGCATGTGTTTCAGGCTGCGCCCATTGATCAAAACGTCGCCCAGCACCAGTTCGGCCGTGCCGCACAACAGGTTCAGAAGCGTCGTCTTCCCGGCCCCGTTCGGCCCGGCAATTGCAAGGATTGCGCCTTCTTCCAGTTCAAAAGACGCCGCTTGCAGCAGAACATCACCATTCAGCGCATAGTATTCGACGTCACGCACGGCAAGAAATGCAGAGGTCGTCATGAAGGCTCCTCCAAAATCATTCGGGGCAAACGGGAAAGGGTTTTGTCAAAAAGCGCGCTCGGCCTGTCGGACGCGCATGTCCATCCATCGGCACTGTTCTGATATTGCAACGCGAATTCGGCCAAGGCCGCGATGTCATGCGGGGTCCGGATGTCACCGAACAGGTATTGGGCTTTGCCGGCGGCCTGAAACCCAACAGTTGTCGGCTGCGCACACCCGGCCATGCAATCGACCGTGCGAATGGCAAACCCGGAAGGTAGCGCATCTGACAAAGAAGAGCGTATTTTGTCCGCAGACAAATCACCGTTGCATGTCGAACAGATCAGAAGAATATGATCAGTGGCGTCTGACATGGTCCGCTCCACTTGTTGCCAAGCGCGGACAGAAGGTGCTGATCATGTAAACACGTGACTGACGTGCCATCTAAGCCTCCTTCCAGGGCGCCCCGCCCTGGGTTGGTTGAACACTGATGGCAGGTCTCCTGACTCGCGGGTCCTTGCTTGGCCTTCCTTCCCGGCCTATTCGGCCAGTGGGTGTTTGGCGTCGCTCACCGCTTACAGTTGCGGGGGCAGTTACGGACTTGGCCTTCAGGGCCGCACCGTATTCCCTTTTCATCCCTCGGGTCTTCCTTCGGGAACCATCTACTAGCTAAGTGCCTCAGACCCGGGCATGCGTCAATACAGAATTATTGGCAGGACAATCGGATCGGCTGGGCAGGGCGGTGTTCGAATTTCACCGCCCGAGGCTCTCGGATTCAGCGTAGGGGTTCAGTTTTCCAGCAGTTTTAAGACTTGCTCGCGCTCGGACAGGACCAGCAACAGGGCGAGATCGCCCGGTTCGATCTGATCCAGTATTGTCCTGCTCGCCTCGGTCGGGGAAGGCGCGCTCAGGATCTGCTCATCCCGAAGACCCTTGTCCATTGCCGCCTGCTTAATCAGCTTTGGAATCTCACCAAGGTTGCGTCCCCGCAGATAGCCCTCAAGCTCGGCAGCGACGACCACATCCGGCTGGAACCGCAAGGCCGTTTGCGTGACATCGATGATGTCCTGATCGGACCGGTCCCCGGCATGGCTTAGCAGTATGAAGCGGCGCTTTGCCGGAAGTCCGGACAAAGCCTCGCACACCGCTGCGACCGAATGTGGGTTATGCGCAAAATCGACAAAGACACGGGCGCCGTTATGTGAAAACTCGTTGCACCGGCCAGGATTATCTTTGGCGTCTGGCTTGAACCCGGACAATCCGGCGCGAATGGCCTTTATCGGGATATCGAGTGCGCGGGCCAGACACAGCGCAGTCATTGCGTTGAGAATATTGTACCTGGCAGCCCCGCCCATGGCGAGCGGCACATCGTGAACCGAAATCACCGGTTGTTCCGAGAAGCCATCGAAGAACACAATCATCTCGTCCCGCAGGAAGGCACAACAATGTCCTTGCTCGCGGGATTGTTGGATCAGTGCGTTTTTCTGGTCCAGCGAGAACCACCAGATCCTGCAGGACGTGTTCAGTGCCTCATCCCGGACATACGCGTCATCCGCGTTCAGGGCCAGAACGCCATCTTTCTTAAGGGTGCGGTGCACGGCGAACTTGGCCTGCGCCAACTCCGGAACCGTGTTGACGCCATACTGACCCAGATGATCATTGGCGACATTTGTGACAGCCGCAGCCGAGGCGGCATGGGTTGGAAGACCCCGGCGCAGGATTCCACCACGGGCAACCTCCAGACAGGCGACTTCAAGCCGCCGGTCGCGCAGCAGCATGCGCGCTCCGCCGGGGCCGGAATAATCACCACGGTCGAGGATGTCGTCGCCGACGCGGACAAACTCGGTCGAGGTCAGCCCGGCAACCTTGCCCGCCGCCCGGGCGATCGCCTCAAGCAGCCGGGTCGTTGTGGTCTTGCCATTGGTTCCGGTGATGAAGGCGACGGGGATGTTGTGCAAGGCGTCCCACTCGACTTCATCAGGCGCAGGCAGAGCGTTCCAGGCCCAGGTCCGGCTTCCGACCCCGTGGCCGATCGAAATCTCGTCGTCGTCACACAGGATATCGACGCCCCGCGCCGAGGCCGCCTGGATCAGGGCGATCAGGGCCGGATTTGCCTCTTTGGCCATGACGTCGCGGACGTTGGCGATCATCTTGTCGAAATCGCCGGGTGTTTCCCCGACCAGCGCCGCGGCACAGAAATGCCATGCGGTCTGGACCGCAAAGATCGCTGAATATAGCTGATCCATCGGCGCTGAAATCGCAAGGTTCACGCCGCCGGTGAATACCCGATATGTCAGCTTTTCCTGGTGCCAGCCGAGAGCATCCAGCACACGACGTGCATGATGCTGCCACAGCTCAATGACACGCGAAGACTGCTCCTGGTCAAAAAAGACGTCCATGATTGCGCCCGGGTGATCCCAGAGCAACCCGGGCCCGGTCAGCCGGCGCGCATCGTCTACCCGAAACGCGTCACTGGTCGCGCTGGGGATGGTCAGCGCGGTCTCAAGCTCTTCAATTCTGTCCATTCCGGTGCCCTCGGCTCAATCCGCGTCTTCGCTGATTTCGCGGGCCAGACGCACGCCGCGCTCGTCCCGGATCAGGGCCTGATCGCTGTCGAATATGTCCTCGAAAGAGGTCTCAATAGGGGCAGGCTTTCCGATTGCTTCAGCTTCAGGTGCGTCGCCATCCGAATTGAAGTAGATGATCTGTTTCCAGCAGCGGGTGGTGTCGTCGCCGAATATCACCAGCAGATCGCCGGGAGCTGCCATTTCAAGACCCGCCGTCACCGCTTCGACCTCATCAGGGATGATTGTGATCGCCTCATCCGGCGTGCCGCCTGCAATCAACGCCTGCCGCAGCATCTGAGGAATTTCGTCATGCCCGCGTCCGCGGCGGCGGTCGTCAGCCTTGCAGATGAAGTGGTCAAAATGACCGGCCAGCGCCGCGCCCGCATCCTCGACGTCCTCGTCACGACGGTCACCGGGCATCGATACGACGCACAGCCTGCGGCCCTTGATCTCTAGCTGGTCGGCCAGCGCCGCCATTGCCTTCAGGGCGGCGGGGTTGTGGCCATAATCCAGGATTACCTTGAACGGATGTTCGTCATAAACGTTCATCCGCCCCGGTGCCTGGAAATAGCTGGTGTCAAAGGTCCGCAGCCCGTGGCGGATGTTGTCCAGATCAACGCCAAAACTATAGGCCATGGCGGCAGCAAACATGGCGTTCTGCACGTTGAAGATCGCCTTGCCTTCCAGTGTCGCCGGGATCAGGTGCGACCAGAGCACGGGGATATGCAGGCCATTGTCGTATATGGTCAGCATGTCGCCGTTCATGCCTTTTTCCAGCACGATGGCCTTGCCGCCTTCCTTGATATGTTCTTTCACAAGACTGTGGCCGGGATTGGTCGTGACATAGAAGATCTGACTTGCCCCGGCATAATCCGCCATCTTCAGGCAGTTGATGTCGTCGGCGTTCAGAACGGCCGTATCCGTGGCGCTTTCCACCACGACGCGTTTGACCACGGCAAGCTCTTCGACCGTGTTGATGCCACCCAGCCCCAGATGGTCGGCGGATACGTTCAGACAGGCGGCCACGTTCGAGCGTTGATAGCCCAGGCCCGAACGCACCAGCCCGCCACGCGCGGTCTCCATCACGGCGAAATCGACCATCGGATCGCGCAGCACGATCTGGGCCGACTTGGGCCCGGTCATGTCGCCCTTGACGCTCAGCTTGCCATCCACATAGACCCCGTCGGTCGAGGTCATGCCAACGGTCTTGCCGCTGGTTTTCATGATATGGTTCAACATCCGCGATGTTGTGGTTTTCCCGTTGGTTCCCGTGATTGCCGCAATGGGGATGCGTGTCTTGTCCCCGACCGGGAACAGCATGTCGATCACCCGACCGGCAACATCGCGCGGTTGGCCTTCGGACGGAGCCACGTGCATCCGGAATCCGGGGGCTGCGTTCACCTCGACAATCGCGCCGCCGATATCCTTGTAGGACTTGGTGATGTCGTCGATCAGAAAATCGACACCGCCTACATCCAGCCCAACCGCCATGATGGCGCGTTCAGCCATGTCGCGGTTGTCGGGATGAACCACATCGGTCAGGTCGATGGCCGTGCCGCCTGTGGACAGGTTCGCGGTAGAGCGCAAATAGAAAACCTCGCCCTCCGGCAAAACGGTTTCTTCGGTCACTCCGGCGTTTTCCATCAGGCGTTTGGCCTGATTGTCGATCTCCAGCATGGTCAGCACTTTTTCGTGCCCGATGCCCCGGCGCGGGTCCTGGTTCACGATGGCGACCAGTTCAGCAATCGTATGCTTGCCATCCCCCATCACATGACCCGGAACCCGTTTGGCGACGGCGACCAGCTTGTTGTTGACCACCAGCATCCGGTGATCAAATCCTGTAATGAAGCTTTCAACCAGAATGGCGCGGCTTCGCGAGTGTTCCTTGGCCTCGGCAAAACCGGCCTCGACCTCGGATTCCGAGTTCAGATTGATCGATACTCCGCGGCCGTGATTGGCATTCAGCGGTTTGACCACCACCGGAAATCCGATCCGGCCAGCTGCTTTTGCGGCTTCGCGGGCCGAATAGACCATGCGCTGTTGTGGCACCGGCAGACCCAGATCGTTCAGCAGATTGTGGGTATCTTCCTTGTCGCAGGAAATCTCGACCGAGATATGTTTGGTCTCGGACGTGATGGTCGCCTGAATGCGTCGCTGATACTTGCCATGCCCGAACTGAACCAGCGATCCTTCGTTCAGGCGGATCCATGGAATGTCACGTTCTTCGGCGGCCTTGACCAACGACCCGGTCGAGGGACCGAATTCCTTGCGTTGGGCACGCAGAACAAAGCTGCGCAACTCGTCGTCCCAATCGAAATCGGGATCGAAATCATAGTCCAGGGCTTCCTTGAGGTTTTGCGGCAGCAGGTGCATCAGCAGGCGCATGGCCAGTTTCCCGGCATCAAGTCCCACGTCGCGCTGGCGGTATTCGTAGACCATATTGTACTGGCCGGGTTCGCCTGTGCCCCGCGTCCGGCCAAATGTCACATCCGTGCCGGCCACGTTCTGAACCTCGATGGCGCAATGTTCCAGCACGTGACCCAGCCAGGTGCCTTCATCCTCGCTCAGACGGCGGATAAAGCCGCCGGGCTCGCGATAGGAACAGCCATGCTCGGCAAGGCCGGGGAGGGCCGCGACCAATGCGTCGATGAATTCGGGGCCTATTCGGGCCGAGGGCCAATCTTCCAACAATCCCAGATCAATGACGTGTCGAATAACCGGAAAACTTGCCCAGACGTTGGGACCGACGAAGACATTGGTAGAGATTATTTTCATAAGGCTCCTCGTTTATTAATTGTTCATTTCCCCCCGGAGGCGTCCTCGTCGCCGGACAAATCGGGCAAGGTGCAGAACGCCATATGCTCATCTGGCGGAAAAGCCTGGCGAGCCATCAGGTCATAACGGCACCCTTCGCCCAGAACGTCAAGCCGAAGACCTAAAAGGCTCAGTGCTTCGCCCCGGCGTGCATCCCACATCGAGGAATGCGTCAGATGGCTGGCATCAACGACCGTGACCGTGCCGCTGCCAACAACCTCCAGGACGTTGTCGGGGCCAATAAAGGCGGCGGTGTCCTCGTCAATTCCAAGGCCGATCAGAAAAGGGTTGAAAGATGAGGCGGTTAGAAGGCGCCCCAGCCGATTGCGCTGGGTAAAATGCTGGTCGATGATCACCGCGTTGGTCAGGCCCATGCCCGGTGCAAGCGTGATGTTGCCTTCGGCGGGGGCCGAGTTGCTGCTGCCTCCGGCGACCATATGCTCGGACATGATCGACGCCCCGGCAGAGGTTCCGGCAACCGGCACGCCCGCCGCATTCCGGCGGCGGATTTTCTGCGCTACCAGCGTTCCGCCGAGAATCGCGGACAGGCGCAACTGGTTGCCACCAGTCATGAAAATGCCGGTCGCCCGGTCCAGCATTCCGGCGTAATCGGGGTTGTCACAGTCGGCGCGGCGCGAGATGGGCAGGAATTCGACCTGACCCGCGCCAAGCTCGGAAAAGATGCGGTTATAGTCCGGCCCCGTTTCTTCCAGCATCGAGGCGGTCGGGATCACAACGATGTCGGCATCCGCGCCGCCTGACAGCTCCACGAACTTGCGGTGGATCTGCATTTCCTTCACGCGGTCTTCGCCGCCACCAATCGGAATGATGAACCCGCGAGGGGTGTCTGCATCAACGGGTGCAGGGCACATGTCAAGATTACCTTCTTCGTCCTGAAGCGGGGCAGCCGCCGGGGCCGCACAGGCGCTTATATCTGTTCATACATGCCGCGCCGGGCTATCTGGGCGCTGCGGACATGCCATTCCCCCCGCGCCATCACATGCCGTATGCCAAGGTTTTCGTCAAGAACCACCAGATCGGCGTCTTTTCCGTTGCTCAACCGGCCTTTTCCATGCAATTTCAGCAGGTCGGCGACATTTGATGTCAACGGGCGCAGAGCCTCATCCAGAGGTACGCCCATGCCCACCATCTCGGCCAGCGTTTCGGGCAATGTGTCAGACAGGCCAACGCCAAAACGGGTCAGATTGCCCTCATGGTCGAATGCGGGCAGGCAGCCGCCACCATCGGAGCTGATGGTGAAGCGGTCTGTCCGCCCGCCGGCATCACGAAACTGAACATAGGCTTCGGCAGCGGAAATGCCTGGATCGACATGCGCGCAGGGAAAGGCCGTGGCATCAATGAAACAGCCATGACGGGCAAGGGCGACGGCCTGTTCGAACAGCGGCTTGTTGCGGTTGACATGGGTCGGATTGAAGACCCGGGCCGGAATTTCGCTGGTCTCGATCGCCTGTTCCAGCATCGAAAGCCCGCGCACGCCATCCCCCATATGGCAATGAACGATCCCGGCCTTGCCTGTCATCAACCCTGCAACATGCGCCTCGCTGGCAATGCGCAGGAACTCGTCCAGTGTCGGCTGGCTGGAGCGATGATCGCTGATCGCCAGTTCACCGACACCGATGACCGGGTCAAGGAACACGATGTCGCCACGGGCGGACCCGGTCAGCGTGGTCAGCGGGACGTGATAGCCGCCCGTGTGGCACCAGGCCGAAAGTCCTTCTGCGCGAAGACCGTAGGCTTGCTGCACCAGTGTCTGCGTATTGCGGGTCAGATCGTCGGTCCCCAAAACCCCAACGACCGAGGTGACGCCCGCCCGCGTGAACGAGGACAATACCATCGGCGGCACTCGGCTGGCAGGTCCGGTTTCGCCGCCCCCACCCGTGATGTGGGCATGGCCGTCGATCAGACCGGGCACAACCGGCGCGCCTTCGGCATCCAACACGTCAACCTGCAACGGCCCGCCCAGATCAGGCAGGTCCCGGCCCAGATAAACGATCTGTCCGGCAGCGACCAAAAGATGACCGATCCCAAAGGGCTCGGGGGTAAAAAGATTGGCATTCCTGATCAGGGTCAGCATATTTGCGGTCCGTCATATACAAAACGAACGTTCTTTATTTGACCCTTTCGCAAAGCTCAAACAATTCCGTGCGATTACCTGTGGATCATGTTCCGCCAGATTCAGTTCAGGAAGGTTTCGATTTTGTCCAGGGTGGCAACATTGACAGCCACCCCATCGGTCTGTGACGCAGCGCGCTTCGCGCCGCGACCGTCCCCCGGAAGATGGGCGCCCGACTGCGCCCTGATTGCATCTAACAGCGCGCCTATCCCAGTGGCGAAACTGTCGCCGGATGTGGCGGCGGGATCGATTGCAATAAAGAACTGGCCGGTCTTGGGTGGGCCACCGGCGGTACCCGAAAACGGCGATGCATGGATGCCCAGTGTGGCTCCGGTCAGCGCGGCGGCCATGACCTCGGTCAGCAATGCAACGCCCACGCCCTTGTAGCCGCCGGACGGCGCCATCGAGCCTTTGAGGCCGACATTGGGGTCGGTTGTCGGGTTGCCATCGGGATCCAGCGCCCAGCCGACAGGAATGGCCTTGCCTTCGCGCGCGTGTTTCATCACTTCGCTTTTGGCGATGGTGCTGGCGCTTTGATCAATCAGCAGCGATGGCTGCCCGTCCGGGCCGGGAACCGCAACCGAGAACGGGTTGGTGCCAACCACAGGTTTCGATCCTCCGGATGGTGCGATCGAAGCGGGGGCGTTGGTAAAGCCCAGACCCACCAGACCGGCCTGCGCCAGCCGATATGTATGATATCCCAGAACACCGCAGTTATAGCTGTTGCGGATTGCAAGCACTGCCACGCCCTGCTCGCGCGCAGCCTTTGTCAGCGCCTCGAACCCGAGATCGATGGCGGAATGTGCAAAACCCGTCGCCGCGTCGACGTTGATGACACCGGGGCGCGGGCGGGTCAGAACGGGCTCGGCCCGACCATCCACCTTGCCGCACTGCACATGCTCGCAATAAATCGGGATATAGGCGAGGCCGTGGCTTGCAACACCATCCGCTTCGGTTGCAGCGGTGGCCACTGCCAGCGGGCGGGCGTTGGCCTCGGTGGTGCCCGCAGCGACAAGCGCGCGAAAGGCCAGATCTTCGATTTCTGCGAGGGTCAGGGTGCGGGTCTCGATCATGGGTTTCTCTTCAGTCATTGTCGGAAAGCCCGGCACCAGCACCCAGAAGGCGGGAGGCTTCGGTGGCGGGGGCGTAGGTGCGGTGGGCAAACCTGTTCAGGGTCTCCCAATCGCTTGGGTCTGGGATGGCGCGGGATCGCTGTGGCGCGATGCTGGTCAAATCGCCGCTTGGACGGATTTCAACGCGATCGGCACGATTGGGCAGCGCATCGGAGGTTGAAACAACGGCTCCGTCAGTAACAATCTCAGCGCCATCGCAGGTGATTTCAACACAAGACTCCAGTCGACGTGCTGCATAGGCCGCAAACGGCACCAGAAGCAGTGGGCATTCGACTTGCCGCAACACTATAGGGTCTGACTTCAGAATATGCGCGCTGTCGGACAGATATGCGCCGTTTGACAGTGGGCACGGACCGCGTTCGCCTGACCGGATCGTTTCTTGTTCCAGCAGCCGCGCCATAGTTCCGATACCGTCCAACCCCTGCGCGCAAAGCCAGCGCGTTGCCTTGCCGGCTTCCTCGGCCAGTCCCCAACTGTAGCCCGCGCCGCGTGCGGCCCGTTTGGCCGTGGCCTCAACCTCGTTCAGGGAATAGCTCATTCCACAGCCTCCGGGTAAACCCACAGATCCGCCGTTTGAGGCGTTAATTCCTCGGGGTAGGGCGCGCCGGAATACATGCAGATGCGAACCCATCGGTCTGACCGCGGATCGAAATGGGTTGCCCCGAAAAACGAGAGTTTGGCACGCAACATGTCGATGGGGAGAACATCTGCACTGATCGTATTGTCACGGATTTCGCCGTAGGGTGCGATGCATGACATCTGAGCCCGTCGAACCGTATGCCGGTGTTCCGGGTGTTGCAGCAGAAACTCAGCGATGGGTGCGTTGTCCTGCCAACTGGCTAGCTGCTGGCAGGCAAGCGCCGCATCCCGCGCTGGGGCCAGCGGTTGTTCATAGTCCGAGATCGGCTCTTCGAACCGCTCACCCAATCTGGGTTCCAGCTTTTCTTCCGAGACATACCAGGCCCGGGCGCAATTCTGCGGGTTGGTCCAATCAACATCCAGTGCCCAGTCAAAGCTTTCGCGGATCAGCGAACGGACCTGTTTCACCGTCATCGCGCCGTCGATCAGATGCGCCTGCGTGTTGCTGTCGGCCATGCAGCTTGCCAATCCATCCACAAGCTCGGGGTAGGGTTCCATGATCAGCGAGACGACCAGTTCCTGACCTTCTTCGCTGAGCGTGTTCTCTGACCAGCGCACAAGCCGGTCCCAGGGTTGGTTCTGCGTCAGGTCATCCTGTTCCAGATAGTCCGAGATGGCCTTCAGATCAGCGTTCAGAGTCGCCAGTTTTTCAATCTGTATCGGGTGATCCGACCGCCACCATGAGGTCGACAGCATGCTGCGGTCAAAGATGTTCAGGAATTTTTGAACTTCGTCGCTGGATGCAGTTTCGATGCCGCGCACGCGGGCGATGGCCTCTTCCCGTGCCATGATCCAGTTGTTGAACAGGATCGGATGGTTGACGATAAACGGCGCCATTCCCAACCCTGTGGAATTGCCGATGCCCAGCCAGCGTGCGATTTGCGGGTCAAGCACCGCAGCCTGTCCATTGCCTTTGACATTCGCCATATGCTGTACCAGATCGCGCACAAAAACCCGGGTCAGGTAGACTGACAGCATCTCGATCTGGAACGGGCCACTAACTTCGGAACGATCTGCCGTTATTTCGCGATCGGCCGCGCCGAACTTGCCGGAACCATAAACCGCCGTGGTCCGCATCAGATAGCCGACCTTGTAAATCTGCTCCAGCTCGGGCTGTTGTCCGGCGGCAAGACTGTCGACAACATGGGTCCACAAGCGAACGGACCGGTTGGCCCGCGACAGGGACAGTTCGCTTTCGCTGACGCGCCCCGCCTCTTGCAGCGGGACATTCCTTGACAGTCGCGCGATATCCTCGGACGTCGGAACCCCGTCAAACAGTGTGAAAGTGGCATCCCACGCCTCGGCAATCACCCGGTCCGAGCGTTGTTCGGGCGGCAGGTCATGGGCAAACGCGACCAGAGAATACGCGCGCTCGGGACCGCAAGCGGTATAAACCGCATGGCCGACACCGTTGTCATCAATCTCAAAGACCGGGCGAGAGAAAACCCAGGCCTCCTCCGCCATGCGCCGCGTCAGTTGCCGCATGAAGCTGAGGCGACATTGATGCAGCGAGCCCAGGCGGGAAAGGCGCATCACCTTCGCAGGATCACGTCGCGCGATATGAGAGGCCGGGGGTGTCATGCGTGTTGAGGTCCGAAGCTTTCATTAAAGAACCGATACCAGTTACCGCCCATGATACCGGCAATTTCGTCTTCGCTCATGCCGACGGTACGCAATCCGGCCTCGATGTTGCCGAAATCGCGATTGTCGCGGAACCAGTCCGGCATCGGCGGAAAGCCGGGATTGCTGGCCGAGCCTTCGCCGTAATCGATCTCTTTCGTCCAGCGCCCTACACGCATCCATTCGACCACACTGTCGGGCTGGTCCTGGCACAGATCGGTGCCGATCCCCAGATGCTGAACGCCGTATGTGTCGGCGGTACGCGCGATCATCTCACAGAAACTTTCAATCGTGCATGCGGATTTGTCTTTCAGGTGATGAGGGTAGACCGAAAAGCCGAGCATCCCACCATTTTCCGTCACCGCACGAATAACCTCCGCGCGCTTGTTGCGCAGGGCCGGAGACCATTCGTGCGGATTGGCGTGAGTGATGGCAATGGGACGCTCGGACAGTTCGGCGGCCTCGATAGTCGACCGGTCTGCCGAATGGCTCATGTCGACCACAAGGCCAACGCGGTTCATCTCTTTGATGACCTGTTTGCCCATGCGGGTAATGCCGGTGTCTTCGGCCTCGTAACAGCCGGTCGCCAGAAGAGACTGGTTGTTGTACGTCAGTTGCATGAACCGCGCACCAAGGTCATGCAGGATTTCCACCAGCCCGATATCGTCCTCGATGGGGCTGGGGTTCTGAAATCCGAAGAACACTGCCGTCCGGCCGGTATCGCGGGCTGTGTCGATGTCGCTGGCCCAACGGCCTTTCATGATCAGGTCCGGATACTGCTCGAACCAGCGGTTCCACTTTTCAAAGTTCAGAACCGTTTCGCGAAAGTTCTCGTGATACGAAATGGTGACGTGGATCGCGTCCACACCACCTTCGCGCAGTTGGCGAAAAATCTTTTCCGACCAGTTGGCGTATTGCAGCCCGTCAATCCGCATCAGACGGGACCCGCGCTGATATAGGCTGTTTTGACGGTGGTGTAGAATTCGGCCGCCGCCTTGCCCTGTTCACGCGGGCCATACGAGCTGTCGCCGCGCCCGCCAAATGGCACGTGATAGTCGGTTCCGGCGGTGGGCAGGTTGACCGTGACAACACCGGTACGTGCATTGCGGCGGAAGTGTGTGGCGCGGGCCAGCGACTTGGTCACAATACCCGAGGTCAGGCCAAAATTGGTGTCGTTCACCACGCTCAGCGCTTCGTCATAGCTGCCGACTTTGATGACGCTGGTCAGGGGCGCGAACATTTCCTCTCGGTTGATGCGCAAATCGTTGGTCGTGTTCAGGAACACGCCGGGGGACATGTAGAACCCGTCATGCGGCATATCGAGCAACTGGCCACCACAGGCAAGCTCGGCGCCTTCGGATTTGCCAAGCTCCACATAGCTCAGGTTTTCCTTGAGCTGCTGCTGACTGACAACCGGCCCCATCTGCACCCCATCCTGCAGGGCATGGCCGACCTTCATGGCCTTCGCACCGGCCACGAGCTTTTCGACAAACGCATCATGCACACCGGCATGAACGACCAGACGCGAAGACGCAGTGCATTTCTGGCCGGTGCCCCCAAAAGCGCCGCCAAGCGCCAGTGTGACGGCCAGATCCAGATCAGCGTCATCCATCACCGCCAGAGCGTTCTTGGACCCCATCTCCATCTGCACCTTGGTCAGGTTCTGGATGGCGGCAGCAGCGATGCCCTTTCCGACCGGAACCGAACCGGTGAACGAGATTGCGTTCACCTTTGGGCTTTCCACCAGCCGTTGGCCAATGGATCGGCCTGAGCCCATGACAAGGCTGAACAGACCCTTGGGGATGTCCTGCCGTTCAATGATTTCGGTCAGGGCCACAGCCGAGGCCGGTGTGATGTTCGCGGGCTTCCAGACAACCGCGTTGCCATAACACAGCGCCGGGGCGATCTTCCACGAAGCGGTCGCGGTTGGGAAATTCCACGGGCTGATGATGGCCACGACGCCAACCGCTTCGCGGCGTACGTCAATCTCGACACCCGGCCGGACACTGTCTGCATTTTCACCGATCTGACGCAGGCATTCTGCGGCGTAATAGGTAAAGAACTGGCCTGCGCGATAGACCTCGCCCTTGCCCTCGGCAAGCGGTTTGCCTTCCTCTCGTGATAGCAGCGTGCCCAACTCTTCGACGCGCGACATCAGCTCATTCCCGATATTCATCAGAACGGCTTGCTTGCGCTCCGGCAGATAGGCCTCCCATTCGGCCTGCGCAACGCGCGCCTGATCCAGTGTCGCGTCCAACTGGTCCGGGCTGGCCTGCGCGAACATGCCGACCAGATCGCTCAGGTCCGAAGGGTTGCGGTTTTCAATTTCGCTTTCTCCCGCCAGCCATTCGCCGGCGATCAGGTTCAGTTTGGTCACAATGCGCCCCAGAGTCGAAAAACAGGATTTCTGACAGGATGGCTTTTTGCAGCAACATCAGTCAAACTCAAATAAATGAAGAAAACTTCAGGAATCTTGAACCATGGCAATCAAGATCGAAACTTTGCGGTGTTTTTGCGCCGTTGCCCAAACCGGTCAGCTGAATGAAGCCGCCGACAGGCTTGGGCGGACGCAATCCGCCGTGTCGATGACATTGAAGCAATTTGAGGAACACCTCGGCAAAAAACTGTTCGAGGGCGAGCGCAAGAACCGTCTTTCACCTTTGGGGCAGCAGGTGTTCGAGCTTGCACTGAAACAGGTTCGTCAATTCGATCAAACCGTGCAGAACATTGAGGCGGCAGCGGATGCCGAACACGGCCTGTTGCGGATCGTTTCGGTCCCGTCGGTTGCCGCGCTGGTTTTCCCAGCGGCGCTGGCGCATATGACGCAGCGGTTTCCCGGCCTCAAAATCGAGCTGCGCGATACGGATACGCAGCAGGTGCTCGACGCGCTGGTCGAGGGCAAGGCTGATATCGGAATTGCCTCGGGCCACCACGCACTGAACGGGTTCCGGGCGATTGCCCTGTTTGAAGACCTGTTCGGATTGGTTTGCGCGTCGGACCATCCGTTGATCAAAGCTGAAGCCGCACCGACAATTGATGATGTCGCATCGGCTCCGTTTATCCGGAACGCATTGTGCGGCCTGATCCGCTCGCCGCGATTTGTGCAGGCCATCGAAGGTGCGGATGTCACCATCCACAACACACACTCGCTTGTAACGATGGTGCGCACAGGCAGATGGGTGACGGTTCTTCCGCAAACCGTTGCCCGGTTCATCCCCGAGGCGACGGCCTTCCGGCCCATTTCGGACCTTGCAGACAAAAGGCAGGTCTATCTTTATGTCAGCGAACGGTCACGGTTTCAGGACATGACTGATGAAATCAGTGCCTTCATTCAGGGCCTTGATCTGGGAGGCGGGCAATGAGGACTCGACTGGCATGTTGGCGTAAGCCCATCACAGTCTTGCAAGGGAGACCCCCGCCGATGCCTGCCGGCAGGACCGGCGGAAGTCTCCAATAAAACTCAGGGCCTATAGGGGTCAGACAGCGCCGGCAGAACGGTTCCGACGCAATCACCGAACCCGATGACATACCCATCCCCCTTGGCCGCACCTTTCAGAGTCAGTGTGTCACCGTCCTCGATGAAACTGCGTGTCTCTCCGCCGTCCAGCGTAAGTGGTTCCTTCCCACCCCAGCTGAGTTCCAGCAAGGATCCACGTTCGGCTTTTGTCTCGCCCGAAATCGTCCCTGACCCAAGCAGATCACCTGCATTCATCGGACAACCCGATGTGGAGTGATGGGCCAACTGTTGCGCAGCGGAATAGTACATCTCGTTGTAGTTCGTTCGCGCGATGGTGGTGGCTGCCTTGCCTTCGGGCGCCATCGTGACCTCCAGCTCGATGTCATAGAGCATCGGGCCGCAATCCTTGAGGTGATCCAACAATTCGAACTCACGCTCCGGTGTGTCACACCGGAAGGGTTCAAGCGCTGCCTTGGTGACGATCCACGGGCTGATCGAAGTCGCGGTGGCCTTGGCCTGAAACGGGCCCAGCGGCTGGTATTCCCATGCCTGAATATCGCGCGCGGACCAGTCATTCAGTAGGACATAGCCTAAAATGTGGTCATCTGCCGTCTGAACCGAGATCGGACCATCGGACGGAGTGCCGACAATTGCCCCCATTTCAAGTTCGATATCGAACCGGCGGCTGGGCAAAAATGCCGGTAGATCCTGATCGGGCGATTTGAGCTGCCCCCAGGGGCGGCGAATATCGGTGCCCGAAACCACCACGGAGGAGGCGCGCCCGTTATAACCGATCGGGATATGCAGCCAGTTCGGCGGCAACGCATTTTCGGGGCCACGGAACATTGTCCCGACGTTGAAGGCGTGATTCCGGCCCGCGTAGAAATCGGTGTATTCGCTGACCGCAAAGGGCATGTGCAACTCGGCCTCATCCTGTCGCACCAACAGTGGCTCGACCTTTGCCTGTTCGTCCGACCCGTCGGCCAGTAGGGCAGTCAGCCGATCGCGCAATGCGCCCCAGACGGCCGGGCCTTCCTCCATCAGCGGGTTCCAAAAAGGCAAATCGAAAAGCGGCTCGTCACCCAGGTTGATCAGACCTTCGGCCTCGGCAGAGGTGACGTCCAGGATCATGTCTCCGATGGCGACGCCGCAACGGGGTTCTTCACCCTCGGTCGAAAAGACCCCATAGGGCAGGTTGTTCAGCGGAAACGGGTGCGTCGCGTCATTGGCCGAAGCCACCCAGGAATTTTTCAAAGGCATGGTCTGTCCTTTTTTGTGTCTTGTGGCGTGATGCCGCCGTTATGCTGTCGGGCGGAGGGACTTCAACCCAAGCAGTATTGCCGCCAATATCATGAAAATGCCGCCCGCCCGGTCAAGCCAAAGCCGCGCCTGTCCACTGAGCCGTCTGGCCAGCCAACTTGCGCTGCCGCCATAGGCCGAAAGGAACAGGCCGTCCATGACCAGATAGGTCGCCGACAAAACGGCAAACTGCGGCCAGAACGGGTAGGCGCCGTCGATGAACAACGGGAAAAGGGCGGCAAAGAACACCACGGCCTTCGGGTTTGCCGCAGACGTGATAAACCCTTGCGCCCAAAGTGATTTCCGGCTTGTTCTGACGGCTTTCTGAAGCGTCTTGCGTTCAGCCCGCAGGATGGATCGTGCGCCAAGAAAAACCAGATACGCCACGCCGAGCCATTTGATCACGGTCAGTGCAATGCCCGATGTGGCAATCAGCGTCGCCAGCCCAAGACCCGCCGCCAGCATTTGCAGCAGATTTGCCGTCAGATCCCCCGCTGCCGTGAACAGACCCCGGGAAAAGCCGTTGGCCGCCGAGTTTGACAGCATCAGCAACTGGCTCGGCCCCGGAGTGCTCATCAACAGCAGGACGGTTCCGACATAGGTGATCCAGATATCCAGGCTCATGGCTGACTACTTCTTTCCAGGCGTTCCATCGAACTTTTTCTCAAGCGAAGTCCAGCAATCGATGTAGTCATCCTGCAAGGGCGCCTCGTTGGCTGCGAAGGGTGTCAGATGCTGCGGGAACCGCGTTTCGAACATGAAGGACATGGTGTTGTCCAGCTTGTCCGGACCCAGGTTGGAATTCGATGCTTTTTCAAAGGCATCCTTGTCGGGTCCATGTGGTAGCATCATGTTGTGCAAGCTCATGCCGCCCGGAACAAAGCCCTGCGGTTTGGCGTCGTACTGACCGTAGATATTGCCCATCAGTTCGGACATGATGTTCTTGTGATACCAGGGCGGGCGGAACGTATCCTCCATCACCATCCAGCGTTCGCGGAACAGAACAAAGTCGATATTGGCCGTGCCGAGTTGCCCGGACGGGGCGGTCAGGACGGTAAAGATCGACGGATCGGGATGGTCGAATAGGATTGCGCCGACAGGGCAGTAATTGCGCAGATCGTATTTGTAGGGCGCGTAGTTTCCATGCCAGGCCACGACGTCCAGCGGGCTGTGCCCGATCTTTGTCGTGTGGAACTGTCCGCACCATTTGATGGTCACCGTCGATGCCGTCTCGCGATCTTCAAAAGCCGCAACAGGTGCCTTGAAATCGCGGGGATTGGCCATGCAGTTCGCGCCGATGGGGCCGCGGCCGGGAAGTTCGAACTTCTGCCCGTAATTTTCGCAGACAAAGCCGCGCGCCGGGCCTTCCAGCACTTCGACCCGATAAACCAGACCGCGCGGCAGGATGGCGATCTCTTTCGGCTCCAGGTCGATGATGCCCAACTCGGTCGCAAAACGCAGACGGCCTTCCTGCGGCACGACCAGCAATTCGGAATCGGCGGAATAGAAATAGTCATCCACCATGGACTCGGTGACCAGATAGATATGGCTCGCCATTCCGACTTGCGTGTTTACGTCGCCTGCTGTCGTCATGGTGCGCATTCCGGTCAGCCAGGTCAGCTTCTCCTGAGAATGCGGGACCGCGTCCCAGCGATACTGGCCCAGGCTGATCACATCCGGATCAACACAGGGTGCAGATTTCCAGTGCGGCAGGTCGATCTTTTCATAACGGTGTGAATGCTTGACCGAAGGGCGGATGCGATAACACCAGGTCCGCTCGGGCGGGTTGGCGGTAAAAGCTGTGCCGCTTAACTGTTCGCCATAAAGGCCATAGTTGCATTTCTGTGGGCTGTTCATGCCCTGCGGCAGCGCACCCGGCAAAGCCTCGGTTTCGAAGTCGTTGCCAAAGCCGGGCATGTAGCCCGCGTGCGTCCCGACCGGAGTGATGGCCTGGGTCAGTTTGTGTGGATCAGTCGGACGGTTCATCCTGTGTTCCTCCATTTGCTGCTTGTCGGGTAATAGTTGATTTTGTAACTAACAAGTATGGCAAAGCCCGATTCACACAAAAAAGATGACTTTGATCTGCAGGAATTCCTGCCGTTTCTTCTGAACATGGCTGCGGAAGAGGTTTCGCTTGAGTTCCAGCGCATTTACAAAGGGCGGCACGGCATGCTGCGCACCGAATGGCGCGTGCTGTTCCATCTTGGCAACTTCGGGGAAATGACCGCTAAGGAGATCGGCCAAAGGGCCAAGGTGCACAAGACCAAGATCAGCCGGGCGGTTCAGCGGCTGGAACAGCGCCGTTACCTGGCGCGCACCCAAAGCGACACGGACCGACGGGTCGAGCATCTCAGGCTGACGGACGCCGGCACGCGCGTATATCGCGAACTGCGCGACATTGCCGAGCAATATGACGCAAAGCTTGCCAATGCGTTTTCCGATGACGAGGTTATCCTGTTGCGGCAAATGCTTCGGAAGCTGGCGGGAATGGTCTGAGCACTGGTAATTTGCCGTCCCTTACCCCAGATGATCAAGAGACTTGATACAGGACTTGAATATGACGGCCCCGGACACCGAAACGGCAAAAGCGGACTCTCTGATCGAATGGCTGGTCGACCGGGGGCTGGAAGGGGCCGGAAAAGAAGAGTTGCTGGACGGGTACTGCGCGCGACTGGTTGATCTGGGCGTGCCCCTCATGCGGTTTCACGCGGCGCAATCCGCCCTGCACCCGGTGTATGGCGGCACAGGATACAGCTGGTATCACGGGCATGGCGGTGACTATCAGAAGTTCGAGTATTCCGAAGAACCCAGCCCGCAATGGCAGCAAAGCCCGCTTTATGCGTTGATGACAGAGGACATGCAGGACCTGCGTGAACGGCTGGTCGATCAGAACACGCCCAGCCGTTTTCCGTTGCTCAATGAACTGCGCGAGCAGGGCGCCACGGACTATTACGCAACAGGCGTGTCTTTCGAGCGTCCCATGCGCGAGGCCCTGAAAGAACCGGACACCTCGGTTGACGGAGTACTGATGTCCTGGACCAGCGACGCGCCCGAGGGGTTCCGCGATCATGATCTGAACCTGATTAATTCCGTCTTGCCCCATCTGGGACTTGCGCTCAAATCGGCGTCCAATAGCCGGATGGCCAGGGATCTGATGCGCGTCTATCTGGGCCGGGACGCGGGGCGCCGGGTGCTGTCAGGGGAAATTCGCCGCGGTTCGCTACAGCAGATCGACGCCGTGATCTGGAACTTCGATCTTGAAGATTTCACCAGCCTGTCCGAGCAATTGCCCGGCCCGGAAATCATCGAAATGCTGAATGACTATCTGGCGGTTGTGGTGGCGGTCGTGCACGAATGCGGTGGCAATATCCTGAAATTCATGGGCGACGGGCTGATGGCCATGTTCGATGTCGGGGAAATCGACGAAGACGCGCGCGCCGCGCTGGCTGCCGTAGCGCTGTTGCAGGATCGAATGGCCGCAAGGAACGCGCAGCGGCAGGCAGAGGGTCTGCGCGTAGTTGGTTACACCCTGGCGCTGCACGCAGGTGAAATCCTCTATGGCAATATCGGGGCGGAAAACCGGCTGGATTTCACTGTGATCGGACCTGCGGTCAATCAGGCCGCCCGTATCTCCGGCATGCACCGGTCTCTGGGGCAGCGAATCCTGATATCAGACGACGTCGCCCGGGCCGCCGAGCCTTGCAGTCACGAGCTTGTATCGTTGGGCCGCTACATGCTGCGCGGTGTGACCGAGCCGAAAGAGCTGTTTACTGTCTACAGGGCCGCCGAATAACGGCGGCCCGTGGGATTGCGCCGGTCGTAAGATGTCATCCTTGTCCGGTCAGGTCCTGCGCCAACATCATGGCGTTGCCGTCCAAGTCGTAGAATGTGGCGGTGCTGACCATCCCCTCGATGGTTTCTGTGTCGCCGTCGAATTTGACCCCGGCCGTTTCCAGCGCGCCCCTTGCCGTTTTGATGTCGCTTACTCCAAATACAGGGACGGTGTTACCGGGCGCGGGTTCGGTCTGCTCGCCCAGCCCCAAGGTTACGCCGTCGGTCTTTGTCTGCATTTCGCTCCAGCCGGCCTCGTCAATGTGATGGATCAGCTCAAATCCAAGCATGTCGCTGTACCATTTGGCGCTGGCGTGACGGTCGCGGACTGAGATCGCAAGCGTGATCGTGTTTTCCAAAGAAACTGGCAGCATCGGTCTTTCCTACTATCTAATAATAAAGTAACTATACTTTATGGACACAAAGTCACTTGTCAAGCTTACGTCGCGGGCATGGTCGCTGAGCATTCTGGCAAAGCTGCACGCGGGCGTTCCGGGGCGGCAGGCACCGTTGATTGCGGCGACGGGGGCAAGTCGCAGTTCGTTTACCCAGAGCCTTGGGCACCTGATCGAGTTAAGGCTTCTTGAGAAAAACCCCGGCCACGGTCATCCACTGCGCCCCGAATTCCGGCTAACGCAGAGCGGTAAAGAAATGGCCGAGGTTGCAAGCAGAATTGTTAAGGCCGTGCCCGACGAAGACGACTTTGCCCTTCTGAGGCGAAGCTGGACCGTGCCGATTCTGGCCGTGACGCAAAAACCCCAGCGCTTTTCTGTCATAAAATCAGATCTGTCCACGATCACCGACCGCGCGCTGTCGAAGTCGCTCTATCTTTTGGAAACGCATGACTGGCTTAGGCGCGACATCGATGTCTCAGGCCGGTCGCCCTTTCCGACCTACCTTGCCATCAATCGTGGCATCGAAGTCAACAAGGCGATCGCCCTGGCAAAATGATCAGGATGATCAAGGCAGCGGTGAAGATGTGCCCCGTCAGAAGTCGATCTCGACCCCCGGCAGGTTCAGTTCTTTCATCATGTCGCGCAGCTCTTGTCGCGCGGCTATGTTCGAGATGTTCAGCTGTTTGACCCCGATATCCTTGAGGTCCAGCAGGGTCAGGCCGCGCGGAAACAGCTCGCGGAAAATCACCCGTTCAGAAAAGCCGGATGCAACCCTGAAACCGATCCGCTGAGACAGCATCTCTATCGCGCGCTGCATCTTTTCCTTGTTGACCATGCGCTGTGTGCCGACCCGGTTGCGGACCACAACCCAGTCGATGGGTTTCAGCCCGGCCTGCGCCCGCAGCTGACGCGCGTTCCATACCATTTCCGAATAGACAGATGGCCCGAGGATCTTTTCACCTTTCGAGTCGATCCGCGCCAACAGGTCGAAGTCGATGAAGCTGTCATTCAGCGGCGTGATCAACGTGTCGGCCAACGAATGCGCCACCTGGCTGAGGCGCGTGTGCGAGCCGGGGCAGTCGATCAGGATGAAATCGCTGTCGCTTTCCAGTTCAGCAACGGCGGCGGACAGGCGGTGGTCATAGATATTCTCGCCCGGCTTCAGCGTGGCCGCATCGATTTCGGGCAGGTCGTGATGACGCGGGCTGGGCAGGCTCAGGTCCGAACTTCTGAGAAAGTTCAGGCGGTTTTCGAAGTAACGCCCAAGGCTGCGCTGCCGCAGGTCCAGATCCAGTGTGCTGACCTTGTGCCCCAGCCGCGCCAGCGCCGTCGCCACATGCATCGAAACGGTCGATTTGCCTGCGCCGCCCTTTTCGTTCCCGACCACAATGATATGTGCCATGCTTGTATTCCCAAGTCCCGCCGTGTTTGCCCACACGTTGTTTGTGGCCACTATATGTTGTGTTTGGTGGGAAGGAAAGAACCTCAAGCGGTGTATTGGCCTATTATTGGCGAGGAAACCGGAAAACAGCGCGGCCCGGGCGGGTTACGCCGTGCAACAAGACGGGCGGCTTGCACCGTTTCTCAGATTTGCCAAAGAAACGATGGGCCAGACAGGCAAAAACAGCGCGTGGTTGCGAAGGCCGTGACCTGCACTTTCCCAGTGGGCTTTCAAGGTCAGTCGATGCCGGTTTCGTGACTTGTATACCTGTGGCACCTGACGGACAGTGCGTCGCAAACAGCTTAGCAATCAGCAAAGGACATCCTGAATGATCGGATATGTTACCATTGGTGTTTCCAAAATGGACAAGGCCAAGGAGTTCTATACTGCGCTTTTCGCGGACAAAGGCGCGAAGGTTCTGATCGATGCCGGTCGGATTGCGTTCATCGGCAACGATCCGACTGCACCCATGCTGGCGGTTTGCGAACCCTATGACGGCGAAACCTGCGCGTCAGGAAATGGCAACATGCTGGCCTTTGTCGCCGAATCCAAAGATGCGGTCACCACCATGTATGACAGGGCCATCAGCCTTGGCGCGACGGACGAGGGCGAGCCGGGCCAGCGTGTGCCCGACCGCTTTTAGGGCGCATATGTGCGGGACCCGGACGGCAACAAGTTGTGCTTTTACGTGTTCGGATAAAGCCCAACGCGCTCCACAAAAAAAGGCCGCCCAATGGGCGGCCTTCTGCATTCGGAACCGGTAAGGCTTAGAAGCCCAGACCTTCGTATTTTTTCTTGAACTTCGACACGCGGCCGCCGGCGTCCATCAGGCGCGACGAGCCACCGGTCCACGCGGGGTGCGAGGAGGGGTCGATTTCCAGAGCCAGCTGGTCGCCTTCGGCGCCCCAGGTGGATTTCATCTGAACCACGGTGCCATCGGTCATTTTGACGTTGATGACGTGATAATCGGGATGGATGTCTTTTTTCATCTTTCCGCTCCTTACGCCTCGGCGCCAGCCTTGGGCTTGTAGTTGGTGACTTCTGCGATACGCGCGGACTTACCACGGCGCGAGCGCAGATAGTACAGTTTGGCGCGACGGACGCGGCCACGGCGGACAACGGTGATGCTGTCAATATTGGTCGAATGCAGCGGGAAAACACGCTCCACGCCTTCGCCAAACGAAATCTTGCGAACGGTGAACGAACCGGCGATGCCGCTGCCACCTTTGCGCGCGATGCAGACGCCTTCGTAGTTCTGCACACGGGTACGCGACCCTTCGGTCACTTTAAAGCCGACACGGATGGTGTCTCCGGCTTTGAAATCGGGGATGTCTTTCCCCAGGGCGGCAATCTGTTCCGCCTCAAGCTGTGCGATCAGGTCCATCGCAGGTACTCCTATCTGCTCGTGGTTGGTCCACGAAGTTTGGGCACGGCCTGAGAGCTCTTGGTCTTCACCGGGTCCTGCGCACAGCCCGCCAGAGGTCAGGTCGAATGTTCCTTTGGTCTGGCTTGCCGCATCGCGTCCGGGCCGAAGAAAGCGGGACGTCACGCTGCGAAACAAACCAAAACACCGGAGTCGCATGACGCGGCACCGGATTGCGCTGCTTTAGGCGTTTTGGTGCCCGGGATCAAGCATGAATTGTCAATTTCTCAAGGTGCCAGGTGTGCAAGCGGTAAGTTTCCGCCGTCATGCAATTGTAGCGTTGTCTTATCATGCAGATTTGTCATTCTGAGCCCAACAATACGAGCAGATATTTCAGGCAGGTTAGAATAATGCGCTTAGCGATATTTTTGGCACTTATCGGGCTGACACTTGTATCTTGCGGGCGGCGTCCTCCGCCACCACAGGTGGTCGAGCACTTCGAGGTAACGGACCCGAAACCGCCATTGGTTATTCACCCTCGCTTTGGCGATGCGGATCCTCATGAGTGGGAGGGGCGGCACCCCGGAAGCTACCCGGTCCATGGTCTGGACGTGTCGCGCTGGCAGGACTCGATCAATTGGCGCACTGCCCGCTCTGCCGGGGTCAGCTTTGTGTTCATCAAGGCCACTGAAGGGGGCGATTTCGCGGATCCGCGCTTCAATGAACACCGGCAGGGCGCGCAGGCAGCGGGTGTGCCGTGGGGCGCCTATCACTATTATTACTTTTGCCGTCCTGCTGCCGAACAGGCCCGCTGGTTTATCCGCAACGTGCCCAAGGGCGCCGATCTGCCTCATGTTCTCGACATGGAATGGACGCCACATTCCAAGACCTGCACTTTGCGGCCCGATGGCAAAACAGTGCGGGCCGAGGCCGAGAAATTCCTGAATATTCTCGAGCGTCACTACGGGCGCAGACCGATCGTCTACACCACCGTGGATTTTTATCAGGACACCAATATCAGTCGCCTGCCCAAAACCGAGTTCTGGTTGCGTTCGGTTGCCGGGCACCCTCGCGACGTTTATCCGAATACGATCTGGCGTTTCTGGCAATACACTGGCACCGGGCTGGTCCCGGGGGTCCAGGGCAAGGTTGATATCAACACATTCAACGGAGAGCCGGAAATCTGGGCCCGCTGGAAGGCTGGAGGCAACTGAGTTTTCTTGGGTGGTGAGCTCCGGACGTTCGCTTTTGCGAATTCCGGGTAACAGCAAAAGCACGGATGATCCGGTCAGGCTTGCCCATTTGGGCATGCCTGTTTTGGTAGGTGTCTCAGCTATTTTCAGGCGAACTGCTTTCGCCTTCTGAAAGCACCAGAAAAGCGCCGAGCCCAAGAAGGACGGCGGGAACGATTGACAAAAAGCTCAGGCCGAAGGCCCATAAAATTCCGACGGCGGACAGGCCCATCAGGCCAGCTCCAACCTGCGCGTTCCTGCCGGCGATGCCTCCGCCCAGAAGGCCGGCGACCGGCAACACCAGCGACATGATGCTGTAGAACTGCGCGGATGATGCGCCCTGCTCGTACCCGATGCCGCTGGACAACGAGCCGAGGGCGGATGAGGCGCTGTAGCCCACCGCACCGACCAATAAGGCGATAACACCGCCGATAATTCCAAGTATCATTCCAGTTTTCATTGTAATCTCCTGCTTGAAATTGTTGGGTCTGCGACCCTGTTCAAACGCTAAGAGACCACCCGTCTCGCGGGCAATGGTTTCGCAATGACAACTTTTGTAATCCGGTCAGATATCCTGTACCGATCGGGCAGGATATCCGTACTTGCAATGACTTGCCACGCGCATGCCGAGGCGCAGACGTTCCCCGCCACGGATGCCGTCAGGCAAGTGCACCCATCAATTCAAAGTCGGTTTGTAGCTTTCAACGGTGCCGCCGCCGATGAGGTGACTTAACCGGTTCTCGCGTTCCGTGCCGTAACTGTCGCCCAGCCAGAAGACTTCACCATCCGTCAGGTCACGGCGCTCAAAGCCGTGCTTGGCCAGGCAGCGGTCGACGCCGTCGATCTTGCCGTTTTCATAAATGGTATCCTGATTCAGCCCGACAATCGCCGGGCCCAGGATGACGCCCACCAGAATGACACCGGTTGCATAGCCACCGACAACGGCGCTGGTGCCGCCGGCCTCGGCATTGGCCGAACAGCTCTGAACTGCCCTGCGGGCAAAGGCAAGATCGTGGCCGGGCTTTACGGGGATGGATGGTCCGGGATTGGCGGCACAAGCACTCACAACAAGTAATGCACCAAACAATAACTTTTTCATTTTACAAACTTATTCACTCTTGGGAGGTCGATTCCGACCAGTATTCTCCAGGCTGAGTACCTGCATTTTCGAGCAACCTCAAAGTGAATTGCTTCATTGCTGCTTTCTGCGACTTTCTGGTCACAATCGTCCGGATGAGGCGGCCAAAGAGGGGGGTGATCGTGTCCCTGAATGTCAGTGGGCTGTGTGCTGAAACTCTTTGAAAAGCCCGGAAGTATCGTTTTGAAATGGCAAAAGCACAACATTCCTGTGAATGCTGCAATTCGGTCTTTTTTCCGACCAATTCTTAATAGATAAATACGCATCGGTAACGTGTAGTTTGTTGAAAGGTCGGGCGGGCAAATGAGAACCGGACAAAACGGTCGCAAAGCTATCTTGTGGACACAAACTGAAATCGACGGGCTTGAGGCTGCGCCTCTGGAATCGTTGACGGTAGGTGCGGCATGGTCCTGGCGCGGCGTGGCACGTCGACTGGACGTGGCTGCCGAGATGATGCTGGGCAAGGCAGAAAGCGTCGGCAGCAGGGTTGTCGCTGAAAGTGTATATTCCTCTTCGGAGATACCCGGTGATGTGTTTGGCACTGTTGTTCTGACCAACGGTGCACGGCAATATCGAGGGGAGTTGATTGTCCCCGAAGGTGAAGACGCGCCGACGCTGGTTTTTGAACAGGATTTCCCCGAGCGGGATCAGGATTACTGGGTCAGCGAAATCTGGGAAATCAGCCTGCCATTTGACGCCATCGATCACAGCAACAGCACAGTGATCGCATTTCCGGCACGGAACGGCCTTCGGTAACTTCCCCATTATTGGTGCAACAGGCCGGCTGTTTCCCTGCGGGTTAAAAAATCAAAGCCCCGAGACCTGTTGACTCTCCGAAATTCACGGATATAAGCGCTGCTTCATTGGTGTTGGTGGCCCCCGCAAGGGGATGCCTGTCATGGGGGAAACCTCAAGAGGACAACGCCCTTCATAGTGGCCTGAATGGGCCTCGACCTGAACGAAGGAGATCAGCCGTGACCAAACGCACGTCTGCCAAGTACAAAATCGACCGCCGGATGGGCGAAAACATCTGGGGTCGTCCGAAATCCCCGGTCAACCGTCGTGAATACGGCCCCGGCCAGCACGGCCAGCGCCGCAAGGGCAAACTGTCGGACTTCGGTCTGCAGCTGCGCGCCAAGCAGAAGCTGAAAGGCTATTATGGCGACCTGACCGAGAAGCAGTTCCGCCGCATCTACGCCGAAGCCGAGCGTGTCAAAGGCGATACCGGTGAAAACCTGATCGGCCTGCTGGAGCGTCGCCTCGACGCTGTAGTCTATCGCGCCAAGTTCGTGGCGACCGTGTTTGCTGCACGTCAGTTCGTGAACCACGGCCACGTCAAGGTAAACGGCCAGCGCGTCAACATCCCGTCCTACCGTGTCAAGGAAGGCGACGTGATCGAAGTGCGTGACAAGTCCAAGCAACTGGCCGTTGTTCTGGAAGCCGCTGCTCTGGCCGAGCGTGACGTGCCTGACTACATCGACGCCGACCATTCGAAAATGACCGCGACCTTCGTGCGCGCGCCGGGCCTGAGCGATGTGCCTTACCCGGTCGTCATGGAGCCGAACCTGGTCGTCGAATTCTACGCGAAGAACTGATCTTCGCCGATCCCAAGTTTCAAAGGCCGCGCTGTTCTGCGCGGCCCTTTTTTGTTGGGGGCTCTGCCCCCATCGCGGCAGGCCGCGCTTCCCCCGGGATATTTTTGGCCAGATGAAGTGCGGATCAGAGCGGTAGCGGACGCCCCTCGGCAATCGCTTCCATGGCGAAATACGAAGTCACGCTGTCCAGTTCCACCTTTTCGATCAGGCGCTGATAGACCTTGTCGTAAGATGCCATGTCCTGGGTCACCACCTTGAGTTGATAGTCATAGTCGCCGCCGATCCGGTGGAAATCCACCACTTCAGGGATGGTCAGGACGTGGCTGCGAAAAGCCTGCAGCCATTCCGTTGAATGGTGCCGGGTGCGCAGCATGACAAAGACAACTAGGCTGAGCCCCAGCTTTTCACGCGCGATCCGGGCACTGGAGCCTTGCAGCACGCCATCGTCGGTCAACGCCTTGAGGCGGCGCCAGCACGCATTCTGCGACAGGCCGACCCGGTCGGCCAACTCGCGTTGCGACAACGAAGCATCCCGTTGCAGCTCTTTCAGAATGCGTATGTCCAATTGATCTAATTTTGAGGTCATTCCTGATCATATGACACAAAAAAGGAGAAAATAAAGCAAAAATAGGTGAAGTTTTTAGAACATAGTTCAATCACATTGGTTCCAAAGGAGTGGAGCAGATGCAATGACCTTGTCCGAATTTCGAGCAAACCTTCAGACCGCCGCTCAAGATTCATCCCTGCGTGAAGGGCTGATCGGAGAGAACGTGCTGATCCCTGGTCTGCTTCGGGGCGTACCGCTTGTCTATGCGGATTACGTGGCCTCCGGCCGTGCGTTGCGGCAGGTCGAAAACTTTGTGGCCGGGCATGTGTTGCCGTTCTATGCCAACAGCCATACTGAGGCCTCTTTTTGCGGATCCTATATGACACGTTTGCGCCGCGAAGCACGCGCAGAGATCGCCCGCATTGTTGGCGCAAGGGGAGAAGACGCGGTGATTTTTGCCGGGTCGGGCGCCACTGCGGGTCTCAACCGGCTGGTCAGTTTGCTGGGGATAGAGCAAGCTGACCAGCCAGTTGTCCTGATCGGGCCGTATGAACATCATTCGAATATTCTGCCATGGCGGGAAAGCAAGGCGCGGGTGATCGAAATTCCCGAAGCCCCGGAGGGTGGCCTTGATCTGGATGCATTGAAAGAGGCGCTGGTTGCAAACCAGGATGCGGATCTGTTGATTGGTTCGTTTTCGGCGGCATCAAACGTGACGGGCATCATCACCAATCCCGATCCGGTCACACGGTTGCTGAAGGATCATGGTGCTGTGTCGGTCTGGGACTATGCCGGTGGCGGACCTTATCTGCCGATGGACATGGGGCCGGCGGACGCGCGCAAGGATGCGATAGTCGTGTCACCACACAAATTTCCCGGCGGGCCGGGGGCGTCGGGCGTTCTGATCGTGAACAGTCATGCGGTTCAGCGCACCTGCCCCAGCTGGCCCGGTGGCGGAACCGTCAGTTTCGTGTCGCCTTGGCGCCATGATTACAGCGAAGATCTTGCCACCCGGGAAGAGGCCGGAACGCCAAACGTCATCGGAGATATCCGCGCCGCGCTGGCCTTCATCGTCAAGGATGTCGTTGGCTCCGAGGAGATCGCAAAGCGCGAGGCGCTTTACAATCAAATGGCGCTGGACGGCTGGCGTGGCAATCCAAACCTGACATTGCTGGGCGTGGACAACTCGCACCGCCTGCCCATCTTTTCGTTTCTCGTCCGTGACAATTCTGGCCAGCCAGTGCACCAGCAGTTGTTCACCCGCATGCTGAGCGATGTCTATGGCATTCAGGCTCGGGGCGGATGTGCCTGCGCCGGGCCTTATGCGCACCGACTGCTGGGTATAGACCGCGCGACATCCGAGGTTTTGCATGCCGAATTGTCCGCAGGGAAAGAGATGAAGAAACCCGGTTGGGTGCGGCTGAACTTCTCGTACCTGATGACCGAAGAGACGGTTCAGTTCATCATCGACAGTGTTAATGACCTGTCGCACCGGACCGAAGAATTCGCGCCATTCTACGACGCTGATCCGGCAACGGCCCGCTTCCGGGCGGCATAAGGGAATTGCCGCTTTTCTCAATCCGTTGAGACGGGTATGAGGGGCTCGGATAACGGAGCCCCTCATGACCAAGATTACCCCGCAACCCGGCATCATGGACATCGCGCTGTATCAGGGCGGCCAGTCGCATATCAAAGGCGTGGCGGATGTCATCAAGCTGAGTTCCAACGAAAACCCCTTTGGTCCGGGCCGAAAGGCGATTGAGGCCGTTCGGGAAACTGCTGCCATGCTGCATCGCTATCCCAGCACGGATCATGCCAGTCTGCGCAGTGCAATCGGCGAGCGGAACGGGCTGGATGCGGCGCGGATCATCTGTGGCGTCGGCAGCGACGAAGTTCTTCAGTTCGTGGCGCAGGCCTATGCGGGACCGGGCGATGAGGTGATCCATACCGAGCATGGGTTTTCCATGTACCCGATCATCGCTCGCATGGTCGGCGCGGACCCGGTCATGGTGGCTGAAACGGATCGCACGGTCGATGTGGATGCCATTCTGGCGGCGGTCACCGAACGCACACGGATCGTTTTTGTCACCAATCCAGGCAATCCGACTTCGACTATGATTTCCGAGGCCGAACTGACGAGATTGGCGGAAAACCTGCCCGAAAGCTGCCTGATGGTGGTTGATGGCGCCTACGCCGAGTTTGTCGATGGGTTTGATGGCGGCGCGGCATTGGTGGACCGTTTTGAAAATGTGATCATGACGCGGACCTTTTCCAAGATCTACGGTCTGGGCGGGCTGCGTGTCGGCTGGGGGTACGCGCAGCAGCCGATCATCGATGTGCTTAACCGGGTCCGCCAGCCCTTCAACTTGTCGCAGACTGCGCTGGCCGCGGCAGAAGCGGCGGTGCGGGACACCGATTACATGACGTTTTGCCAGACCGAGAACGCCCGCCTGCGCGTTTGGTTGTCGGGCGAGCTGGCGAAGATCGGCGTTCCGTCAGACCGGTCTTGCACCAATTTCATCCTGGCGCGCTTTGCTGATCAGGCCGAAGCCGAGGCCTGCGACGACTACCTGAAAACCCAGGGTTTGATTGTTCGGCGGGTTGCAGGCTACAACCTGCCGAACGCGCTGCGGATCACCGTTGGCGATGAAGAGGCCTGCCGCCGTGTCGTGGCAGCAATCACCGCGTTCAAAGGGGGCGCAGCATGAGCCAGATATATGACCGTGTGGCGCTGATCGGGCTGGGTCTGATCGCTTCCTCGATGTTCTGGGCCATCAAGCGCGCCGGTCTGGCCGGCGAAGTGACGGGCTATGCAAGGTCCGAAGCCACCCGTGATACGGCGCGGCGCATCGGGTTGTGCGACCGCGTGTGCGACACGGCGCGCCAGGCCGTTGAAGGGGCCGATCTGGTGGTGCTGTGCGTTCCCGTTGGTGCGATGGAAGCTGTTGCGCAGGATATCGCACCGGTCCTGAAACCGGGCGCCACCGTGACGGATGTCGGTTCGGTCAAACGCCACGTTATTCAGGCCGTGTCACCGCACGTTCCCGATGGCGTGCATTTCATTCCCGCCCACCCATTGGCCGGAACCGAGCATTCAGGTCCCGAAGCTGGGTTTGCGGAACTGTTCGACAATCGCTGGTGCCTATTGGTGCCGGTGGAAGATGCTGACCCTGTAGCCGTTACCCGGCTGCGTGCCCTGTGGGAGGGGATGGGCTCGAACGTTGATGAAATGGATGCCGACCATCACGATCTGGTTCTGGCCGTGACCTCTCATGCGCCGCACCTGATTGCCTATACGATGGTGGGCGTCGCGGACGATCTGCGGCGGGTCACAGATAGCGAGGTTATCAAGTACTCGGCAGCCGGTTTCCGGGATTTCACCCGGATTGCAGCGTCTGATCCGACCATGTGGCGCGATGTGTTTCTGACCAACAAGGACGCGACGCTGGAAATTCTCGGGCGCTTTACCGAAGAGCTTTTTGCCCTGCAACGTGCGATCCGCACCGGGGATGGCGAGCACCTGTTCGATTACTTCACCCGCACCCGCGCGATCCGACGCGGCATCATCGACGCGGGTCAGGATACGGACGCGCCCGACTTTGGACGTGGCAAGGCCCATTCATGACAAAGATCTGGGGGCGCATACTGGTCGGAACTGCAGTGTTGGTCGCCACCGCAACCACGGCTGCGCCACCAGAACAATCGCTGTTTCCATTGACGCGCCCGGCGGCCTTTGCTGGGGGCGCAGTGATTTCCAAAGCGGCAGCATCCGTTGCGGCGCTGTCAGAGATGCGGCCCCAAACACGTCCGGAATCGCCTCAGGTTTTGGCTGCTGCTGCGCGACCATCGGATCTGCCGCTGCTGGGACCGGACACGTCACTGATGCCGTACCTGCGGCCCAAAGAGTTGGAGCAACAGGCTTTTCTGAAGAAAAACAAACTGCGCAAGGGGTCAGTTTGCGGTGACATCGCCATTCAGGGCAAAGCGGTGGGCAGGGTGTCGGGCAAGATCAAGGCCTGCGGGATCAAGGATGCGGTCCAGATCACATCAGTTTCGGGTGTCGCGCTCAGCCGCCCGTCGACGATGGATTGCGGCACGGCGATCGCGCTCAACAAATGGGTCGACAAAGCCGTCATTCCCACCTTCAAAAGACGTGGTCCGGTAGTCGAGTTGCAGGTGGCGGCCCATTACGCCTGCCGCACGCGCAACAGCCAAAAAGGTGCCCGGATTTCGGAACACGGCAAGGGGCGTGCCATCGACATCTCGGGTTTCACAATGGCCGATGGTGAGGTTGTGACGGTTTTGAACGGTTGGCGCAAAAACCCCTCGCAAAAGCAGCTGATCAAGGTTTGGCGCGGTGCCTGTGGCCCGTTCGGAACCGTGCTGGGACCAAACTCGGACAGGTATCACCGCGATCATTTCCACCTGGACACGGCGCGGTACCGCAGCGGTACGTTCTGCCGCTAGTTCCGGCGCGCTTGCGATTTCAGGTTCATTGCCAGCAGATCGGTCTGTGCGTGGATGTGATTGAAACTGTCCCGGGTCAGAACCGTTTGACCGTTCGCAAAATCAACGACGTGATCATAGGCCTCAAACAGAATATCCCGCAGCTTTTCGTTTTCGGAGGCATCCTTTTTGGGGGTGTATTCCAAATAGACCGGGGGTTTGACTTCGCCCAGGGTTCGCAGTGCGCCTTGCAGGACCTGCAATTCATGCCCTTCGACGTCGATCCAGATTAAACGAAGATCCTGAAGCGATTGGGCTTGGGTCTCGAGAAGTGAATCAACGGTGGTCACATCCACCATGATCGCATTGTCCTGCGCCTCTCCGATTTTCGAACCGCCCCGGTTCAGTTCACTTGTGACGAAGGGCAACTGCCCGCTTTTGTCAGATGCGCCAACGCGCAGAATGGTCACTTTATCGTTCAGGTCGTTGATCTGAGCGTTCCGGCACAGCAATTCGTGGTTTTCGGGGTCGGGTTCGATTGCAACGACCGAGTTGCAGTGCAGATCCCTGAAGAAATAAACTGTGTGTGTACCGATATTTGCACCGACCTCCAGCACGGAACCGCCTTCCGGGGGCTGGCCCGAACGGGTCAGATATTCGGCCAGTTCACGCACCGGTTCGCGACTGAATTCGCCGAATTTCGTCAGGTGTTCTCCAATGACATCATGAGGGTAATAGACCAGGCTGTGATCGTCGAAATTGCGAAAGAACAGAACGTCATCTGTCCACAACTGCCGCAGCAGTTCGCGCCTGATCTTCTTGTGTCCCAGCGCCCAGTTCGAAATCCGATTGGAAATGAGTGTTCTTAGTCCCATTGACCGTTCCCGTAAGCGCTGAATTCTGTTTCGTGTCTGCCCAAGGTATCGCCGGGCATCACCGCAATATCAACCGGGGTGCAGGTCCCAGGGGCAAGGGGCCCAGTGCCACGAAACCGTCGCGGGAATTGAGCTGTAGGTCCAGCGCATTCGGATTTCCGCCCAAACCGGCCATAAAGTTCAGCGCCCGCGTGACCGGATCAACCGCCTGATCCGGCAAGGCACCGGCGGCGTTGGCCATGGCGATCATGTCGCGCCAGTTTTCCGCCTTGATGGCGATTTCGCCGGTTGGAATGCCCTGCGCGTCAACATCCAGCTCGCCAGCAGCAAACAGGCGCAACTCACCCCATCTGATTTCCGCCAGCCTCAGATCGATGGCTACCGGCTGCGGCCTGCTTTCCTCAAGCGCAGAACGGTCCCAGGGCTTGTCAAAGGTGACGGTCATGTCCATCGCCAGCGTTTCAAATGCCTGCGGCAGCGATGTGGCCGACCGCATGAGGTCGCGCAGATCCATGCCGGGACGAAAGCCGTCGATCCGGGCGCTGACCTTGTATGCTTCGGGCTGGCCGGACTGTTCCATAAGCAGATCAAGGGTTTCACCACCGGCCACCGCAGCAGCTTCGCCAGCGACAATCCACTTGTCCGCAGTCAGGGCCATCTTTTCCAGAACAAGTGCGACACCCGGCTGCAATTGCAGTTCTGCCTGCAAATCCGTTGCCTGAACGGTCGCCGTCTGGTCGAAATAGGACAGCCGTTGGGGCGTATCCGCAAACCGCAGCACCTGCCGACCGGGCCAGATCGCAGGGCTTTCGAACTCGATCCAGTCGGCGCTCCAGGCGGTGCCGTTGACCGGATCGGCCAGCCCCGGGTTGTTCAGCCGGGTTACGTGATGCGTCGGATAACCCGCTGTTGCGACTTCGGAAAATTCGGCCTGCCAGCCCAGTTCCTGTTGCTTGTCGAACCAGGCGGTGATCGCGCTGCGCAGCCCGTAACCGGCGATGAACCAATAGGCACTCCAGGCAACGGCAACAAATATGAGTACTCGTATCAGACGGCGCATGACAAATGGCCCTTTTTCCTGCGTCGGATTTGATGTTTATAGGCGCAAACGGGCAAGGACCAGAGTAATGACGATGTGGGTTTTCGGATATGGATCGCTGCTGTGGAATCCTGGGTTTCCGGTGGCGCGCAGCGAACGCGCAACCTTGCATGGATATGCTCGCTCTTTCTGCATGAGTTCCATCCACCACCGCGGCACCGAGGACCACCCGGGTCTGGTGCTGGCGCTGGACGAGCAGACCGCCGCCCATTGCAAGGGTCTGGCACTGGCGGTCGAAACGGGGCACGAGGAACGCACCCTGCACGAACTGCGCGAGCGCGAGCTGATTTCCTCGGCCTATGTCGAGAAGATGCTGGATGTGCATCTGGACTGCGGTACAGTGGTGAATGCCGTGACCTATGTGATCGACGAGGCCCACGTGCAGTATTGCGGCGGCATGCCCTTGGAAGAACAGGCTCAGATCATCGCCCATGCCGTTGGCGGGCGCGGTCCGAACACCGAATATCTGTACAATACGACCGAACATTTGGCCGAGATCGGTCTGCGCGATCCCGATCTTGAGTGGTTGTCGCAACGGGTGCGCAGCATTACCGCATAAACCCTTGGCGTCACCGGCGGAAGTTCGCTAGATTCAGCGCAGAGCAGGCAAAAACCGGGAATGACGCGCATGGCGCAGGCACATCAGGGCGCGAGACCCCATTTCTCGCATCCCATCCGACAGATCGTGATGATGTTGATCGCGATTGGCCTGTCAGGGCTGGGTGTGTTCATGGCGCTGCCATACGTGCTGCCGGTGTTTCAGGCGAACCCCTATCTGAACGGGTTCATTCTGCTTGTTTTCGTCATCGGCGTTCTGGCCTGTTTCTATCAGGTGGGGCAGCTGATCGGCTCCGTCCGCTGGATCGAGGCATTTGTCGGCGGTGTTGTGCGCGAGGATGCCCGGACACCGCAGCTTTTGGCACCGCTGGCCTCGCTGCTGCGCGAACGCGGTGCGCGGTCGCAGATCAGTTCCAGTTCAACCCGGTCAATTCTGGATTCCGTCGCCGAACGGGTCGAGGAAGAGCGTGAGATCACACGCTATATCACCAACGTCCTAATTTACCTTGGCCTTCTGGGTACATTCTTTGGCCTTGCCACCACCGTTCCGGCCATAGTCGACACCATCCGCAGCCTGAACCCGCAGGAAGGCGAAGAAGGGTTGGCGGTGTTCAACCGGCTGATGACCGGGCTCGAGGCGCAGTTGCAGGGTATGGGCGTCGCATTTGGATCCTCGCTGCTTGGGTTGGCTGGCTCCTTGATCGTTGGCCTGCTGGAACTCTTTGCCGGGCACGGCCAAAACCGGTTCTATCGCGAGCTTGAGGAATGGCTGTCATCGATCACCCGCGTCGGGTTCGCGGCAAGTGAAGAAGGCGGCGCAGAAATCGCGGTTCTGACGCCGGTTCTGGATGCAATGTCCGAACAGATGAATGCGCTGCAGGATCTGTTTTCCGCGCAGGAAGCTGACCGCGCCGACCTTTCGGCCAAGATGGGTCAGCTGGTTCGAACCATCGGGGACATGAACCAGCGGCAGTCTGAAACCGAAGGTGTGACATCTGCTTTGGAACGCGTGGCCCTTGGTCAGGACGCGCTGCTGGATCACATGCGCGAACATGGCGCCGGCGACGGGATCGACGCCGAAAGCCGGATGCGCCTGCGGTCGATGGACGTGCAGCTGCTGCGTATCCTCGAGGAAATTTCGGCTGGCCGTCAGGAAAGCATGAACGAGATGCGCAAGGATATCGAATTGCTGGTCAGGGCGCTGACCCTGCCCAAGGGCGCCGTGCGCAGCACACCGGAAGGCGAGTAAGCCATGGCTCTGTCCCGCCGCACAGGTCAACGTTTCCAGGGTTCGGTCTGGCCCGGCTTTGTGGATGCGATGACCGGGCTGCTGATGGTTCTGACCTTCGTTCTGACCATCTTCATGGTGGTGCAATTCGTCCTGCGCGAGACTATTTCGGGGCAGGAGGATGAGCTGACGGCCCTGTCCGACGAAGTCGCCGCGTTGGCAGGCGCACTGGGGCTGGAAGAGCGTGAAAACAGCCGTTTGCAGGCCCGTCTGGGGGCGCTGAACGCGACCTTGACGCAGGCCGAAGATGACCTGTCACAGGCACAGACCCGGATCACGGATTTCGAGGCTCAGGTCGCGGCTCTGCTGGTTGATCAGGAAGAGGCGCGCGGGGCGATTGCCGATCTTCAATCCCAGCGCGAGGAATTGCTGAGCGAACAGGAGGCCCTGAACCTTGCGCTTGCCCAGCGCCGGGCAGAAATCGACGCGCAGGCCGAAGCTGCCCGTTTGGCTGCCGCCCGCCGGGAAGCGCTGGAAGCGCTCGTTGCCGACCTAGAGGCGAGCGAGGCAACCCAAAGCAGCCGGATCGCTGAACTTGAAGAAACACTGAGCGCGGAAGAGGCCGCGAAACTGGCCGAAGCCGCCGCCGCCGAAAACCTGCGCAACCGTCTTCAGGACGCCGATGCGGAGCTGACGGCGATGACCCTGGCACTTGAGGCGCAGCGCAAGGACGCCGAGGATACTCTGACCTTGCTCGCCGCGGCGCAGGCAGCCAAGGCCGAGCTGGAGCGTCGCTTTGGCGATCTGGATCCGGAAGAATTGAAGGCGCAACTCAAGGCCGCCCTGGCCGCGCAGACCCAGGCGCAAGCGGATGCCGAGGCGCAGAAGACACTGGCAGAAGAGCGGGCAACATTGCTGGCGGTGGCACGTAACACGATTGCGGATGAAAAAGAAATCTCTGCAGAAGCGCAGCGGCAAACGGCGCTTTTGAATCAACAGATGGCTGCACTGCGCGGGCAGCTTGGATCGTTGCAGGCCCTGCTGGATGACTACGAAGAGCGTAACGCTTCAGCCAATATCCGCATCCAGACACTGGGGCAGGACCTGAACGCCGCCCTGGCGCGGGCGGCCTCGGAAGAACGCCGTCGCCGCTTGCTGGAAGAGGCCGAGCGGATACGGCTTGAGGCCGAAGCCGAAGCGCTGTCGGGTCAGAACCAGCAACTGGCGGCGCAGGCCGAAGATCTGCAACGGTACCGGTCCGAGTTTTTCGGGCGCCTGCGCGAGGTTCTTGGGGATCAGGAAGGCGTACGGATCGAAGGCGACCGGTTCGTGTTCTCGTCCGAGGTTCTGTTCGACACCGGCTCGGCCGTCCTTTCCCCGGAAGGGCAATTGGAGGTCGCCAAGGTGGCCAATATCCTGCGCAGCGTGGCGGCGGAAATCCCTGAAGGATTGAATTGGGTCATCCGGGTGGACGGGCACACCGACAACGTGCCGCTGGCCGGAACAGGGCGGTATCAGGACAACTGGGAACTCAGCCAGGGGCGCGCCTTGTCCGTTGTTCGCTACATGGTCGACGCGCTGGGCATCCCGCCAGACCGGCTTGCCGCAAACGGCTTTGGTGAATTCCAGCCCGTCAATCCGTCAGATACGCCCGAAGCCCGCGCCCAGAACCGGCGGATCGAGCTGAAACTGACCGAGCGCTGATCCCTTTACATCACGTCAGCCCATGCACGCGGGCAAACGGATCGTGGGTCTTGTCCTTGTGCCAGGTATACTCACACCACACCGACACCTTTTAGGCTACATCCGTTCCGTGCATCAGGGCAATGGCGCCCAGGGCCATATCCATTCCGGCGGAAACGCTGGATGAGGTCAGGAATGGCCCGTCTTCAACCCATCTGGCCCGGGGAACCCACTCCACGTCGGGCCCTTGGGCGCAGACCCACGAAAAGGCCGCCTTGTTGGTCGTGGCGCGCCGGTTGTCCAATACCCCGGCCCTAGCAAGAAGGGCGCTGCCAGTGCATACGCTCAAGGTGAATTCCGCCTTATCCGAACTGTCCGCAATCCAATCCAACAAGCGTGAGTTGTTGACTTCCTTGCGGGTGCCAGCTCCGCCCGGCACAAAAAGAATGTCATAGCCCTGCGCTGCGTCGATCGTCGTGTCGGCAAAAGCCTTCAGTTTTTGATTGCTTTCAACCGGCCCACTGGTTTCCGCCACAAGCTCCAGGGTGAAGTCATCGGTCAGCAAGCCGAACATCTCCATCGGGCCGAACACATCCAGCAACTCAAACCCGGGAAAAATCAAAGCGCCGATTTTGCGCATCCCTGTCTCCTGTCCTTTGAACGAAAATCGCCTGCCAATTTGGGATGGCAGGCGATGGCTGTCGTTTCATTCTTCGGGTTAATCTGCCGTCAGCAGCGGAGGTTTGTCGCCCGGAATACGCGGCTGATCGGGGCCGAGGATTTCCAGATCCAGCTCGCCGTCCTTGACGGATACGCGGACCACACCGCCCTTGGCGAGTTTTCCGAACAGCAGTTCCTCGGCCAGTGGTTTCTTGATGTGCTCCTGAATAACCCGTCCCAACGGGCGGGCACCCATCTTGTCGTCATAACCCTTGTCGGCCAGCCATTCGGCTGCGTTGGGGGTCAGATCGATCGAGACGCCGCGATCCAAAAGCTGCGCCTCAAGCTGCAGGACGAACTTCTCGACCACCTGCAGGATGACCTCTTTCGGCAGCGGCGCGAACGATATCACCGCGTCCAGACGGTTGCGGAATTCCGGCGTGAACATGCGCTCGATTGCGGCCGTGTCCTCGCCCTCGCGGCGATCACGGGCAAAGCCGATGGCGGCCTTGGCCTGTTCCTGCGCGCCCGCGTTCGAGGTCATGATCAAGACCACGTTGCGGAAGTTCACCGTGCGGCCGTTGTGATCGGTCAGCTCACCGTGGTCCATCACCTGCAACAGGATGTTGAACACGTCCGGGTGCGCTTTCTCGATCTCGTCCAGCAGCAGGACGCAATGTGGATGCTGGTCGACGCCGTCGGTCAACAGACCGCCCTGGTCGAACCCGACATACCCCGGAGGCGCACCGATCAGACGGGAAACCGCGTGTTTCTCCATGTATTCGGACATGTCGAACCGCAGCAGTTCCACACCCAGCGTATCGGCCAGCTGTTTCGCAACCTCGGTTTTACCCACACCGGTCGGGCCGGCGAACAGGTAATTGCCGATTGGCTTTTCAGGCTCACGCAAACCCGCGCGTGCCAGTTTGATCGCGCTGGACAGCGCCTCGATGGCTACGTCCTGACCAAACACCACCCGTTTCAGCGAAGCTTCCAGGTCTTTGAGAACCTCGGCATCATCCTTGGTGACGTTCTTGGGCGGAATGCGGGCGATCTTGGCGACCACCGCTTCGATCTCTTTCACACCGATGGTCTTGCGGCGTTTGCTTTCCGCGACCAGATGCTGGGCCGCACCGGCCTCGTCGATCACGTCGATCGCCTTGTCGGGCAGTTTGCGGTCATTGATATAGCGCGCCGACAGTTCCACAGCGGTTTTGATCGCATCAGCGGTGTATTTGATCTCGTGATGCTTTTCGAAATAGGGTTTCAGACCGCGCAAAATCTTCACGCTGTCCTCGACCGAAGGCTCATTCACGTCGATTTTCTGGAACCGGCGGCTCAGCGCGCGGTCCTTCTCGAAATGCTGGCGGAACTCCTTGTACGTGGTCGAGCCCATGGTACGCAGCTTGCCGCCCTGCAGTGCAGGTTTCAGCAGGTTCGACGCGTCCATCGCGCCGCCTGAAGTGGCGCCGGCACCGATCACGGTGTGAATCTCGTCGATGAACAAGACCGCGTCAGGATGGTCTTCCAACTCGGTCACGACAGCCTTGAGACGCTCCTCGAAATCACCGCGGTATCGGGTTCCGGCCAGCAACGCACCCATGTCGAGCGAGTAGATCGTGGTGTTGGCCAGAACATCCGGCGCTTCACCCGCGACGATCTTATGAGCCAGACCTTCGGCGATGGCAGTTTTGCCCACACCCGGATCACCCACCAGCAGCGGGTTGTTCTTGCGGCGGCGGCAAAGCACCTGGATGCAGCGTTCGACCTCATCTGCGCGCCCGATCAGCGGATCGACATCTCCGGCCCGCGATTTGGCGTTCAGATCGATGCAATACTTGCCCAGCGCGCTTTCCTTTTGTTCGCCTTCACCCGCGCTAGACTGAACCTCTTCCTCAACCTGATCCGCGCCGGAAACGGGACGGTTTTCACCATACGCAGGATCCTTGGCCACGCCATGTGCGATGAAGTTAACCGCGTCATAGCGGGTCATGTCCTGCTCCTGCAGGAAATAGGCCGCGTTGCTTTCGCGTTCGGCGAAGATGGCGACCAGAACGTTGGCCCCGGTGACTTCGGTCCGGCCAGAGCTTTGAACGTGAATCGCCGCGCGCTGGATGACACGCTGGAAGGCTGCAGTCGGCACCGCCTCGGATCCGTCAATATCCGTCACCAGATTTGACAGATCCTCGTCGATGAACTCGACAAGGGTACTGCGCAACTCATCCAGATCGACGCTGCACGCCTTCATCACGCGCACCGCATCGGGTTCTTCCAGCAGCGCCAGCAGCAGATGCTCCAGCGTTGCGAATTCATGTCGCCGTTCGTTCGCCGCAGCCAGGGCCGCGTGAATGGCTTGTTCTAATGTGCTCGAGAATGAAGGCACGCGGGTGCTCCTCTGTCTTGGGTCAGAAGGGGGCGCGTTAAAGGTCGGATCCCCATCCCAACCATGTCCTCATACTATTAGAGTTTGGTTGATCGTGGCGCGGCTTCAAGGGTTTTCTTGCTCTTGACAGTCACATTTCGTGTGACCGTGACCGTGACGTGGGGCAAATAGGTCCTAAAACCGGTCTTTTCTAGCCCGAATTTCGGCAAATACTGATACAGGATCGGCATTTTCCATCCCCAGTTGAGTCTTGATCCCAGGATCCGTGGCCCGCAGAAACGGATTTGTGGCCTTCTCAAGCGCCAGAGTCGACGGAACGGTTGGCTCGCCGGCAGCCCTTGCACGGTCGATATCCTGCATTCGCTGCTGCAGCGCCGCGTTGTCCGGATCGACAGTGATCGCGAACTTTGCATTGGATTGTGTGTATTCGTGACCGGAACAGACGATCGTCTCGTCGGGCAGGGCGGCCAGTTTGCCAAGCGAAGCCCACATTTGCGCAGGTGTGCCTTCGAACAGACGGCCGCAGCCCAAGGCCATCAGGCTGTCTGCTGTGAACACAGCCGTGCTCTCCGGCATGTAAAACGCGATATGTCCGATCGTATGGCCCGAGACGTCCAGCACATGAACCGGTTCGCCGCCGATTTCGAAAGTATCGCCTTCGCGCACCTGCAAATCCAGATGCGGCAGGCGGTGGGCGTCAGCGGCGGCTCCGATCACTTTGGCAGAGTGATGTTCGAGGATTCCGGCCAGACCATCCACATGATCCCAGTGGTGATGGGTCAGCAGGACATGAGACAGTTTCCAGTTGCGGGCGTCAAGCGCGGCCAGGATCGGTCCAGGTTCAGGCGCATCGATCAATGCGGTCTGGCCACTGACCGCATCATGCGCCAGAAAGGCGTAATTGTCGCTGAGGCATGGGATGGTGACGATCTCAAGAGGCATGGCCTTTTGCCCTTTCGTTGCTAGACTGCCGACAGCTAAGCCGATTGACCGGGTGTCCGCAATGCATCTTGATGTGCAGGATCTGAGGAATTTCTACTACCGCAGCACTTTGGGACGTGCCGCGCAGGCGGCGATCCGTGGTCGAATGGTCGAGCTGTGGCCCGAGGCCAAGGGGCAGACTGTTGTCGGGTTTGGATTCGCCGTGCCCTTGCTGCGCCCCTATCTGAAGGATGCGCGGCGCGTGATCGGGCTGATGCCCGGCCCACAGGGTGTGATGCCCTGGCCTGCAGGAATGCCCAACGTCTCTGTCCTAACCGGAGAGACGCTTTGGCCCATCGAAACCGGTCACGTGGACAAGCTGGTGGTTATGCACGGTCTGGAAACCTCTGAGCGTCCGACCCAGTTGCTGGAGGAATGCTGGCGCGTGTTGGGGCCGGGGGGGCGTATCCTGTTTGTCGTGCCCAACAGGGCGGGTCTGTGGTCGCGGTCCGACCGGACACCGTTCGGGTTTGGTCGCCCGTATTCCGCATCGCAGCTGGAATCCCAGCTCAAGGCCCATCATTTCGTCCCGGAAACGCATTGCTCGGCTCTTTACATGCCGCCATCCTATCGACGGTTCTGGTTGAAATCCGGCAATCTGATCGAAAAGACAGGGCAACGTCTGCCGACAATTATGGCGGGTGGCGTTCTCATGGTCGAGGCGACCAAGCTTATCCGGCCGCCAAGTGGCACCGTGACCAAAGATGCGGTCAAACGCCCGATCAAAGCGCTGGACGGCCTGCTCAAGCCGGCCTGACAGAACGGGTGATGGACACCCATGTCTGGTGCCTAAATCTGAGGGAAATAGGCCACAGGAATCGCCAAAAGCTGCAATTTGGTAACATTTTTCACCCATTCAGACGTGTCCAAAGGGTCGCACTTTGCGTAAGTGTATGAAATCAAACAATTTGTGGATAACATCGTAATCACTATACTATATTGCGAGGTTGGAACACCTCTGCTACATCCCCGGTGATTTTGATCCCCGCCCTACAAGGACGGGGTTTCTTCACGCCCCCGGGGTAGCTGCCGCACGCGAATTCGGGGCCCAAAATATCGGAAGGGTGGACGTGTCCGAACCAGCTTCGATTTCCACAGGCATCGCCGAGCGCTATGCCACCGCAATCTTCGAGATTGCCAAAGAGAATAATGACCTCGCAGGTCTGGAAACCGGCATCAATGATCTGGCAGCAGCTTTGGGCGAAAGCGCAGATTTGCGCGACCTGATCGCCTCGCCTCTGGTTTCCCGCGCCGAACAGGAAGGCGCAATCACCGCAATTGCCGCCAAGATGGGGCTGAACTCCATCCTGCAGAACACGCTGGGCCTGATGGCGCAAAAGCGTCGCCTGTTCGTTGTGCCGCAGCTGGTGCAGGTTCTGCGCGATATGCTGGCGGACGAGCGCGGCGAAGTGACCGCCGATGTCGCCTCGGCCAAGGCGCTGACCAAGACGCAAATGGAAAAACTGTCCAAAACGCTGTCCGAGCGTGTGGGCAAGACCGTGACAATCAATGCGACCGTTGATGAAAGCCTCATCGGCGGTCTTGTCGTTAAAGTGGGCTCGAAAATGATCGACAGTTCGATCCGTTCGAAGCTGAACTCCCTACAGAATGCAATGAAAGAGGTCGGATAAATGGGAATCCAAGCTGCAGAGATTTCTGCAATCCTGAAGGACCAGATCAAGAATTTTGGTCAGGAAGCCGAAGTGGCCGAGATCGGCCGCGTGCTGAGCGTCGGTGACGGGATTGCCCGTGTATACGGCCTGGACAATGTGCAAGCCGGTGAGATGGTCGAATTCCCCGGTGGCATCATGGGCATGGCGCTGAACCTGGAAAGCGACAACGTCGGTGTCGTTATCTTCGGTTCCGACCGTGACATCAAAGAAGGTGACACCGTCAAGCGCACCAACTCGATCGTTGACGTTCCGATCGGTGACGAACTGCTGGGTCGCGTTGTTGACGGTCTGGGCAACCCGCTGGACGGCAAAGGCCCGATCAACGCTTCCAAGCGCGGCGTTGCAGACGTGAAAGCCCCGGGCATCATCCCGCGTAAATCGGTGCACGAGCCGATGGCAACCGGTCTGAAATCGGTTGACGCGATGATCCCGATCGGCCGCGGCCAGCGGGAACTGATCATTGGTGACCGTCAGACCGGCAAAACCGCCGTTGCTCTGGACACCATCCTGAACCAGAAAGTCTACAACGACGCAGCAGGCGACGACGAGTCGAAGAAGCTGTATTGCGTTTACGTTGCGATCGGCCAAAAGCGTTCGACCGTTGCGCAGCTGGTGAAGAAACTGGAAGAATCCGGCGCCATCGAATACTCGATCGTTGTGGCCGCAACCGCGTCCGACCCGGCACCGATGCAGTTCCTGGCGCCTTACGCCGCGACCGCGATGGCCGAGTACTTCCGTGACAACGGCCGCCACGCGCTGATCATCTATGATGACCTGTCGAAACAGGCCGTGTCCTATCGTCAGATGTCGCTGCTGCTGCGCCGTCCGCCCGGACGTGAAGCCTATCCTGGTGACGTTTTCTACCTCCACTCCCGCCTGCTGGAACGTTCGGCGAAGCTGAACGAGGACTTCGGTGCAGGCTCGCTGACCGCTCTGCCGGTTATCGAAACTCAGGGTGGTGACGTTTCGGCGTTTATTCCGACCAACGTGATCTCGATCACCGACGGCCAGATCTTCCTGGAAACCGAATTGTTCTACCAGGGCATCCGTCCTGCCGTGAACACCGGTCTGTCGGTTTCGCGTGTGGGCTCGTCGGCCCAAACCAACGCGATGAAATCGGTCGCCGGTCCGGTTAAGCTGGAGCTGGCTCAGTACCGCGAAATGGCTGCGTTCGCGCAGTTCGGTTCCGACCTTGACGCCGCAACTCAGCAGCTGCTGAACCGTGGTGCGCGTCTGACCGAACTGATGAAACAGCCGCAGTACTCGCCGCTGACCAACGCGGAAATCGTCTGCGTCATCTTCGCAGGCACCAACGGCTACCTCGACAAGATCGACGTTTCGGATGTTGGCCGCTACGAGGCCGGTCTTCTGGCGCACCTGCGCGGCAAGCACGCCGACCTGCTGAAGTGGATCACCGACGAAGATCCGAAGGTCAAAGGCGACGCGTCCGACAAGATCAAGGCAGCGATCGACGAATACGCCGCAACCTTCGCTTGATAGGGGGTTCCGATGCCTAGTCTGAAGGACCTTAAAAACAGGATCGAGTCGGTCAAATCGACCCGCAAGATCACCAAGGCCATGCAGATGGTCGCGGCAGCAAAACTGCGCCGCGCCCAGGAATCTGCCGAAGCCTCGCGCCCCTATGCCGAGCGGTTCAATGCCGTGATGGCGGGGCTGGCGGCTTCGGTCGGGGGCAGCGACAGCGCCCCCAAGCTGCTCCGTGGTACGGGCAGTGATGATGTCCATCTGCTGGTTGTGATGACAGCTGAACGCGGCCTGTGTGGCGGCTTCAACTCGAACATCGCCAAGCTGGCCCGTCAAAAGGCGGAAGAGCTGCGCCTGAATGGCAAGACGGTCAAAGTTCTGACCGTCGGCAAGAAAGGCCGCGACGCGCTCAAGCGTGATTTTGGCGATCTGTTCGTTGGACATATCGACCTGAGCGAGGTCAAGCGTCTGGGGTATTCCAACGCGCAAGACATCGCCAAGGACGTCCTGTCTCGTTTCGACGGGGGAGAGTTCGACGTGGCCACGATCTTCTACTCGAAGTTCGTCAACGTTGTGACCCAGATCCCGACGGCACAGCAGGTCATCCCCGCCTCGTTCGAGGACGAAGCGGCAGGTGACGACAGCGGTGCCATTTTCGACTACGAGCCCAGCGAAGAGGCCATCCTGGCCGACTTGCTGCCCAAGGGGGTTGCGACCGCGATCTTCTCGGCTCTGCTCGAAAACGGAGCGTCCGAACAGGGTGCACGGATGTCCGCGATGGACAACGCGACACGTAACGCGGGTGAAATGATCGACAAGCTGACGATCCAGTTCAACCGCTCGCGTCAGGCCGTAATCACCAACGAGCTGATTGAAATTATTTCCGGCGCCGAAGCGCTGTAAGAAAACCGGAGACGAAACATGGCGAATGCAAAAGGCAAAGTCACACAGATCATCGGGGCCGTCGTCGACGTGCACTTCGACGATCAGCTGCCTGAAATTCTGAACGCGCTGGAAACCACCAACAACGGCAAGCGCCTGGTGTTGGAAGTTGCTCAGCACCTGGGTGAAAACACTGTCCGCACCATCGCGATGGACGCGACCGAAGGTCTGGTCCGTGGCGAAGAAGTGACCGACACCGGCGCACCGATCTCGGTTCCCGTCGGCAACGCTACTCTGGGCCGCATCCTAAACGTGGTCGGCGAGCCGATCGACGAAAAAGGCCCGGTTGAGGCGACAGAAGCCCGCGCGATCCACCAGCCCGCACCGACCTTTGCGGAACAGTCGACCGAATCCGAAGTTCTGGTCACCGGCATCAAGGTTGTTGACCTGCTGGCCCCCTACGCAAAGGGCGGTAAGATCGGCCTGTTCGGCGGCGCCGGCGTTGGTAAAACCGTTTTGATCATGGAACTGATCAACAACATCGCAAAAGTGCACTCGGGCTTCTCGGTGTTCGCGGGTGTTGGTGAACGGACCCGTGAAGGGAACGACCTGTACCACGAGATGATCGAATCGAACGTTATCAAGCCGGACAACCTGTCGGAATCGCAGGTGGCCCTGGTTTACGGTCAGATGAACGAACCTCCGGGAGCGCGTGCGCGTGTTGCTCTGACCGGTCTGACCCTGGCCGAGCAGTTCCGCGACCAGTCCGGTACCGACGTTCTGTTCTTCGTCGACAACATCTTCCGCTTCACGCAGGCGGGCTCCGAGGTTTCGGCTCTGCTGGGTCGTATTCCTTCGGCGGTGGGCTATCAGCCGACACTTGCGACCGACATGGGTGCCCTGCAGGAACGCATCACCTCGACCAAAGCTGGTTCGATCACCTCGGTTCAGGCGATCTACGTGCCTGCGGACGACCTTACCGACCCCGCGCCGGCAACTTCGTTTGCGCACCTGGACGCGACTACCGTTCTTAACCGTGCGATCTCGGAAAAGGGTATCTACCCTGCGGTTGACCCGCTCGACTCGACCTCGCGTCTGCTCGACCCGGCCATCGTTGGCGAAGAGCACTACAAGGTTGCGACCGACGTTCAGCAGATCCTCCAGCGCTACAAGTCGCTGCAGGACATCATCGCCATTCTCGGCATGGACGAACTGTCGGAAGAGGACAAGCTGACCGTGGCCCGTGCCCGTAAGATCGAACGCTTCCTGTCGCAGCCGTTCGACGTGGCCGAAGTCTTCACCGGTTCGCCTGGTGTTCAGGTTCCTCTGGATGTCACCATCTCGTCGTTCAAGGCCGTTGTGGCCGGCGAATACGATCACCTGCCCGAAGCGGCCTTCCTGATGGTCGGCGGCATCGAAGACGTGATCGCCAAGGCCGAGAAGATGGCTGCAGCGGCTGCCTAAGGAGAAACCCTGATGGCAAACACGATGCAATTCGACCTCGTCAGCCCGGAGCGGAGCCTTGCTTCGCTCGCGGTGACGGCGGTCCAGATTCCCGGCGCGGACGGGGACATGACGGCAATGCCCGATCATGCCCCCACCATCACCACACTGCGCCCCGGTCTGCTGAAGGTTGAGGCGCCCGAAGGGTCCAGCGAATATCTGGTCACCGGCGGGTTTGCCCAGATCAACGGTGACAGCTTGTCGGTTCTGGCCGAAAAGGCCATTCCGGTTTCAGAAGTGACCCGTGCGCATATCGACGATCTGATCGCCGAGGCCCGCGAGTCGCACGAAGCGGCAAAAGGTGGCGACGATCAGACCATGGTCGACGACGCGGCCAAACTGCTGGCCGACATGGAAGCGCTTGGAACGCATATGAGCCTGTAACGCGGGCTTGATCGCTTATGAATTAGAACGGCCTCGCGTTTGCGGGGCCGTTTTTTTGTCGTGCTTTTGCCCGAATGCCGGAATAAGTTGCGGGAATTCAAGAACAACGACGACAGAATGAAAACTTTTCAAACCCATCCGATTGGCATTGATCAAGGCGAGGCCCTGTTGTTTTCCGATTTTGCCAATGGCGGTGAAATGTGGACAGGCGAGGGGGCGCGGGAACGCCGGACAACCGTTGCATTCAGCCAACCGTTTCGCTCGGCACCGATGGTACAGATCGGCATTTCGCTGTGGGATGTGGACACGTCCTCGGCGCTGCGCGCCGAAATCAAGGCCGAGAACATTACGCCCGAAGGGTTCTGCGCCGTCTTCCGCACCTGGTCGGATACGCGCGTTGCCCGCATCCGCGCCTCGTGGACCGCGATTGGCGAGGTGCCGCACGAGGATGACTGGCATATATCCTGAGCGCTCCTTCAGAACGGAAGCCGCGCTCTTGTCGTCAACTGCTCACCTGAAGCCCGTTTCTTACGCGTCGGTGCCTTCGATCATGTCCACGCGTGTTGCGTGGCGGCCACCTTCGAACGCGGCCCCCAAAAACGCGTCCACGATATCCAGCGCCTGACCTTCGCCAATGACGCGCGCGCCCATGGACAGCATGTTGGCATCATTGTGCTGCCGGATCATCCGGGCTGAGAATGTGTCGGAACACACACCGCAACGGATGCCCGGCACCTTGTTGGCTGCCATCATGATGCCCTGACCGGTGCCACACAACAGGATGCCAAGCGCACAATCGCCCGAGGCGACGCGCTCGGCAGCGGCCTTGCCATGCAGGGGATAGTGTGTGCTTTCCGGAGTGGTCGGGCCGATATCCACGACCTCCCATCCGGCGTCCGCGATATGTGCGGCGATTGCCTGGCGCAGTCCGATGGCGGCATGGTCACTGGAAAGGACGACGCGTTTGTTGTCAGTCATGAAAAGGCTGTCCGTTCTAAGATATGCGTGTAAGAAAGGTGGGCCCTGTCCAGGCGCCCCTTTTCCGGTCAGTTCATCTGATACAGGGATTCGTAGATTGGTGTCAGTGTCTTGTCTTCGAACAGCGAAGAAACACTTGTGCCGTTCCAGATGTTCAGGATCGCCTGGGTAAAGATCGGTGCCGTCGGTACGATCCGGATGTTCTTGGCCTTGGCGATTGCGTCGGTGGGCTGGATCGTGTCGGTCAGAACCAGCGACTTCATGACCGAGTTGGTCACACGTTCGACCGCCGGGCCGCTCATGACGCCGTGGGTGATGTAAGAGTGCACCTCTTTCGCACCATTATCCAGCAGCACCTGCGCCGCTTTGCAAAGCGTACCGGCAGTGTCGCACATGTCGTCCACGATCAGGCAGATCTTGTCCTTGACGTCGCCGATTACGGTCATCTCGGCCACTTCACCGGCTTTCTCGCGGCGTTTGTCCACGATCGACAGGGGGGCGTTGATCCGTTTGGCCAGTTCGCGCGCACGGGCCACGCCGCCGACGTCGGGCGACACCACCATGATTTCATCCAGGCTGTCCTTGAACTGGTGTTTCACATCCAGGGCAAAGATCGGCGAGGCATAGAGGTTGTCCACCGGAATATCGAAGAAACCCTGAATCTGGGCCGCGTGCAGGTCCATGGTCAGGACCCGCTCGATTCCGGCACCGGTCAGCATGTTGGCGACCAGCTTGGCAGAGATCGGCGTACGCGCCTTTGTGCGGCGGTCCTGACGGGCATACCCGAAATAGGGGATCACGGCAGTGATCCGCTGGGCCGACGACCGACGCAGCGCGTCGGCGATGATCAGAAGTTCCATCAGGTTGTCATTGGCCGGGTTCGAGGTCGGCTGGATGATGAACATGTCCTCGCCGCGCACATTCTCGAACACCTCGACGAAGATCTCGCCATCATTGAACCGTTCGACCCGCGCATCGACCAGCCCCTGATCGACGCCGCGGTAAAGGCTCATGCGGCGGGCTATGGTTTTGGCAAGCGGAAGGTTGGCGTTCCCAGCGATTAGCTTGGGTTCGTGAAGTGTCGGCATCGGCTGAGGTCCCCGGGCAGCAATGGCAATGTGACAGATTCGTGATGTTGACACCGCTTAGCATGGCCTTACCGTCCCGCAAAGGTAACGCAGCGGAGAAAGTGCACATGACCCAGATTGACTACTATTTTGCGACACTCTCGCCCTATTCCTATCTGGCCGGAACCCGGCTGGAAGAGATCGCGGCAAAGCACGGTGCGACGATCAACTACAAGCCGTTGGACATTATCGCTCTGTTCTCGCGCACTGGTGGGGTTCCGCCGAAGGATCGGCACATCTCTCGCATCGAATACCGGGCTCAGGAATTGCTGCGCCAGTCCAGAAATCTGGGAATGGAATTCAACCTGCAACCCGCGCACTGGCCAACGAATATGGCCCCCTCATCCTACGCCGTGATCGCCGCCGTTCAGGACGGGTCCGGCGATGTCGGGCAGCTTTGCCATTCGATCCTGCGTGCCTGCTGGGCCGAGGAAAAGGACATCGCTCAGGATGATGTGATCCGCGATTGCCTGTCAAAGGCCGGGTTCGATCCCGGACTTGCCGACAGCGGCCTGCTTGTGGGTGCGGAAACCTACGCCGCCAATCTTGAAGAGGCCGTCGATCGCGGCGTGTTCGGCGCGCCGTTTTATATCACCCCGGATGACCAGCGGTTCTGGGGGCAGGACAGGCTGGACGATCTGGACCGGCACCTGTCGACGCTGAAGGCATGACAGGCCGTACCCTGCCGCAAGAAGTCTTTGTGCGAGCACTGGGCAAGGGCGCGCACCAGATGCTCGCCCTGCACTGCACCATTGCCCATTCCGGCGCCTGGTCGGGCCTTGCAGCTGCGCTGAGCGCGCAGGCAAGCCTGATTGCGCCGGACATGCTGTCACACGGCCGCAGCCCCGATTGGGACGGGCGGGGCGACTTTTTTGACCGGATGACCGAACTGGCGGCCAGCCAGCTGCAAAAACCGATGGATGTGATCGGCCACTCCTTTGGTGCGATGATCGCATTGCGCCTGGCGGTCGAACACCCCGACCTCGTGCGCCGCGCTATTCTGATCGAGCCGGTCTTTTTTGCCCTGGCAAAGCTGGACGCCCCAGACCTCTACGATCAGCATGAGCGAGATGCAGAACCGTTTGTCTCCGCGCTCGCCGCAGGCAACGCATCGCAGGCAGCCCGCCTGTTCAACCGCATGTGGAGCACACAGGACAGCCCCCGCTGGGCGGATCTGCCGGACCGTACCCGCGCCGCAATGATCCGCGGGGTGCATGTAGTCCCGGCCTCCAACAATGCCCTATACAAGGACGGTGCGGGCCTGTTGCAACCGGGAAAACTGGAACGCGCCCAGATGCCGGTCCGGATCCTCAGCGGATCGCTGACGCACCCGGTCATCCCCGCAATATGCAACAGCCTGCAACGCCTTCTGCCTGCGGCAACCACCGAACTCATCCCGGGGGCAGGGCACATGCTGCCGATTTCCCATCCAAAAGAGACGGCGCGCAGCCTGTCGGAGTTCTTCCGCATTCCGCTAGCCTCTTCTGTCTGAATTTGCTGCGGCGGGGGCGACGCCCCTGACAACCGTCAGAAAAGGGCCAGAAACCGGTCGATCTGTTCCGCACTGATGGACCAGTCGCAGACAAGGCGGCAGGCCAGCATCTCGTCTTCATCCGCCCCGTCCAGTTCATCACCCCACATGTGGTAGACCGCGCCCTTTTCGTGCAGTCGACGATGCAGGTGCCTCGGGAAACGGGCGAAAACGATATTGGCTTGCGGCTCGTGCAGGAAATCCGCACCGGCCGCCTGCAATCCTGCCGCCAGCCTTGCGCAATTCGCGTTCGCCTGCCGGGCTGCGCGCAGCCACAGATCGTCCCGCAGATAGGCCGCCATCTGTGCCGACAGATAACGGTGTTTGGAAAAAAGATGCGCGCCCCGCTTGCGGCGCAATTCGAATTCCCAGGCTTTGCTTTCGTCAAAGAAAACAACGGCTTCGACGCCCATTAGTCCGTTCTTGGTGCCGCCAAAGCTTACGGCGTCCACCCCGGCTTTCCACGTCATTTCGGCAGGGGAACAGTTCAGCGCGACCAGAGCATTGGCGAACCGTGCCCCGTCAAGATGCACCGGCAGGCCGTATTCCCGTGCCACACCGCACAGCCCCTGCAATTCGGCGAGCGAATAGACAGAACCGCGCTCGGTCACCTGAGTGATCGATACAGGGCCGCGCTGCGGACCATGTACGCCGCGGGTCTCCTCGCCCAGAATGCTGCTGCGCAATGCCTCTGGCTGCATCTTGTCGCCGCCGGGCACCAGCGTCAGCTTGGCGCCGCTGTAGAACTCGGGCGCGTTGCACTCATCCTCGTGAATGTGCGCGACAGGCGAGCAAAAGACGGTGTCCCAAGGGTTCGCCAGTGTCGCCAGCGCCAGCGAGTTTGCAGCCGTGCCTGTCGCCACCAGGTATACCGCCGCGCCCGGCGCCTCGAAGACGCCCCGGATCCGGTCGCGCACCTCGTTCATCAGCGTGTCTGCGCCATAGGCCATCTGATAGCCCTGATTGGCTTCACTAAGCGCGGTCAGCACTTCGGGATGGACTGGTCCGGAATTGTCAGAGGCGAAAAACATCAGACGGGCTCCTCGATAATATGGTCTTCCCACTCTTCCAGAGGGGTCTCGAATTCGGAAACGGTGCGCCCCTGAACGGAAACCCCGGCCGCATGAACGCTGTCCGGCGTCCCCGATATCAAGGGGTGCCAGTCATACAAGGGCTTGCCTTCCCACAGCAGCCGGTAGGCACAGGTCTGCGGCAGCCAATAGGCGTGATCGTCAATATTGTCCGGGGTCATCACGATGCATTCCGGCACGAACTGATGGCGGATGTCGTATTGCGTGCAGCGGCAGCTTTCGTCGTCCAGCAGGCGGCAGGCGACGCAGGTCAGGGCGACCTCGCCCGTGTCTTCATCTTCCAGCTTGTTCAGGCAGCATTTGCCGCAGCCATCACACAGGGCCTCCCATTCGCGCTGGTTCAGGCGACGCAGGGGCTTACGCTCCCAAAAGCGATGCGACAGGCCGCCGCGTTCGATCGGGTCTTGTTTCATTGGCCCGCCAGAACCTCGCGGGCACGGGCACAATCCGCATCCATCTGCGCGACCAGCCCGTCCAGCCCCTCAAACGTCATTTCCGGGCGCAGATAGTCCACCAGCCCCACCGACAATGTGGCACCGTAAAGATCGCCCGAGAAGTCGAACAGAAAGGTCTCGATATTCGGCGCTGCGCCATTGAACATCGGGCGTGTCCCAACAGATGCGGCACCGCGATAGCTGCCCTGATTGGGTCCATCCAGAACGTCAACCAGCACCGCGTAGACGCCGAATTTCGGCGGGTGCAGCCCTTCGATGGACATGTTGGCCGTCGGAAAACCCAGTTCGCGCCCGCGTTGTTCCCCGCCGATGACCTCGCCTTCGATCCGATGCCAGTGACCCAGCATCGAGGCGGCGTCGCGCGGGCGTCCGTCACTCAGCGCCTGTCGGATCGCGGTGGATGAGACCACATGCTCGGACCGTTCCTTCAGCGGCGCGATGGTGACACCAAACCCCATGCCCCGGCCAAACCGGACCATGTCATCGGCTGTGCCGCTGCGTCCCTTGCCAAAACAGAAATCGGCCCCCACCACCACATGCGCCAGACCCAGGCCTTTGCAAATGACATCGCGCGCGAATTCCTCGGGGGTCAGGCCGGCCAGCGCACTGTTGAAGGGCAGCTCATACAGCTTCTGCACCCCAAGTTTTTCCAGCCGATGCGCCCTGCTGTTGCCGCGCATCAGGCGGAAAGGGGGGCTGTCTGGCGCGAAAAACTCGCGTGGATGCGGCTCAAACGTCATGACACCCAAGGGCGCATCTGGCGCGGCCTTGCGCGCCAGTTCGATGACCGACCGATGGCCGATATGAACGCCGTCAAAGTTCCCGATCGCCACGCTGGCGCCCCGGTCCTGAGGCTCGACAAACTGAAAATCCCGGATGATGCGCATGGCGTCTGCCTAGCGGGACTGAGAGGCGGGTTCAAGACCTGCCGATAGCAGATCAGACAGAGTTCGCCTCAGTCAAATTTCCGCGAGGGGGCCAGAACCATGGCTTCGCCAACCAAAACCTTTTTGCCTTCGACAGAACAATGGCAGTCCAGCTTGACGCGCCGCTTCGAAAAGTCGATGTCGATGACCTTGACCTCGGCATAAACCATGTCGCCGGGGCGGACCGGAGCCAGAAACTTCAGCGACTGGCCCATGTATACGGTACCGTGACCGGGCAGCTGCTCACCGATTACCGCCGAAATCAGGCCGGCCGTCAGCATCCCATGCGCGATGCGCCCTTCGAAAATCGTGTCGCGGGCATAATCGTCGTCCAGATGAACCGGGTTCCGGTCGGTCGACACCTGGGCAAACATCTCGATGTCCTCGTCCGTCACCACTTTGCGCAGGTGGCGGCTCATGCCCATTTCAATGTCTTCGATACAGATCGTTCCGCGCGGAAGATTGTCCAACATGTTGCCCTCACTTGCAGTTGGCGGAGAAATAAAAAACCGCCCGTAGCCATCGATTGGCAACTTTATTACTTCGCAAGTGCAGAAAATCAAGCCTTATTTTATTACCTCAGACGGCCGATCGAATAGGTTGGGTTTATTTTTTCTTTTTCAATATAGCTGTTTAGCGCATCCGGGTCAGGCTGGTATGACGTTTTTGTCTCGGATGCAGCCAGACCGCCGGATATGAACAGGGAATCAATCCCTTCCCCTATGCCGCCGGCGATGTCCGTATGTGGACCGTCACCGATTGCCAGAATATCGGCATCAGCGATATCCGCGCCCAGTTCCTGCAACCTGCGCCGGGCCAAATCATAAATCGGCGGATGAGGCTTGCCAAAATACAGGCTCTCACCGCCCATTTCGGTGTAAAGGCGGGCCAGAGCCCCTGCACACCATTCCCGCACTTCACCACGATCCACGACAATATCGGGGTTTGCGCAGAGCAGCTTCAGCCCTTTTTGTTTGGCGTACAGAAAATCGGCCCGGTTGACCGCCGGGTCCGCCATGGGGTCGAACGGGCCGCAGCAAACAATTCCTTCGGCTTCATCCAGCGGCACCCGTTCGATCTGGATTGGGTGATGCAACAGCTTGAGTGGTTCAAAGAACCCTTCGTCGCGCTCCCATTCGCCCATGAAATAGACTTTCCGACCAACCGTGCCTCGGAACATGGCCGACCGGGCCGAGTCGCCACTGGTGGCGATGGTGTCATATGCGTCGGCGGGTACGTTGAACTGCGTCAGTTGCACTGCCACACCGGCACGGGGTTTTGGTGAGTTTGTGACCAGAACCACCAAACCACCCGACGCGCGGTAAGTTTGCAGCGCAGCAACCGCTTCGGGGAAGGCTGTAATGCCATTGTGCACGCAGCCCCACAGGTCAACGAACAGAGCTTTGTAGCGGTCGGAAACCTCGGCAATCGATTGGATGATCTGTGTCATGTCAGGCCCCTGTTGACGCGGTGGGAAAGTCATCAAAGCCTATGGCAGAGGAATACCGGTTTGGCCAGTAGGGGCTTTGCCCCCGCCGCCCTTCGGGCGTCTCCCCCAGGATACTTTCAGCCAGATGAAGCAGGGGATCCAAACTTCATCTGGCCAAAAATATCCCGGAGCGCGAGGCAGAGCCTCGCAAAAAAAACAGGCGCCCGATAAAGGCGCCTGACTTTCTGTAAAGAGTTCGGTGTCAGACCTTGAGGTTCGGGATGATCTGTTTCTTGCGGCTCATGATACCGGGCAGAACCACGGCATCGCCGTCGACCGAGGCGCCAAAGCTTTTTTCGGCAACGGATTTGACCAGATCGTTCGGAACCAACAGGGTGGCTTCTTCGTTCAGGATGTCCACAACGAACAGCAGAACCTGATCCACACCATCTTCCCGGGCTACATCCGCCATCGAGCCTGCCAGGCTGTCCTTGCGGTCCAGAACCACACCGGGCGCGGTGGTTTCAAGAACCGAGACGCGGAATTTGGTGCCGTCGACCTCGTATTCTTTGCTGTCCATGCGGATCAATTCCGCGTCGGAAAAGGACGAAACGTCCGACTTCGCGGCGAACATGTCGGCAGCGTATTCCGAGATATCCAACTCAAGTTCGGCGGCGAGCTTTTCCGCGACCGCACGATCGCGTGGGGTCGTGGTCGGCGAGCGGAACTCCAGCGTATCGGACAGAATGCAGGTCAGCGCCGCGCCTTTGATGGCGTCAGGCATCTTGGCCGCGTCATCCCCGATCAGGTCGATCATAATGGTTGCGGTACAGGCCAGTGGGCGAACGGTAATGTCGATCGGGCCTTTGGTTTCCAGGCCGCCAACCAGCTTGTGGTGGTCGATGATGGCGCGGATATCGGCGCCGTTGATACCGGCAGGCAGCTCGGCGGGGTTGTTGGTGTCGACGATGACGACCGGAGCGCCCTCACTCACGTCTTCGATGATCCGCGGTTTCGGCAGATCCCAGTGGCGCAGCATGAAGGCGGCTTCGGTATTGGGTTCGCCCAGCAGCACGGGCTCGGCTTTCTCGCCCTGGATTTCGTTCAGATACCAGGCCCACAGAATGGGCGAGCCGGTCGAGTCAGTGTCGGGGGACTTGTGGCCGAAAACCTGGATTGTCATGTCAGTGTCCTGCAGAAATGGGATTTTGCGGGCCTTATAGGGTGGACAGACAAGCTTGTCACCCGGCTGTGCGCCAGATGCGACTGTTCGTCAAATCTGACTGTCAGATCAAAAGGGCGCGCGGGTCAGCGTGAAGCCCGCAAGCTGTAATTGATGCAACAACCCCTGCTGACCTGCCAGATGCCCCGCACCCACGGCGATGACGGCCGTTTGGTTCTTCAGTTCCAGAATGTGCTTCAGCCAGTTGTCGTTGCGCTGGATCAGCAATTGCTGCTCGAACGCCTTCCATTCGGCATCAAATTCTTCCTGCGTCAGACCTGATGCGTCGAACCCCTGCAGCAAGGAAAGCTGGATGATTTCGGCATGTTTTTCTTCCAGATAGGCGTTGGTCATCGTGGCCAACTGGTCTTCGCTGGCCTCCAGCGCGCCGGCAAGCCGGGCCAGTGACTGGGCCTGTTCTTCGATCGGATGGCTCTCGAACATCGCAATGACATCTTCGACCTGTTCCAGCGAATGCTGCGGGATACCGTGAGTATCGGCGAGTTCGGACAGGCGTGCATCCATGCCGCGGTCTCCGTCCGGGGTCTGGGCGACGCAGGATGGCACGCCCAATGTCAGGCTCAAAAACCAGGGGCGCAACTTGGCGGCGGTCCAGGCGGGAATGCCGCGTTTGGCCAAGGTGGCTGACAGGGCGGCCCAATCCTCGGCCGACATCAGATCAATCAGAGTCGGCCCCGATGTGATCAGCAAAGGGCTGGGGTCCTTGGCCAGAGCCTGCTCGAACGCTTTCATCTCGGCCTGCGAGGTTTCAAAGAAAAAGGCGTCGGCGTCTTTCAGGAGCGGTTCCAACCGCTCGACCACGGCGGACATGCGCGGGTCATTGACGTGCAGGGTTCCGATCAGATGCATTACCGTGTCGCCCCTCACGGCAACCCAGTGGTTGCCTTCGGGAAAGGGGATGCCGTCCAAGGCGTGTTCAAGGCGGGTCGCCATCTCGGGTGTCATGTCCGCCCTCAGGTCGCGGCCTTCGCAAGCGGCGTGAAGGCTGGCAGGCAAGATCAGGCACAACAGAAATATAAGAAGGCGCATCGTTTTCCCTGCTTTGACGGTCATCCTACCGGGCGCGACATTGCCTTTCCTTTCGGCGATGCGCAAGCTGAAGGGACTGGCAACGTCTGGCAATCCCGGCCGAATAGCCTAGCATGGTGAGATGAAGCGCGAACAGGACCTATACCCGCCGATCAAGGCGTTGCTTGAGCGTCAGGGATACACTGTCAAGGGCGAGGTCGGCGCAGCCGATATCGTTGCCGCGCGCGACGGCGATGATCCGGTCATTGTCGAGCTGAAGCTGGGGTTTTCGCTGGCCCTGTTTCATCAGGCGATCGCGCGCCTGAAAGTAACCGATCAGGTCTATGTCGGTGTGCGCAAACCGAAGGGCCGGACCGCAAGGCGGGCGCTGAGGGATAATCTGTCCTTATGCCGCAGGCTGGGTTTGGGCCTGATTACCGTCCGGGAAGATGGCCGGGCCGAGGTGCATTGCGACCCGGGGCCGTACGCGCCTCGCAAGAACAAGGTAAGGGCCGCGCGGTTGTTGCGGGAATTCGACCGGCTGCAAGGAGACCCGAATGCGGGCGGGGCCACGCGGCACGGAATCGTGACCGGGTACCGCCAAGACGCCCTGAAATGTGCGGCCCATCTGGCGGAATGCGGCGCGACCAAGGGATCTGACGTGGCCAGCGCAACCGGAGTTACCGGGGCGACGCGCATCATGCGCGACAATCACTATGGCTGGTTCGAAAAAGTCGAAAAGGGGGTCTACCAATTGTCGGCCTGTGGATCCGAGGGGCTGAAGCACTGGGCCTACAGCTGGGAACAGCAGGACTGAAGCCCGAAACGGCCCCGCTGGAATCCCGGACGCAAAAAGTTTCTCACATCTTGTTGACTCGGCCTTTCCAACTCCCTAGCTATGCGTCGTTATCACTCGGATGACCCGAGTGCTAATGCCTCGCCGTTAGGTGAGGGGAGGATAAACAAACTTTGAGCCCAAGGAGCTGCAAAGATGGCATTGAAACCGCTTCATGACCGTGTGCTGGTCCGTCGCGTTGAAAGCGAAGAGAAAACAGCAGGCGGCCTGATCATTCCTGACAGCGCAAAAGAAAAGCCCAGCGAAGGCGAAGTCGTTGCAACCGGCGAAGGCGCACGCAAGGACAGCGGCGAACTGATCGCAATGGCCGTAAAAGCCGGCGACAAGATCCTGTTCGGCAAATGGTCGGGCACCGAGGTCAACGTCGGCGGCGAAGAGCTGCTGATGATGAAAGAAAGCGACATCATGGGGATCATCGAGTAAGCCTGTGCGCTTTCTCTGATCTTCATTTCCAACATATTTCTCAAGGAGAAACGACATGGCTGCAAAGGACGTCAAGTTCGACACCGATGCCCGCAACCGTATGCTGAAGGGTGTGAACATCCTGGCTGACGCGGTTAAAGTGACCCTGGGCCCCAAAGGCCGCAACGTGGTTCTGGACAAATCCTTCGGCGCGCCGCGCATCACCAAAGACGGTGTTTCGGTTGCCAAGGAAATCGAACTGGAAGACAAGTTCGAAAACATGGGCGCGCAGATGGTGAAAGAAGTCGCCAGCCGCACCAATGACGAAGCCGGCGACGGTACCACCACCGCAACCGTTCTGGCACAGGCCATCGTCAAAGAAGGTCTGAAGCAGGTTGCAGCGGGCCTGAACCCGATGGACCTGAAGCGCGGCATCGACCTGGCAACCGCCAAGGTTGTTGAAGGCATCAAGGCCGCTTCCCGCGAAGTCAAGGACTCGGCAGAAGTTGCTCAGGTTGGCACCATCTCGGCCAACGGCGAAGCCGAAATCGGTCAGCAGATCGCAGACGCGATGCAGAAGGTTGGCAACGAAGGCGTTATCACCGTCGAAGAAAACAAAGGTCTGGAAACCGAGACCGACGTTGTCGAAGGTATGCAGTTCGACCGTGGCTACCTGTCGCCCTACTTCGTCACCAACGCAGACAAGATGATCGCAGAACTCGACGACTGCATGATCCTGCTGCACGAAAAGAAACTGTCCTCGCTGCAGCCGATGGTTCCGCTGCTCGAGCAGGTGATCCAGTCGCAAAAGCCGCTGCTGATCATTGCCGAGGACGTTGAAGGCGAAGCGCTGGCAACTCTGGTTGTCAACAAACTGCGCGGCGGTCTGAAAATTGCTGCTGTCAAAGCACCGGGCTTCGGCGATCGCCGCAAAGCCATGCTGCAGGACATCGCAATCCTGACCGGCGGTCAGGTCATCAGCGAAGATCTGGGCATGAAGCTCGAGTCCGTGACCATGGACATGCTGGGCACCGCCAAGAAGATCGAAATCACCAAAGACGAAACCACCATCGTCGACGGTGCTGGCGAGAAGGCCGAGATCGAAGCACGTGTTGCCCAGATCCGCACCCAGATCGAAGAAACTTCGTCGGATTACGACCGCGAGAAGCTGCAAGAGCGCGTTGCCAAACTGGCAGGCGGTGTTGCTGTTATCCGCGTCGGCGGCATGACCGAAGTTGAAGTGAAAGAGCGTAAGGACCGTGTGGACGATGCTCTGAACGCAACACGCGCTGCCGTTCAGGAAGGCGTCGTTGTGGGCGGTGGTGTTGCTCTGGTTCAGGCCGGTAAAGCACTGGAAGCTCTGAAGGGTGCAAACGCTGATCAGGACGCAGGTATCAACATCGTTCGTAAGGCTATCGAAGCGCCGCTGCGCCAGATCGCCGAGAACGCAGGTGTCGACGGTGCGGTTGTTGCAGGCAAAGTTCGCGAATCCTCGGACGCTGCCTTCGGCTTCAACGCGCAGACCGAAGAATATGGCGACATGTTCTCGTTTGGCGTGATCGACCCGGCCAAAGTTGTCCGTACCGCTCTGGAAGACGCGGCATCGGTTGCCGGTCTGCTGGTCACCACCGAAGCGATGGTTGCAGACAAGCCGCAGAAAGACGCACCTGCCGCAGGCGGCATGCCCGACATGGGCGGCATGGGCGGCATGATGTAAGACGTCGAATTCGCTCCGGCGAATTCTGACGACCCCGACAGGTGCCAGGCCCTATGGTCAGGCTGCTTCACGGGGACGCACAGTACAAAGGAACGGGGTCGTCTTCGGGCGGCCCCGTTTCGGTTTCGATGGCCGCGATGCGGCCATGCCTCCGGCGGGAGTATTTGGGAAAAGATGAAGCGCCGGGTGTTTGCGGAAAGGACTGTCCAGTTCGCGGCGAACCGGCTATGCGGTTGATATGAGACTGTTCCTGCTGACCACCCTGACCATGTGCGCCTTCGCGGCGAACTCGATCCTGAACCGGCTGGCAATCGACAGCGGGGCCGCCGATCCGGCGGGATTTGCTGTGGTGCGGGTTCTGTCTGGGGCCTTGATGCTGGTGGCGCTGGTCCGGCAACAAGGCGGGCCTCTGCCGGTATTTCACAAGCGCAGAGTTATCGGGGCCGGGTCACTGTCCATTTATATGATCGGGTTTTCGATGGCGTACCTGACGCTTGATGCGGGATTGGGGGCGTTGATCCTGTTCGGGGTTGTACAGATTTCCATGTTTGCCTTTGGCGCCGTGTCAGGTTCGGGTCCCACCGCGCGCCAGCTGGCCGGAGCGGGGATTGCGCTTTTCGGACTTGGGTATGTGTTGTGGCCATCTGGTGCTGTTCAGGTCAACTTGTCCGGCGCCGCGCTGATGACAGCGGCGGGTGTGGGCTGGGCCGCTTATTCGCTGGCAGGCCGGTCCGAGCCCGACGCATTGCAGGGAACAGCTGCCAATTTCGTGGTGGCCCTGCCGGTCACGTCCGTTGCGCTGTTTTTGTTGGGCGGAGCGCGGCAGATGGAACCCACTGGGTATGCGCTGGCGGTTTTGTCCGGCGCCGTAACCTCGGGGCTGGGTTATGCGCTGTGGTATCGGGTTCTGCCGCAGCTTTTGCCTGCGACTGCGGCCGTGGTGCAACTGAGCGTTCCGATCATCGCTATCGCGGCTGGCATTGCCCTGCTGGGGGAAACGGCAGGTCTGCGTCTGGCTTTTGGAACCGTCGCGGTGCTGGGCGGCATTGCGATGGCCGTATCGCGACGGAAGACCGGCTAGGGGTTTTCACGATCCACGATAAGCCTTATCTGGCGGCTATGAGATTTCTGGTCGTATTGCTTCTTTGCCTCGCTCCATCTTTAGCCAGCGCGAAATGCGTTGTTTTGCTGCATGGGCTTGCGCGAACCAAGGCTTCGTTTTCGGTGATGGAGCAATTGTTTAGCGCCCACGGCTACAAAGTCGTGCGTCCGGATTACCCGTCAACGGATCTGCCCATACCCGAACTGGCCCGGCAAACCGTGCCGGGCGCCCTTGCCGCCTGCGGGGACGAGACCGCAAATGTCGTGGCCCATTCGATGGGCGGGATTCTTCTGCGGTACTGGCTGCAGGACAATACACCGGACAACCTGGGCCGCGTGGTCATGCTGGGCCCGCCAAACCAGGGCAGCCAACTGGTTGATGAACTAGGCTCATGGGAGGTCTTCGGTATGCTCAACGGTCCCGCCGGGTTGGCGCTGGGAACGGGACCGGAGGGTATTCCCGGCCAGTTGCCGCCGGTCGAATTCGATCTTGGCGTAATCGCGGGAGAAAACTCGCTGAACCCTTTGTTTTCGTCGATGATCGAGGGGCGGGATGATGGAAAGGTGTCAGTGCGAACCACCCGTGTCGCAGGCATGGCCGATCACATCGTGTTGCCTGTGACCCATACCTTCATGATGAACAACCCCCGGGTCATGGCGCAGTCGCTGCATTTTATCGAGTTTGGCCGCTTTGATCCGCAGATCACCTGGCTCGACGGTGTCATGAATGTCATTGACGAGATCTGTATCGGAGAGGACTGTTCAGAACCTCTGTCGGAGCCGACGCGATGACCGCACTTGAACTGACCTTCACCCGGGCGGATGTTCTTGTGTCAGGTCACGAAGTGACGCGAACCGAACTGGCCGTGGCGGACGGGATCATTCAGTCCTCGGGGGCCGGACGGCAGATCGATCTGTCGGGATACACCATCCTGCCGGGGATCGTCGATCTGCACGGGGACGGGTTTGAGCGTCATCTTGCGCCGCGTCGCGGAGCGATGAAGCAAATGGCCGAAGGTCTGGTGTCGGCCGAGGCGGAACTGGCCGCCAATGGTATTACCACAGCCGTGCTGGCCCAGTTCCATAGCTGGGAGGGCGGCGTGCGTGGCCCGGGATTTGCGGGCCAGGTCTTTGACGCGATTGCCGGGGTCAGGGATACCGTCGTGACGGATCTGTTACCCCAGTTGCGGTTTGAAACCCACATGCTGGACGACTATGCGGACCTGCCCGAGCGTATTGCCCGGTGGCAGGTGCCTTATGTGGTGTTCAATGACCATCTGCCGCATGACCGCCTGGCGCAAGGACGCACACCGCCGCGTCTGACCGGGCAGGCGCTCAAGGCCGGGCGCAGCCCTGAAGCGCATCTCGAAATGCTGCAAGAAATGCATGCCCGGTCAGGGGAAGTACCGGCAGCGCTGGAACAGCTTTGCGCCAAGCTGTCCGATCGCGGTGTCCGGTTGGGCAGTCATGACGACGCCACGGCCCGGGCCCGGGCAGACTGGCGCGCGCGTGGGGCCCGGATATCAGAGTTTCCCGAAACGCTGGAAGCCGCCGAGGCGGCCCGTGCTGCCGGTGATCACGTCATACTGGGGTCTCCGAACGTGGTGCGGGGCGGCTCGCACAAAGGCAATGCCAGCGCGCTTGACCTGATCACGATCGGCCTGTGCGACGCGCTGGCGTCGGATTACCATTACCCCAGCCCGCGCCGCGCGGCCCTGATGCTGGCCAAAAGCGGTCTGCTGGATTTGGCCGGGGCCTGGGCGCTGGTCTCGTCAGGGCCTGCGCAGGTGCTGGGTCTGACGGATCGCGGCACGCTTGCACCGGGCAAACGGGCCGATCTGGTGATCTTGGAAACCGCCACCAACCGTGTCGCGGCCACTCTGGCGGGTGGGCGCGTCAGCTACATGTCCGGGGACATCGCGGCGCGCCTGGTGGCATAAGCGCGCTGCGTTTTCTATTGTTCAGGAATAGCTTCGACTGAGGCATCGCACGCCGGCTCGATACCCCTCAGCGGATGACACGGTTGAAATGGCCCATCTTGCGGCCTGCCTTGACGTCGGCCTTGCCGTAGAGATGCAGCGCCACATCCCGTTCGCGGGCCAGATCGGGCACACGGTCCATATCGGCGCCGATCAGGTTCTCCATGACCACGTCGGAATGCCGCTGGCCATCCCCCAGAGGCCACCCTGCGACAGCGCGGATGTGCTGTTCGAACTGATCCACGGCGCATCCATTCTGGGTCCAATGTCCCGAGTTGTGAACACGCGGGGCGATCTCGTTGACGATAAGACCCTCGGCCGTGACAAACAGTTCAACGCCCATCACCCCGACATAATCCAGCGCGTTCAGAATATTGGCCGCCAGCAGCACGGCATCCGTTCGCTGCGACGGCGACAGCCGCGCCGGTACGGTCGTTGTATGCAGGATACCGTCACGGTGGACGTTTTCACCGGGATCGAAACAGGCAACCTGACCGTCCAGACCACGGGCGGCGATGGCGGACACCTCGTGCGAGAAATCCACGAAGCCTTCCAAAATAGCAGGCGCGCCCGCCATTTCGGCCAGTGCGGATTCGGCGTCGTCGGGCGCGCGCAGCCGGGCTTGACCTTTGCCGTCATAGCCGAACCGGCGGGTTTTCAGAATGGCGGGTGTGCCAATCTCATCAATCGCTGCGCGCAGGCTGTCCAGATCTGTGATGTCGGCGAAGGGTGCCGTTTTCAGGCCCAGTCCCTGCAGAAAGCTCTTCTCGGTCAGCCGGTCCTGACTGACCCGCAGGGCTTCGCGGCCCGGGCGAATGGGGCGATGCGCTTCCAGCAGATCCAGTGCCTCGGTCGGGATGTTCTCGAACTCATAGGTGATGACATCCACGTCTTCGGCAAAGGCACGCAGGGCGTCGGCATTGTCATAGGCGGCAGTGGTCACGCGGTCGGCGACGTGGCCAGCAGGTGGGTTCGCGCCCGGCTCATAAACATGGGTGACAAACCCCAGTCGGGCCGCCGCGACCGACAGCATCCGGCCCAGCTGGCCACCGCCCAGAATTCCGATCCGAGCCCCGGTTTGCAATGCTTCAGTCATCGGCAGGCTCCTCGGGGATAGAGGCCGACAGGGCCTCGCGCCAGGCATCCAGCCGTCCGGCCAGTTCGGCATCCTGCAGGGCCAGGATACCAGCAGCCATCAACCCGGCATTGGCACCACCCGCCGATCCGATGGCCATGGTCGCCACCGGAAACCCTTTCGGCATCTGAACGATGGAATAGAGGGAATCGACACCCGACAGGGCCCGCGTCTGAACCGGCACTCCGATCACCGGAACCCGTGTCTTCGAAGCCATCATGCCCGGAAGATGCGCGGCCCCGCCGGCACCCGCAATGATCACCTGCAAGCCGCGCGACACAGCGGTTTTGCCATAGTCCCACAGGCGATCCGGCGTGCGATGGGCCGACACGATGCGCGCCTCGAAGGCAACACCCAGTTCGTCCAGAATATCCGCGGCTTCCTTCATCGTGGGCCAGTCCGATTGGCTGCCCATTATGATGCCTACCTTGATCTCACCCATCCGCATTTTCCCCGGCTTTTCAAAGAGCGCGCACTATAGCCAAATCCACCTGTCTGGCAATGCGTCAGGCGATGATGTCGGGGGTCAGGCGGTCCTCGATCAGCCGGATGATGTCCTTCAGCCGCAGTTTCTGCTTTTTCAGCCGTTTGATGGTCAGCTGGTCCGAGGTACCCGTTGCCTGCAGCGCCTCAATCGCTTCGTCCAGATCGCGGTGCTGACGTCGGAACACCTCAAGTTCAACCCGCAAAACCTCATCAGTTTTCATGGAAAGATCGGTAGGCGCATTCATAGGCGACTCAGTCGTAGTTGTGGTGCTTTCCACACAAGATAGTGTGTCAGGGTTTATCGGGCCAGACCTTGTGGACATCCCTGCATATTCCCATATTCTATTACACGCGGTTGCCGCAACGGGGCCGCACTACCCGTCGCTTTGACATAAAAGGACGAGAAAACGTGTCAAAACTTACTCTTGGCTCATACCCGCATCTTTTGGGGTTCGAGCAGTTGGAACGCCTTCTGGAACGGTCTGCAAAGGCTGGCAACGAAGGATACCCGCCCTACAATATCGAACAGACATCGGATTTTTCGTATCGCATCACCCTGGCCGTGGCTGGGTTCGCGGAACAAGATCTGTCGATCACCATCGAGGATCGCCAGCTGGTGATCCGGGGCCGTCAACGCGACGACAGCGAGGGGCGTATCTTTTTGCACCGAGGCATTGCGGCGCGTCAGTTTCAGCGCATGTTTGTGCTGGCAGACGGGGTCGAGGTCGGCGAGGCGATCATGGAAAACGGTCTGCTGCACGTGGATCTGACCCGCGCCGTGCCGGAAACCGTGGTGCAGACGATCAACATAAAGAAGGGGTAAGAGCAATGAATACACCGATTGAGATTAACACCGAAGGCGACCGGATCGTGTATGTCAAAGCGGTCGATGTTGCCGATCTTCCCTTGGAAGTGCGAGAGCAGGCTGGTGATCTGGATCAGCTTTACGCGGTTCACGATTCCGACGGACAGCAATTGGCGCTGGTCGCCGACCGGAAACTGGCCTTTGTCCTGGCCCGTGAACATGACTTTTCACCGGTGGCCGTTCACTGAACGGCCCCGCCTCCGGCTGTTTTAGCGTGACAATGACCGCCATAGCGGCGACATATGCGAACCGGAAGGGCCGGATGCGCCCGTAATTCATATGGTTCGGGGAAAGTGACGCATGAGCTGGTTCGATTTTGACTGGGTAGACGCCTTCAGCGACCGGGCATTTGGCGGAAACGGTTGTGCCGTGGTCCACGGTGGTGCCGTATTGCCGCAGGAAGTGTGCATGGCCTATGTCCGCGAAACCTCGCTTGTGGAATGCACCTTCACCGGCCCTTCGGAAGTCGCGGATGTGCATGTGCGTTACTTCCTGGCCAGCCGCGAAATCCCATTTGCCGGGCATCCCACCATCGCCACGGTTGCAGCCATGCGGTCGCGTGGGTTGTTCGAAGGTGACTGCCTGACGCTGGAAACCGGGGCAGGGATCGTATCGATCCGCCTGAGCGGCGATGAAATTGAGATGACGCAGGTTGCCCCCCAATTTGGCCAGCACGTGCCGGCGGAACTTGTTGCCGCCGCGATCGGCCTGCCTGAAAGCGCCATCATCTCCCCGCCCCAGTTCGTGTCGACCGGATTGCCGTTCTGCATCACCGTGCTAGGCGATCATGATGCCCTGCGCGCCGCAAAACTGTCCGAAGAGCCTCTGCGCAAGGTAGCCGAGAAGGCAGGTTTTTCGGGCTCAGATATGGCCGAACCCTTCCTTGTGACGCTGAAGGGTGCAACGTCTGTCGGTGACACATTCTCGCGCCTGCTGCTGGCGCCACCCAGCCCGCCAGAGGATCCGTTCACCGGCTCGGCCACGGGCGCCATGGCGGCTTACCTGTGGAAATACGGCCTGATGCCGAAGGACAGCTTTGTGGCAGAGCAGGGGCACGACATGGGCCGCCCCGGGCAGGCGACTGTCACGCGAGTCGGTCCCCCGGACGCGATGACCGGGATCAGGGTTGCCGGTCGCGGCCATGTCCTGATGCGTGGTCAGGTCGACATGCCTGAGATGTTGCAATGACCCGTCCCGCGATTGCCGTTTTGCCATACGGCCACCGTCTGGGTCCGAAACTGCGGGCAGTTCCACTGTCCGATCTCATTTGGCCTGAAGGCTGCCCGGAGCGCCTGACCGGCAAGACCATCGGCGACCTCAAGCGCACCGATCACCTGATCATGTACCCCAACTCTACCGTACATCTGCGCCTGCGCCGCGGCACACGCGCGCGCATTTCGTTGATGATGGGGGAACCTTCGGCCATTCACGCCAAGCACGACCGGATGCTGCGTTGGACCCATCGCCGTTTTTTCCGGGTGTTCACCTTTCACGACATCCTTCTGCAGACCATCCCGAACGCCGTGTTCCTGCCCTACGGCGATACGCAGGTGTCGGACTGGCAGGATCTGAAAATTGAAAAAAACCGCTCCTGTTCCCTCATCGCGTCGGCCAAACGGGATCAGGTTGGGCATGAATTGCGGCACGAACTGATTGACTGGGTCCGGGAAAGTGGCGCGGATGTCGATGTAATGGGCCGGGGTTACAAACCGTTTGAAAACAAGTCCGATGGTCTGGCCCCATACCGGTACTCGGTGGTTATCGAGAACGTCCGGGAACGGAACTACTTCTCGGAAAAGCTGATCGATGCGATCCTGTGTTCTACCGTGCCAATCTACTGGGGATGCCCGAATATCGACGACTTCATGGACACTTCGGGCATGATCCTGTGCGAATCCAAGGTTGAGATTCAGCAGGCGATTGCGGCTGTATCGCCAGAGGATTTCACCGCCCGTCTGCCGCATGTGCAGGCCATTCAGGCCAAAGCCGCCGAATTTGGCGCCTTCGAGCGCCGCGCAGTCGAGGCGCTGCGCGCGGAACTGAATTCCGGAAGTTAAGACGAGAAAACCCCCGGCAAAGACCGGGGGCTTTCATGTTCAGGTTCTGAAACCGGCTCAGGTCGCCGCAATCAAGCCCATGCTTTCCAGTTTCAACAGAACCTGGTGGGCGCAGTTGTCGACCTCGACATTTTCGGTTTCGACGCGCAGTTCCGGGTTCTGCGGTACATCGTAAGGGTCCGAGATGCCGGTGAATTCCTTGATCTTGCCTTCCCGCGCCAGCTTGTACAGGCCCTTGCGGTCGCGGCGCTCGCATTCCTCGATCGTGGTGGCCACGTGAACCTCGCAGAACGCGCCGAACTGTTCGATCTCCTCGCGAACCGCGCGGCGGGTTGTGGCGTAGGGCGCGATCGGCGCGCAGATGGCGATGCCTCCGTTCTTGGTGATTTCGGACGCCACATAGCCGATGCGGCGGATGTTCAGGTCGCGGTGTTCCTTGGAGAAGCCCAGTTCCGATGACAGGTTTTTACGCACAATGTCACCGTCCAGCAAAGTCACCGGGCGGCCGCCCATTTCCATCAGCTTAACCATAAGCGCGTTGGCGATGGTGGATTTGCCCGAGCCCGAGAAGCCGGTGAAAAACACCGTAAAGCCCTGCTGGCTGCGCGGCGGCTTGGTCTTGCGCAGTTCGGCAACAACTTCGGGGAAACTGAACCATTCGGGGATTTCCAGACCTTCGGCCAGACGGCGGCGCAGTTCGGTGCCCGAGATGTTCAGGATCGTGACCTTGTCCTTGTCCAGGATCTCGTCATTCGGCTCGTACTGAGCACGCTCCTGTACATAGACCATGTGTTTGAAGTCGACCATCTCGACGCCGATTTCGTCCTGAAACTGGCGGAACAGATCCTGTGCGTCGTAGGGGCCATAGAAATCCTCGCCCTGGCTGTTCTTGCCGGGGCCGGCATGGTCGCGGCCCACGATGAAATGAGTGCAGCCGTGGTTGGCGCGGATCAGGCCGTGCCAGACCGCCTCGCGCGGGCCGGCCATGCGCATCGCCAGGTTCAGCAGCGACATCGATGTGGTGGATGCGGGATACTTGTCCAGTACCGCCTCGTAGCAGCGCACGCGGGTAAAGTGATCGACATCGCCCGGCTTGGTCATGCCGACAACCGGATGGATCAGCAGGTTGGCCTGCGCCTCCTTGGCGGCGCGGAAGGTCAGTTCCTGGTGCGCGCGGTGCAGCGGGTTGCGGGTCTGGAACGCCACGATGCGGCGCCAGCCCAGCTTGCGGAAATAGGCGCGCAGCTCGTTCGGGGTGTCGCGACGGGCGCGGAAATCGTAGTGGACCGGTTGCTGAATGCCAACCACGGGGCCGCCCAGATATACCTTGCCGGCCACGTTGTGCAGATAGTTCACGGCCGGGTGCGCATCGTCGTCCGCGCCAAAGACTTTCTCGGCCTCACGCACCTTGTCCGGTGTCCAGCGGTCGGTCACGGTCATGGTGCCCAGAATGACGCCTTCCTGGTCGCGCAGGGCAATGTCCTGACCCAGTTCGATGTTCTCGGCAAAATCTTCGCTGACATCCAGCGTAATCGGCATCGGCCACAGGGTGCCGTCAGCCAGACGCATGTTTTCCACGACGTTGTCGTAGTCGGCCTCGGACAGGAAACCCTTGAGCGGGTTGAACCCGCCATTCATCAGCAGCTCCAGATCGCAGATCTGGCGCGGGCTCAGGTCCCAGCTTGTCAGATCGGCGGCTTCGACCTTCAGTTTCTGGGCCGAGTCATAGGATACGTACAGTTCAGGGATCGGTGCCAGATTGCTTAACATCGTCATCAGAATACTCTTATTACAGTGTGGTGTTGCCTGTCGTCGCGGCGCATGTGCCCCGATGCAAGCCCGGAGTCCATATACCTTCATGAAACAAAGGACGATATGCGTCGAATTCTCCCGGATTGGAAGGATTTTCCATGTTTGGAATGCAATTGCGATCGAGGTTCTTCAAATTGGCAACAATTCCGCCGCATTCAGCGAATGTGTTCCTATGCCGCGACGCTCAGCTCAAGTTCCGATGCACGTTTGACGGTCAGGGCCGGCACCGGGTGGCTCACACCGCGCAACTCGAAAAAGTGGATGTCTGAAACGCTGTAATCAAACTCTGCCGCCTGCAAAAGCGTCTCGGACACCAGCAGTTCCGCACCCAGTGCCTTGGTTTCGGCTTCCAACCGGCTGGCCACGTTCACGGCATCCCCGATAATGGTGCGCGAAGCCGAACCGGCAGCGCCGATCTCGCCCAGTACCAGATCGCCCAGATGCAACCCCATGCCGATCCGGACACCCGGGGCACCTTCGCCCTCAAGCAGACGGTTGAACTGCTGCAGCGCCTGGCTGATCTCGGCGGCCGCCTTCAGCCCGGCCCGGGCCGAGCTTGCGGTATCCGGCGTTTCAAACACGGCCAGCAGCCCGTCGCCCATGTACTTGTCGACAACACCGCCCTGGGCAGTGATGGGCGGCACGATCGCGTCAAAGAAGCGGTTCAGAAGGAACACAATATCATAGGGCAACTGGCCGGTCGTGCGCGCGGTGAACCCGCGCATGTCCAGAAACAGCACGGCAAGCTGGCGTTCTTTTCCCTGACTGGCATGCGCGCGCCCGCGGCGGCCTTCAGGGCGGAACATGCGGAACACGGTTGCGGGTTCGGTCGGGCGAATCTGACAGGCCAGGCGCGCGCCCTGCGGCGCATTTACAGCGCTCAGACTACGTGCCTCGACTGCACTGGGGGACGGAAGATCGTCGGCGCCTTTCTCGACAATCACGCGGCAGGTGGTGCAACGCCCCTTGCCGCCGCACAATGCGGTGTGCGGGATGCCGTTGGCCTGAGAAATCTCAAGCAGGGTCATGCCTTTCTCTGCCACTACCTCGGGGCCGTCCACATACCGGACACGCACCGAATGCCTGCGCCGCCACATCTTGCGCCCGAAATAGATCAGCAGCGTCGCCCCAAGGGCAATCCAAAACACCAGTAGCGAGGTGTTCTTGACACCGAACATGGTTTGGAAAGCTTCGGGGGAGGGCCAGTTGTAGTGCTCGATATACTGCTCGCGCAGGTCGTCATCAGCGAAATCCAACCACAGTCGCCGACCCTCGGTCAGCAGCCCCGCAAGCGCAAAAGTCGGGATGAATACGGCCAATCCAATCAGATAGGGTACGGCCCGTGACCACCAACGGGTCAGGCGCAGCCACATATGCAAACCGATGCAGCCATGTATCCAGACCAACAACAGCAACAGGCTTTGCATCCAGATCGCGATGCTGGGCCACATCAGGATGATGATATAGCCCATCTCGTCATTCACATCGAAAATCTCGTGCGCATACCGTGTATGAACAATGTGAGAGATCAGCTGCAGCGGGATCAGCAACCCCAGAACAACCTGCAATCCTGTGCTGAACGGCATGCGCAGGGTTCTGCGCTGGGCGATGGAATAAAGCGCCAGACCGGCATGGGTGAACAGCGCCGCATACAGAAGGATTGCCCCGGCATCGTGCCGGGTCACAGCCTGACGCCCATCCTGCATGCCATGCAGGTAATCCGTGTGAAACAGGCCCAGGCCAATGTTGATGAAATGGAAGAAGGCAAAGGTAAACAGGACAAGGCCGCTGCCGATCCGAAGACGGGTAGCCCATCCGCCGCGCCACAGAACGTTACTCAATGATGCCACCCATATCCGGCCTTTCGTGCCCCAAAGTCTGATACGGGGTAGGGCGGCGGTCAAGACGGCCATCGGGCGAAGGACTGAATTCACCGTGCGGCGCTGGTGAATTCAGCCAATTGCTTATTCCTGTTCGGCCAGGAAACGCTCGGCGTCCAGTGCGGCCATGCAACCCATTCCGGCGCTGGTGACGGCCTGGCGATAGATATGGTCCGTCAGGTCACCCGCAGCGAAAACACCGGGAACCGAGGTTTCGCTGGACCCCGGTTTGGTCACGACATAGCCACCCATATGGGTTTCCAGCGTGTCCTTGACCAGTTCGTTGGCCGGAGCGTGGCCGATGGCCACGAATACGCCCTTGCAAGGAATTTCCGTGATCTCGCCGGTTTTCACGTTCTTCACGCGCACGCCTTCCACGCCCAGCGGAGCATCGGTTCCGATCACCTCGTCCAGTTCATGGAACCACAGCGCCTCGATCTTTTCGTTTTTGAACAGGCGATCCTGCAGGATTTTTTCTGCCCGCAGTTCATCCCGGCGGTGAATCAGCGTGACCTTGCTTGCAAAGTTGGTCAGGAACAGCGCCTCTTCGACGGCGGTATTGCCGCCACCGATCACCACGATCTCCTGTCCACGATAGAAGAACCCGTCGCAGGTGGCGCAGGCAGATACGCCAAAGCCCTTGAACTTGTCTTCCGAGGGCAGGCCAAGCCACTTGGCGCGGGCGCCAGTGGCAAGAATGACCGCGTCTGCCGTGTAAACCGTGCCGCTGTCACCCTTCGCGGTGAACGGGCGCTTGCTGATATCCAGATCGCTGATGATGTCGCCGATGATCTCGCAGCCCATCGCCGCTGCGTGTTCCTGCATCTTGATCATCAGATCGGGGCCCTGCACCTCGGTAAAGCCGGGATAGTTCTCGACATCGGTTGTGGTGGTCAGCTGGCCGCCGGGCTCGATCCCCTGTACCAGGATCGGCTCCAGCATTGCCCGGCTCGCATAAACGCCGGCCGTGTATCCGGCCGGTCCCGACCCGATGATCAGAACCTTGGTGTGTTTTGTGTCGGCCATGGTACCCCCAACTCGATCTGCCTGATGTGGGCGCTCGGCCCGTTGAGGGTGGATATAGCGACCGCTTGATCGGGCTTAAAGCCCCTTCCTGACGGTTCCTGTACGGCAGGCAGGTCAGGCGTTGTCGATCAATTTTGCATTACAAATAAACAATATTGCGCGGCGGTGAAATAATATTGCGCATTAGCTGGGCGCTGATATAACAACTGAAAATTCAGGAGCATTCCATGGTCGCCACACGGCTGGATGAGATTGACCGCAAAATTCTGGCGGAATTGCAGGCAGACGGTCGCATGACCAATGTAGAACTGGCCAAACGCGTGGGAATATCGGCCCCGCCGTGTCTGCGCCGAGTGCGCACGCTCGAGGAATCAGGCCTGATCCACGGCTACCACGCCGACGTCAACGCCCGCGAACTTGGGTTCGAAGTGCAGGTCTTTGCCATGGTCGGGCTCGAAAGCCAGGCCGAATCCGAACTCAGCGCGTTCGAAAATCGGTGCCGGGAATGGCCACTGGTCCGCGAATGCCACATGCTGAACGGCGAAGTCGATTTCATCCTGAAATGCGTTGCGCCAGATCTCAGCAGCTTTCAGCAGTTTCTGACAGGCGACTTGCTGACCACGCCGAACGTGGCCAGCGTCAAGACGTCGCTTGTCATCCGCGGCGCAAAAGACGAGCCCGGCGTGCCCTTCGACGTTCTGGAAGAACGAATGAACCGGACGGCGTAACCCCCGCGCGTTTTGGATGTGCCGTAACCGGCGGCAGCATTGCGGCGACCGCCAAAGATAAGATCCAACTGAGTATTAGCTGCATTATGCCCCCACTATGCAGTAATCGTTAACATTTCACGCTGATATCGCGTCCACCTCTCCATCTCCGGCGCGCGGCATCAGCAGCGGGCCAAAATCGTTGAGCGACTCGATATGAGCAAACAGGTTCAAATAGATCGACCGCAAAGAGTGGCTGATCATCCGAACAGCATTAACACCTGGATGATAAGACTCAAAAGACAACCCATCAACACTTATCACCGAATGCCATTTGAGGCAGATATGAAACAGTTCGACCGGAGTGGGCGGCAATGTTTCGATAACGCCCATTCCGTCCTGGAACTCCCGAACCGGTGCCAGAATCGGCGCGCCGCCATGCAGGTGGCGCAAATGGGCCGGGCAGCCCAGCAGCCGGGCTGCTGGTCCGGCGATGACACCGGACATCGGCTTCTGCATCCCGAACGTGTCGGCCATGATCCGGGTCAATGGCCGCGTCCGGCCGCGAGAATCTTCGCGTCCTGGAATCAGCGTGACGGATCCTTTCCACAGCACGGTTTCCGAGGTGCCATCCTGTGTCAGGACCGTATCCCCCGGCATCAGATCTTCGATTGCAATCGGTCCGCGTTCGGTATCGACCAGCGAACCGCGCGTGAAAGCGCAGAACGCGTCCTCGAACATGGGCAGCGCCGGTGCGATGTGGCGGGTTTGCGAAACTTCACCGTTTTTCAGCAAGGTGCTGACTTCGTAGCGCCGCAGCTGCGCCTTTGCCTTTACTGGCGGTTGTTGGGCTTCGCGCAGCATCGCCGACGTTTCGACGGCATTTCTGGCGGCGCGTGCCAATGAATTTGGAATAGTCATATTTATTCCGTCCCCTCTAAATACCGGTCATGCAGGCCGAACCCTAGGGCAGACCCACCAGATCGGTGTTGTTCTTTGTCTTGAATGAAACGAGAGACCACAGGACGGCAGTCGGAATTCCCGCGCGTCGCGACGCAATATCGCATAACTTTGGTCAACACATTGACCCCCCAGACAAACTCACACAAACGCAAACTGAAATTGTTCACGCACACACGCCCCGTATCAGCGCCACGCAGTATGGTCGTGGCAGCTCGTGCATCGGGCCGGAGCACCCTCCCGTTGCACGTATTAGCCCTTGGAACCGGCAGCATGGTTCCGCGGGCCTTCATGATCAGCGCCGCGCCGCCAGACGGCGTGCAACTCTGACAGATCTGCTGGAAACTCGCTTCCATGGCATGTCAGGGTTTTGATCCCTGATCGCCGCGAAAACAGCGCTTAGAAAGCGTGATCTCGTCTTCATAACTTTGTCCTGCTCAATTATTGGGGCTTAGGCCCGTTTTCCCTTGTGTGAACCATTTGTGACGCTGATTTGCGGCACCGATAAGGCTGATCCGGGATCAATTGAGGACAAATTGAAGGTAAGCGGTTCCCTTTTGTTAACATTGCCGCGCCAATCAAAGGTCAAAACGTATAACTGTTTGACAGCGGACAATAATTTCCGTTCGATTCTGATTGGAATAAACACCAAAAATGTGGCGGAAAAGCGGCAAAATTGCCTTAATCTTGTCTAAAACTACAATCTGATCGCGGAAATCAGGCGCCCGTAGTCCGCCTCTTTGGCGTGTGTCGACCGGCGGTAGGAATAGAACCTTTCAGGGTCGGAATAGGTGCAATGCCGTGTCCATTCCGCCTGCCCGATACCCGCCGCCCGCAGCCGGTGCAGGCCAAAGGCGGGCAGATCGAAATGAAGTCGATCGCCTTGCCCATTTACGAAAAACCGCATGTTATCGGGCGAGTCCGCGGCAAAGTCATCCAAAAACTCCGGCCCGACCTCATATGCGCGTTGCGAGATCGTGGGGCCTATCACCGCAATGGTGTCTTCGCGGCGCGCGCCCAGGGCCACCATGGCCTCCAACGTGGCTTCCAGCACACCATCCAGGGCACCGCGCCACCCGGCATGTGCGGCCCCGATCACATTTGCGTTTGGATCAGCAAACAGCACTGGCTGGCAGTCGGCCGTCAGGATCGTCAGGGCCAGCCCGGGCATTGCAGTCACAACCGCGTCCGCCTTTGGCTTCTCACCGGTAACCGGGGCATCGACCGTCAGGACGGTTGGGGAATGCACCTGATGCACACTGATCAGCGCGTCGGGGGTAACTGCCATCGCATCGGCCACCCGGCTGCGGTTCACGGTTACGACGTCGGTCTGGTCAGACGACCCGTACCCGCAGTTCAGCCCCGAGAAGATTCCGGATGACGCCCCGCCGCGGCGGCTGAAAAACCCATGGCGGACAGGGGACAGAAGATCAGATGTCAGAATCTCGAGCGTCATGGTTCCAGTCCCGGTGGTGGAGAAGCGTTTGCCGGATAGAGGCCCAGCACTTTGAACAGGTTTCCCATTTCCTCGGGATGCGTCAACCGGCGATGTGCCGAGACCAGCGAATCCAGCGCCGGACCGGTTAATGATTGAGCCAGTCTTTGCGCGCGTGCCGTTATCCCCAGCCGCTCAAGGAAAACGCCCTGTGGGGTCAGGCGCGTGTGGGCACAGCCCGCTGTCCGGCTGGCCGCTGCAAGGGGTTCGAAATCAACATGAGCCGTCAGGTCGGCCTGGCCCGGATCCGTCAGCACGTCTGACCGCTGATGCCCGCGCAGCGCCTGCAACGTGTCGCCCAGCGATCGCCAGTCGCCGTAATCCACGATCAGGCCAACTCCTCCATACGCCGCTATGCGACCGGCAATTTCGGTGAGATAAGGCGCCGCAGCTGCGCAAAGCTCGACCAAATCGCCATCCATTGTATCCTCAAGCCGGTCTTGCAGGGCAATTTGCGACCCCAATGGCCCCAGACCAAAATGCAGCGCACCCTGATCCGCGCCGATCAGACGCTCGCGCCAACCCTCGCCGTCACGCAGGAATTGCCGGATGGGCAGGGCATCAAAGAACTCATTAGCTACAAGATAAGTGGGAAGGCTTGGCAATTCATCGATCGCGTCGATCCAAACGGGTGCGTAGTCCTTCAGAGTCTCCGCCTGCATGGCGCGCAGTGTGGGTGATGCCTCCAGCAACAGCACCCGCGCCGCGTCATGAAAGCCGGGAACCTCCCGCGTCGCGCGCAGGATATCGGCCATCAGGGTTCCGCGACCGGGACCGAGTTCAACCAATGCAATCCGCGACGGACTTCCCTGATCCAGCCAGCTTTGCGCCAGGCACAAGCCGAGCATTTCTCCGAACATCTGGCTTATTTCGGGTGCGGTAATGAAATCGCCCTGCACGCCCAGCGGGTCGCGGGTTGTGTAGTATCCCAAATCAGGATGCAGCAGGCATTCGCTCATGTAATCGGCAATCGTCATCGGGCCGTCCTGCCCGATCCGTGCCAGCAGGTGATCGGTCAGGGTCATTTCGCCGCCCGGGCACGCAGGGCAAACCACAGGCCAAGAGCGATCATCGGCAAAGACAACAACTGTCCCATCGTCAGCCCATAGCCGCCCACATGCCACGCAAGACCCAACGGGTTGCCGGGAGAAACAAACTGCGCATCCGGCTGGCGGAAGAACTCGACTATAAAACGCGACGCGCCGTATCCGGCCAGAAACACGCCCATGATCAGGCCGGGTTTGCGGAACGCCCCGCGCCGATAGGCCAGCCACAGCAAAAGCGCGCCAAGCAGGATGCCTTCAAGTGCAGCCTCATACAATTGTGAAGGGTGGCGCGCGCACATGCCCGCCACAACGCCGGGGCAGTCCTGCGCGGCCATGCCGGGAAAGATCACAGCCCATGGCGCATCGCTTGGCCGCCCCCAGAGTTCCGCATTGATGAAATTTGCCAGTCGCCCAAGCAACAATCCCGGCGGTACGGTGTGGGCGATCAGATCGGCCAGAGACAGCGCCGGTATATTATGCCGCCTTGCATAAAGATATGCGGCGACAACCACGCCCAGCAATCCGCCGTGAAAGGCCATGCCGCCTTGCCAGACTTTCAGGATATCCAGCGGATGCGACAGGTAGTATCCGGGCTGATAAAACAGCACGAACCCCAGCCGTCCGCCCAGAATGACGCCAAGGATGATCCACGTGACCAGATCCTCCAGCTGTTCCTTGCGCAGAGGCGGCACCTCGCCGGGCCACAGGGCAGGGCGACGCAACGCGGACAGCGCCATCCGCCACGCGATCAGAATGCCGGCGATGTAAGCCAGTGCGTACCATCGCAGCGCGAACTCCATCCCGAACAGCGAGATCGAGAACAATTCGGGCGACAGATCGGGAAAATTCAGAATAGCCTGCATGTGCGTCTCATTGCCCGGGCTTTGCAGGGCAAGTCAACCTTGAGTCCGGCTCATTCTTTACCCATATAGGGACCAACCGCGAAACCGGAGTTAGAGACATGCAAACCCGCAACAAAATCCTGGACGACGTATCCCAGCTGATGACCAACGCGATGGGCGTGGCGCAGGGCGCGCGGGAAGAGGCCGAAAATGCGATGAAGTCGATGATCGACCGCTGGCTGGCCGACCGTGATTTCGTCACCCGCGAAGAATTCGATGCCGTCCGTGCCATGGCCCAGAAAGCGCGCGAAGAAAATGCGGCGCTCGAAGCGCGGATTGCAGCGCTTGAGGCGAAACTGGACAAGTAACGTTCCGTTCGCGCCGCGTTGACCAAGTTTTCACGACAAAATTATCTGCCGCGCAATCCGAATTAACGGGTTGTGCGATGCGGTGTATTTTGACGCGTCGCAGAATTAAATCAAGAAAAAGCTGGGCAAAGTGCCAATATTTTGGATGCCGTTGCAGGCTGTCCACAACTTATTGCTGTTATCCCCAAGAATGGGGGTTGTCAGAATATCAACCACATCGCACCATATTTAGTACAGGCCCAAGGGGGAAGCCCGGCTTGTAGAGCAGGCAACTAGCAATGGGGCGCTGCCAGCCCCGAAATGCTAGAGAAGGAGCGAGGTGGCATTATGGCCCTTTCCGAACAGTTTCTAGAAGAAGACCTTCATCCGATTGATATTGTTGAACATCTGGCCGAACACCACGACTGGGATTTTGACCGCATCGGCGATGACCAGATTGCCATGGCCGTCGAAGGCCAGTGGCGGACCTATTCGATCACGCTGGCCTGGTCCAACTATGACGAAACACTGCGGATGGTCTGTTCGTTCGAAATGGAACCGCCGGCCGAACGGGAAATGCAGCTTTACGAGCTGCTCAACAAGATGAACGATCAGTGCTGGGCTGGGGCATTTACCTACTGGGCCAACCAGAAACTGATGGTCTACCGCTATGGTCTGGTGCTGGCGGGCGGCCAGATGGCCAGCGCCGAGCAGATCGATACGATGATCAACGCCGCCGTTCTCAGCGCCGAGCGGTATTACCCGGCGATACAACTGGTCACGTGGGGCAACCGTACCCCGGAAGAGGCCATTCAGGTCGCCATTGCAGAGGCCTACGGCCGCGCGTAAAGCTTTGCCCTGAATCGTTACGTTACGAGAGGGGCAATCATGGATATGTCACGCGTCGCCGATCAGGGGCTTGTGCTTTTGGGATGTGGTAAGATGGGGTCCGCCATGCTCGCCGGATGGCTTGAGCATGGTCTTCCCGCATCTTCGGTCTGGGTTATCGACCCTTATCCGTCCGACTGGCTCAAGGCGCAGGGCGTGAACATCAACACACCGTTGCCCGAAGCGCCCGCCGTGGTGCTTGTTGCCGTCAAACCGCAGATGATGGGCGACGCGCTGCCCGCGATCAAGGCGCTGGGCGGTGGCACCAGCCTGTTCATCTCTGTTGCAGCCGGAACTTCTCTGGCCACGTTCGAGGACGTTCTGGGGCAGGGCACCCCGATCATCCGCGCCATGCCGAACACGCCCGCCGCGATCCGCCAGGGCATTACCGCGCTGATTGGCAACGCCAACGCCACAGACGCCGATGCGGATCTGGCCGAATCCCTTCTCTCGGCCATCGGACAGACGGTCCGGCTGGAGAGTGAGGACCAGATGGATGCCGTAACCGGCCTCAGCGGTTCGGGTCCGGCCTATGTGTTCCACCTGATCGAAGCGCTCGCCAAGGCGGGCGAGGCGCATGGCCTGCCGCACGAACTGGCGATGAAGCTGGCCAAATCCACCGTGGCCGGGGCCGGTGCGCTGGCCATGGCCGCCGAGGAAGACCCCGCACAACTGCGCATCAATGTCACCTCGCCCAACGGGACAACGCAGGCCGCGCTTGAGGTTCTGATGCACGAGGAAACCGGGTTCCCGGATCTTCTGCACCGCGCCGTCGGCGCTGCAACCAACCGGTCGAGGGAGCTGTCGCGTGAGTGAGATTTCCTTCGACGACTTTCTCAAGGTCGATATCCGCGTGGGTCAGGTGGTGCGCGCGGAACCATATCCCGAGGCCCGCAAACCCGCGATCAAGATGTGGATCGACTTCGGCGACGAGATCGGCGAGCGCAAAACCTCGGCTCAGGTCACGGCCCACTACGACCCGGCCGGGCTTGTCGGCAAACAGGTGATGGCCGTGATCAACTTTCCGCCGCGCCAGATTGGACGTTTCATGTCCGAAGTTCTGGTGCTTGGCCTGCCGGACGAGAACGGCGAAATCGTTCTTATCGGCCCTGACGGCAAGGTCCCGCTGGGCGGGCGGATGCACTGATGAAGCTCTGGATCACCCGACCGATGACACCCGCCGTCGAAGCCCGCGCCCGCGCCGAGTTCGACGTCCTGATCAGGGCTGAAACCACGCCGCTTGACCACGCTGAAATGCATCGAGCATTGACCGAGTTCGATCTGGTGGTTCCGACGTTGGGTGATCAGTTCTCGGCGCAGATCATCGGTGAGGTGCCCGCACCGCGATGCAAGCTGCTGGCCAATTTCGGCGTGGGTTACAACCATATCGACGTGGATGCGGCACGGTCGGCAGGTATCGCCGTTACCAACACGCCTGGCGCTGTCACGGACGCCACCGCTGACATCGCCATGACCCTTTTGCTGTCCACTGCTCGCCGTGCGGGCGAGGGTGAGCGGCTGGTCCGTTCGGCTGGCTGGCGGGGGTGGCACCCGACCCAGATGCTGGGCCACCACGTGACCGGCAAGCGGGTCGGCATCGTGGGCATGGGCCGTATCGGGCAGGCCATCGCACGGCGCTGTCATTTCGGGTTCGGTATGCAGGTTGCCTATCAGTCCCGAAGCCCAAAGGACGTCGATTTTCCCGCGGACTACATCCCCAAACTGACCGACCTTGCTGCGTCTGTCGATTTCCTGGTGCTTGCCGTCCCCGGCGGCGCGCAAACGAGGCATCTGGTCAACACTCAGGTTCTTGAGGCGATGAAGCCGTCCGGCCTGCTGATCAACATCGCGCGGGGCGAGGTCGTGGACGAGGCGGCCCTGATCGTGGCCCTGCGAGACGGCCGAATCGCGGGCGCGGGTCTGGACGTATACGAATTCGAACCGGACGTCCCTCAGGCCCTTCGTGATATGGAAAACGTGACATTGTTGCCGCATCTGGGCACGGCCACCGAAGAGGTGCGTACCGATATGGGGCAGATGGCGCTGGACAATGTCGCGGCCTTTGTTGCGGGGCGTCCGTTGCCCAACCCGGTTTAGACGCCCACCGCCTCGCGCCAGTGTTTGCGGCACAGCGAAACATAGGTTTCGTTGCCGCCGATCTGCACCTGTGCGCCTTCGGTGATGGCCTGGCCGTTTTCGTCCTGCCGGATCACCATGGTCGCCTTACGTCCGCATCTGCAGATGGTGCGTACCTCGCGCATTTCGTCGGCCAAAGCCAGCAGGGCGGCCGAGCCCGGGAACAGCTTTCCCAGAAAATCGACCCGCAACCCATACGCCAGCACGGGAACATCCAGATCGTCCACCGCGCGGGCCAGTTGCCATACCTGATCCTCGGTCAGAAACTGCGCCTCATCGACGAAGACGCAGGCGATTTTGCCTTTGTTCCGGCGATCTTGGATCATCTGAAAAACGTCGTCTTCCGTTGCGAACACATCCGCTTCGGCGGATATTCCGATGCGAGAAGCGATGCGACCGACACCGGCCCGTCCATCCAGCGCGGCGGTCATCAGATAGGTATCCATGCCCCGCTCGCGATAGTTGTGCGATGCCTGCAGCAACACGGTCGATTTGCCCGCATTCATGGTGGAATAGTTGAAATACAGTTTTGCCATGGGCCGGGTCTAAATCGGGTGAACCAAGGGGGCAAGTCATCAATGGCATTGAGGAAGCGACGTCGCCGTTGCGGTTGCATGGGCCGAGCAGATGCTCTCTGGGGATGGAACCCGCGCGCCCACAACAACGACGCCGTCGGCCAACATATGGCCTAAACAGAGCGGAGCTAAGAATCAGCTCCGCGATCACTCATTACCGGCTTGAAATGCCGCCACTCACTCACAAAATCCCCGCATATCTGAGGGATAGCCAATATATGACATTTCAATTATGAATCGAATATGGGAAATTTCCCCACCCTTTCCCCCAAATGCGGGCGGCTGAAGGGTGATTACAGGTAACAAAGGTAAAACAATGGCAGATATCGGGGCCTATCTGAAAAAGCATACCGAAGCACTGGTCAAAGATGTGGGAATCGAATCTGCCTGTAAGATAACGGGCAAGTCCAAAGCGACACTTGGGCGGTACTATTCAGACAACGCCGAACACAGCGACCGGTTCATGCCGGTGGACGCCGTAGCGAGGCTTGAGACGGTGGCAGGCTTTCCCCACGTTACCTCAGCGCTGGCCGATCTCAATAACATCACATTGTCGTATGACGGCCGGAATTCCGACTCCCCGCGCACCGGCGGCGTGAACTCGGACGTCATCGCCTTAAGTCAGCGTTTTGCGATGCTGATGACCGAATACCAGGCTGCCATCGAAGACGGTATCATCACCGTGAACGAGGCAAAGCGGCTGCTGAGAGAAACCAGCCTGTTGCAGCAGGTGCTGATCGAAATGAAGCTGCATCTGGAAGAAGAAAGCGTCAGCTGAACCGCCGGAACTCGGGTCCGAGATGCGATTTTCGTGAACAGACGCTTGCCCGAATGATTGTGAACTCAGCCGTGCCGCTTCACAATCACAGACCCGACCGAATAACCGGCCCCAAAGGAACAGATCAGGCCGATCTGGCCATCTTCCAGATCGTCCGAGTATTTCGAGAATGCAATGATCGACCCGGCGGATGAGGTGTTAGCGTAATCCTGCAGGATATTGGGCTGCTCACCCGGATCGGGCACGCGGCCCAGAACCTTTTTGCCGATGAAATCGTTCATGGTCTTGTTGGCCTGATGCAGCCACAGCCGTTTCAGATCGTCACTGCCTAGCCCCTCGGCCTCCATGTGATCGGTGATGTGCTGGCTGACCATCGGCAGCACCTCCTTGAACACCTTGCGCCCGTTCTGCATGAACAGCATGTCGCGCCGATCTTCCATCCCGGCCGGTCGGGTGCGGCGCAAAAAGCCGTTGTTGTTGCGGATGTTGTTGGAAAATGCCGTGGCGCAGCGGGTCGAGAGAATCTCAAAATGGGCGCCCGTGGCATCCTCCTGCCGCTCGATCAGCGTGGCGGTTGCAACATCGCCGAAAATGAAGTGGCAATCGCGGTCGCGCCATTCCAGATGGCCCGAGCAGATCTCGGGGTTGACCACCAGCGCCGCCCGGACAGACCCCGACCGGACCATATCCGCAGCCGCCTGAATCCCGAACGTGGCCGAGGAACAGGCGACATTCATGTCAAACCCGAAGCCCGAGATACCGAGCGCCTGCTGTATCTCGATCGCAATGGCAGGATAAGCGCGCTCGTGGTTCGAGGCAGCGCAGATCACCAGATCAATGTCATCCGCCGTGAGACCGGCCTGCGTCATGGCCTTTTTGCAGGCATCCACCGCCATTTCGGTCATGATCCCCGGCTCATCATCGCCGCGCTGCCGTAGAAGCGGGTGCATCACGTCCGGATCCAGAACGCCGGATTTGTCCATCACATAACGGTTTTCGATCCCTGATGCCTTCAGGATGAACTCTTCCGACGAATGCTGCATCGCCTCCATGCGCCCGTCCGCGATGGCCTGCGCGTTCGCGGCGTTCTGTTTGTCGGCATAGGCGTTGAACGCTTCGACAAGCTCGGCATTGGTGATGACATTTTCGGGTGTGAAAACCCCGGAGCCGGTGATGGCAGGCGTATACATGGTCGGTCCTGATTGGTCTGGATCAGCACAAAATGCCGATGCAAGGCGGGCAGATCAAGGTTGGGTGACCTAAGGGAATGCGCGGGAACACGCCGGGTGATGTAACCTCCGGCGTGATTGCTTTTGCTTACCCGACTATGTGAACAACCTGCCCGAGCCAGAAAAAACCCCCGGATTGCTCCGAGGGTTTCGAGTAACATTCAAATGGCGCTGAACCGTGTCAGCCCTGCAGCGACCTGACCTCGACATCACCCTCGGCCTGCGCCTTGATCGCCAGAGCGGCAGCATGGCTGGCAGCGGCTGTGGTGAAATACGGGATCTTGTCATAAAGCGCGATCGAGCGGATGGCCTTACTGTCCTCGACCGCCTGCGCGCCTTCGGTGGTGTTCATCAGCAACTGAACCTGACCGTCTTTCAGCATGTCGACCACGTCCGGGCGGCCTTCATAAACCTTGTTGACCACGTCGCAGGGCACGCCCTGTTCAGCCAGCCAGCTTTGCGTGCCCCGGGTCGCGACAAGTGTAAAGCCCTGCGCCACCAGCACCTGCGCCGCTTCAAGCATCGTCCAGCCCTTGTCCGCGTCCTTGATCGAGATGAACGCGCGCCCCGAAGACGGCAGGACCATCCCGGCGCCCATCTGCGCCTTCAGGAAGGCGCGCGGGAAGCTGCGGTCCCAGCCCATCACTTCCCCGGTCGAGCGCATTTCGGGGCCTAGGATCGTGTCGACGCCGGGGAAGCGGGCAAAGGGCAGCACCGCCTCTTTAACCGAAAACCACGGCATGTCCGGGTCGGCCAGTGTCATCTGATCGGCGATCTTGGTGTCGTCCACGGTCTTGTAGGCCGGACGCATCGGGAAGTTCGAAAGCTTTTCACCCGCCATCACCCGCGCCGCGATCGAGGCAATCGCACTGTCGGTCGCCTTGGCGACAAACGGCACCGTGCGGCTGGCGCGCGGGTTCACCTCGATCAAATAGATCTCATCATCCTTGATGGCGAACTGCACGTTCATCAGGCCCACGACGTTCAGAGCTTTGGCCAGTTTGAACGCCTGATCCTTGATCTGGTCGAGGATCTCTTTCGAGAGCGAATAGGGCGGCAGCGAACAGGCCGAGTCACCCGAGTGCACGCCTGCCTCTTCGATATGCTGCATGATACCGGCTACGTGTACGTCGGTGCCATCGCACAGCGCATCCACATCCAGTTCGACCGCTCCGGCCAGATAGCTGTCCAGCAGAACCGGGCTGTCACCCGAAACCACCACGGCCTCGTTGATATAGCGTTTCAGCTGGTCCATATCGCGCACGATTTCCATCGCGCGGCCACCCAGCACGTAAGAGGGGCGTATCACCAGCGGGAAGCCGATGTCTTCGGCAATTTCCAGCGCCTGCTCGTCGGTAGAGGCAATACCGTTATTGGGCTGTTTCAAACCCAGATCGTTCACCAGCGCCTGGAACCGCTCGCGGTCTTCGGCAAGGTCGATGGCGTCCGGCGTGGTGCCGAGGATCGGAATGCCTTCGGCCTCAAGCGCGTTGGCCAGTTTCAGCGGCGTCTGGCCGCCGAACTGAACGATAACACCGTGCAACGTGCCGTTTTCCTGTTCTTTCGTCAGGATTTCCATCACGTGTTCAAAGGTCAGCGGCTCGAAATACAACCGGTCCGAGGTGTCATAATCGGTCGAGACCGTCTCGGGGTTGCAGTTGACCATTATGGTCTCATACCCCGCCTCGGTCAGCGCGAAACAGGCGTGACAGCAGCAATAGTCGAACTCGATGCCCTGACCGATCCGGTTCGGACCACCACCGAGGATGACAACCTTCTTGCGGTCCGACGGACGTGCCTCGCATTCAACCTCACCCATCATCGGGGCTTCGTAGGTCGAGTACATATAGGGCGTCTGTGCTTCGAATTCGGCGGCACAGGTGTCGATGCGTTTGAACACGGCATTCACACCCAGGTTGCGGCGGGCGCGGCGGACGTTTGCTTCGTCGCGGCCAGACAGGTTGCCCAGTCGCGCATCGGTGAAGCCCAGCATCTTCAGCTTGCGAATACCGTCCTCGGTTACCGGCAGGCCGTCTTTGCGGACCGTGCGCTCGGCCTCGATGATCTCGCGGATACGGGCCAGGAACCACGGGTCAAACTTGGTAACGCCGAAAATCTCGTCATCGGTCAGACCGTGACGCATGGCCTGCGCGATGGTGCGAAGGCGGTCGGGCGTCTGCTGACTGATCGCCTTGATGACGTGCGCCTTGTCGTCACCGCTTTCGCCCTCGTCCCACAGGCCGATGCTCAACCCCGGAATTTCGATCTCGTCAAACCCGGTCAGGCCCGATTCCATCGACGCCAGCGCCTTCTGCATCGATTCGTGGATGGTGCGGCCGATGGACATTGCCTCACCCACCGACTTCATCGCGGTGGTCAGGTAGGGTTCGCTGCCCGGGAATTTCTCGAAGGCGAATTTCGGGATCTTGGTGACGACATAGTCGATTGTTGGCTCGAACGACGCGGGCGTGACCTTGGTGATGTCGTTGTCCAGTTCGTCCAGTGTATAGCCCACAGCAAGCTTGGCGGCGATCTTGGCAATCGGGAAACCGGTCGCTTTCGAGGCCAGCGCCGAGGAGCGCGACACGCGCGGGTTCATCTCGATCACGACCATACGGCCATCTTCAGGGTTGATCGCCCACTGCACGTTCGACCCACCTGTTTCGACGCCAATCTCACGCAGAACGGCGATCGAGCCGTTGCGCATGATCTGGTATTCCTTGTCGGTCAGTGTCAGGGCAGGGGCCACGGTGATCGAGTCGCCGGTGTGCACGCCCATCGGGTCCACGTTTTCGATGGAACAGACGATGATGGCGTTGTCGGCGGCGTCGCGCACCACCTCCATCTCGTATTCCTTCCAGCCCAGCAGGCTTTCGTCGACGAGGATCTGGTTCACCGGCGAGGCATCCATGCCGGAGCGGCAAAAATGAATATAATCCTCGCGGTTATAAGCAACACCACCGCCGGTTCCGCCCAGTGTAAAGGCGGGGCGGATGATCGCAGGCAGGCCGATTTCTTCCAGTTCGTCCAACGCCATCTGTACGCCGGCATCCAGATCGGTGGAGCCGTTCTCGCGCTTAGGTGCGGTCACGATGGTTGCCTTGGGGTTCTCAAGACCCAGCCGGTCCATCGCCTCGCGGAACAGGGCGCGGTCCTCGGCCATTTCGATGGCATTGCGCTTGGCGCCAATCATCTCAACCCCGAACTTCTCGAGCACACCCATCTCTTCCAAAGCCAGCGAGGTGTTCAGACCGGTCTGCCCGCCCATCGTGGGCAGCAGAGCGTCTGGGCGCTCTTTCTCGATGATCTTGGCAACCACTTCGGGCGTGATCGGTTCGATATAGGTGGCATCTGCAAGACCGGGATCGGTCATGATCGTAGCGGGGTTCGAGTTCACCAGAATGACCCGGTACCCTTCTTCCCGCAGCGCCTTGCAGGCCTGTGCGCCCGAATAGTCGAATTCGCAGGCCTGTCCGATGACAATGGGGCCGGCCCCGATGATCATGATCGACTGGATGTCGGTTCTTCTGGGCATGGCCTGGTTCCTTCGATTGTCCGCGAGTCAGGGCACCCTCCGAGTGCCCAAATTGTCCTGCGTTATAGGGACCGCGCCAAAAGGTTCAAGGGGGATCGGAAACAGGGATGAAATTGCCGCTTTCCCCTCTTTCCCTTACCGCCGTATTCTCTATACCGCGCAGCACGGTAAATTGAGGATGCACGTGCGAATTCGTTTCGATCAGGGGCCAGCCGGACCCGGAACCAGTTTCGACCGACCAGCCAGAGTGATCCGCGTGGACAGGGCGGAGGACGTGCCCCAGGCGATGGCGGCGCTGGATTCGGCGCGCGCTGACGGTGCATGGCTGGCAGGCTACGCCAGTTACGAGCTTGGATATGTTTTAGAGCCGCGCCTTAACGACCGCCTGCCGGAAGATCGCCGCCTGCCGCTTCTGTGTTTTGGCGTTTATGACGCGCCCACACAACGTGATCTTCCCGCCGCCGCCGGCGGGGTGACCGGTTTTCAGCCACGCTGGGATGAGGCCCGGTATACCCGCGCCTTTCGACAGGTTCATGACGCGATCGGGGCCGGGGATATCTATCAGGCCAATCTGACCTTTCCGATCGATCTGACGGTCGAAGGCGACAGCGCCGCGCTATACGCGGCCCTTGCAGCAGGCCAGCCTGTCGGCCATGGCGCGTTGATCGAGCAAGACGATCTGCCCGATCTGCTCAGCCGCTCGCCCGAGCTGTTTTTCCGCACCGACGCCGACCGCGGGATCGAAACCCGCCCGATGAAAGGCACTCAGCCTCGCAGCGAGGACATGGCGGAAGACGCCCGCCGCCGCGCATTCCTGTCGACCGACGACAAGAACCGCGCCGAGAACCTGATGATCGTTGATCTGCTGCGCAACGATATCAGCCGCGTCGCCTTGCCCGGATCGGTCCGGGTGCCCGAACTGTTCAAGGTCGAAACCTACGCCACCGTCCATCAGATGGTCTCGCTGGTGCAGGCGCAACTTCATATGGGCGCGGAATTGTCCGATATCCTCACGGCACTTTTTCCCTGTGGCTCGATCACCGGCGCGCCCAAAATCCGCGCGATGGAGATCTTGTCCGACCTCGAACTCTGGCCGCGCGACATTTATTGCGGCACAATCGGCTGGGCAGCGCCGGACGGACGGTCGGAATTCAACGTAGCGATCCGTACGCTGATGGTGGAAAACGGCGCTGCCACGCTGAATGTCGGCGGCGGCGTCGTCTGGGACAGCACCGCCCCGTCCGAATATGAGGAAGCGCTATGGAAAGCCCGCTTTGCCCGCCAGCCGAGACTGACTTCCGCCTGATTGAAACACTGGCCTACCGGCCGGGGCAGGGGATGATCCGGCTGGATCTTCATCTGAACCGGATGCAGCGCACAGCAAACGCCCTGCACCTGCCGTTTTCCCCGGACGACGCACAATCGGCGCTGCAGACCATAACGGGCGATACCCCGCTCCGGTGTCGTTTGACGATGGACGTGTCAGGCCGTTTCGAGGTGACCACCGGGGTGTTGGCCGACAATCCTGCGGTCTGGCGGATTGCCGTGGCCGAAACACGGCTGTCTTCGTCGGATATCTGGTTGCGGCACAAGACCACGCAACGCGAAACCTATGACATCGCCCGGGCCTCGTTGCCTGCCGGAACGGATGAGCTGATTTTCCTCAACGAACTGGACGAGCTGTGCGAGGGCACCATAACGAACCTGTTCATCGAAACCTCGCGGGGCCAGCACCTGACACCGGCACTGACCTGCGGTCTTCTGCCGGGCATTCTGCGGCAGCAGCTTCTGGAAACAGGAAAAGCCACTCAGGCGGTCCTTACCCTGGCCGATCTGCGCAACGCCCGGAACCTCTGGGTCGGCAATTCCCTTCGCGGCCTGATCCCGGCTGAACTGGTGCAGCATTGAGCGCGTTTGGCGAATGGGCCCTTCCGCCGACAACCCGTGTCCGGCTCTGGCTGGAGTTCGGATTGTTCTTCGTCGCGGTCCCGGTCCTGATTGCCGTCCTTTTCCCGCCGAACTGGATGTTTCCGATGCTGTTCATCTTCACGGCAATCGGGATCGTTCTGTTGCACAACACGCCCGGCTTTTCATGGGCCGAACTACGCTGGAACTGGCACAACTGGTCCTGGGCCGAACTGTTGGTGTTCATCTTCGCCATGGCCCTGTTCTGCTCGATCCTGGTGTTGTGGACACGGCAGGACGCAGCGTTCTACCTGCTGCTCCACCGGCCCGAGTTTCTGGCCCTCATCTGGCTCGGGTATCCGCTGGCCTCGGCCCTGCCGCAGGAGCTGCTTTTCCGGCCTCTGTTCTTTCGCCGCTATCACGGGATCCTGCCGGACGGCCGCGCGGCCTATCTTCTCAATGCCGCGCTGTTTTCACTGGCGCACCTGATGTATTGGAGCTGGATTGTCGCCCTCATGACCTTAGGCGGCGGGCTGCTGTTCACCTGGGCCTACCGCAAGCGCGGATCGTTTTTCTACGCGGTGCTGTTGCACGCGATTGCGGGCAATATCATCTTCGCGGCCGGGCTGGGCATCTATTTCTACTCGGGCAACGTGCAAAGGCCGTTTTGACGACGCGACCCGCCTTGACTTTCCAAGCCCGACGGGGTGTATCGGCGCGACGAATTCTGCGCCCGAAGGGATATGATCCATGCACGCCTACCGCAGCCACACCTGCGCCGCTCTGACCGCCGCCAATGTCGGTGAAACCGTCCGCCTGTCCGGCTGGGTGCATCGGGTCCGAGATCACGGCGGCGTGCTGTTCATCGATCTGCGCGACCATTTCGGCGTAACCCAGGTGCTGTGCGACGGCGACAGCGCCGCCTTTACGGCCCTAGAAAAGGTGCGCTCCGAGTGGTGCATCCGCATCGACGGCACCGTCAAGGCGCGTGATGCCGAACTAGTGAACCCGAAATTGCCGACCGGCGAGATCGAGGTATATGTCCGCGAACTCGAAGTGCTGGGCGCCGCCGAAGAACTGCCGCTGATGGTTTTCGGCGATCAGGAATACCCAGAGGAAACCCGCCTGCGCTATCGCTATCTGGACCTGCGCCGCGAGGCCATGCAGCAGAACATGACCCTGCGCTCGGACGTTGTCGCCTCGATGCGCAAGCGTATGTGGGATCAGGGCTTCCGCGAGTATCAGACGCCAATCATCACCGCCTCGTCGCCCGAAGGCGCGCGCGACTTCCTGGTGCCCTCGCGCCTGCATCCGGGCAAGTTCTACGCCCTGCCGCAGGCCCCGCAGCAGTTCAAGCAGCTGATCATGGTGTCGGGCTTTGACAAGTATTTCCAGATCGCGCCGTGCTTTCGCGACGAAGACCCGCGCGCCGACCGCTCGCCCACCGATTTCTACCAGCTCGACCTCGAGATGTCGTTTGTCGAGCAGCAGGACGTGTTCGATACCATCCAACCCGTTCTGACCGGCGTGTTCGAAGAATTCGGCGGTGGTCGCAAGGTCGATCAGGACTGGCCGCAGATTTCCTACAAGGACTCGGCCCTGTGGTACGGCACCGACAAGCCCGACCTGCGCAATCCTATCAAAATGCAAGTGGTCTCCGACCATTTCCGCGGATCTGGCTTCGCGATATTCGCGAAGCTGCTCGAGCAGGAAGGCACCGAAATCCGCGCCATCCCTGCGCCGAATGGTGGCAGCCGAAAGTTCTGTGACCGTATGAACGCCTTTGCCCAGAAAGAAGGTCTGCCCGGTATGGGCTACATCTTCTGGCGCGATCAGGGCGAAGGCATGGAGGCCGCCGGCCCGCTGGCCAAGAACATCGGCCACGAGCGGACCGAGGCGATCCGTCAGCAGTTGGGTCTGGGTGTCGGCGATGCGGCTTTCTTCCTGGGCGGCAAGCCGAAAGCCTTTGAAAAGGTTGCAGGCAAAGGGCGCGACGTGATCGGCGAAGAACTGAACCTGACCGAGAAGGACCGTTTTGCCTTTGCCTGGATCGTGGATTTCCCGATCTACGAGCAGGACGAGGAAACCGGTGCGATCGATTTTGAGCACAACCCGTTCTCGATGCCCCAAGGCGGGATGGAGGCGCTGAACGGCAATCCGTTGGACGTGCGCGGCTATCAGTACGATCTGGCCTGCAACGGCTATGAACTGGTTTCGGGCGCGATCCGGAACCACAAACCCGAAATCATGCTGAAGGCCTTTGAACTGGCCGGTTATGGTGAGGACGAAGTCAAATCCCGCTTCGGTGCCCTGTTCAATGCCTTCCATTACGGCGCGCCGCCGCACGGTGGCTGTGCTGCCGGTATCGACCGGATCGTTATGCTGCTGGCCGATGAGGCCAACATCCGCGAGGTCATGATGTTCCCGATGAACCAACGCGCCGAGGATCTGATGATGGACGCCCCGTCCGATCCGACCTCGGATCAGCTTATGGAACTGGGCTTGCGCCTCATTCCGCAGGAGTGATCCGGTAACGCCCGCCTTGCGCGGGCGGTTGCCCTGACGGGCCGTTTCCGGGATCGCGCCATAGGCCCCGCGCATCGATACGCGCTGACCGGTGATGCAATCCCTTAATCCACACGAACCCACCTCATTTGGCGCAAGGCGTGAATTGCCTTTCCCCTCGGCATCCTGGCCTCACCACTCACGCAGGGGTCTGACCGGACGACGATCAGCCGCTCAGCCAGCGGATCAGTCAAGCGGGTTTTCCAGATGCTGCCGGTTGTTTCGAATACTTCGCGCCGCCGTGCGCGTCTGCCGGTAGGCCCATAGAAACAGCAGCGTGGCCGTGATGAAATACGCCGTGACCATGTCAGATCGCCTCCCGCTGTTGTAAGCGGGACTGAACGATACCGGCCACCTGCGCCGCCCGCGCGGTCACAGGCGCACCCGCAGCCCGGGACGCGGCCAGCTTTTGCGCGGCGTCTGCCAGCACCGTGTCTTCCGCATCGCGGGCCACGCCGGTCAGAAATTGCGCGGCATAGTCCAGTGTCCGGTGGTCGTTTGGCCCGGCCAGAACGTCGGCGATATGGGCCATGTCGTCCTGATAGGCCATCGGATCGGGGCGTATGACCTCATCCTGGATGGCATGCAGTCCGCCGGGGCGGCGATCTTCGGGCAGCAACTCCAGAATGGTGCGCTGGAAACAGGCCAGAGAGTTCAGGGGCTTGTTCAGAAAACCGTCTGCACCGGCCTGCATTGCCAGTTGCTCGGCACAGTCATCGCCGGACAGACCCAATATGACGCCGATCCGGGGCGAGGCCTCGTTAAGTTCGGCAATCAGGTCCGCCCCGGGCCCGTCGGGCAGCCCCATGTCCACCAGAATGACCGATGGGCGATAGATCTTCAGATGACGCCGCGCAGATGTCAGACAGTCCGCCCGCCGGATCCGCGCGCCGCTGTGCAGACACATCAGCCGGATCGCATCGCAGGCATAACGGCTGTCCTCGACAACCAGAATGGTTTGCCCCAAAAGCGGGCGCGTGGCGGTGGGCAAAGGGCGTGTGGCCTCGAAAGGGTTCGAATCGTCCATGGCAGACCTCCTGATCAGCAGATGCCTCACGCTAGGATCTCCTGGCTAACACAGGGTTAATTTTGCACTGCACGCCAGAGGCAAACACTGGCCGTTTCCCGTCGGCTCGTGCTACCAAACCTTCTGACCCGCCAACGGCAGGAGGGCCGTCATGAACATCGTCATTGCCGGAGCCGGCAGCATCGGGTGCTATTGCGGCGCGTTACTGGCTGATGCGGGGCATCAGGTCACCTTGCTGGGTCGCGCCCGAATTCTGGACCCGATCCGGGGGCAGGGCCTGACGGTGACCGATTTCTCGGGCCTGCATCGTCACATCGCGCCGGACAGATTGACCCTGAGCGAAGACCCGGCCTGCCTGTCCCGGGCCGGGATCGTGATTGTGTCGGTCAAAACGGGCGCCACGGCGGATCTGGCGGCGGATATCGCCCGCTTTGCCCCGACAAGCGCACCGATTTTGTCGTGGCAAAATGGTATGGAAAACGCTCGCATCCTGCGTGCAGCCTTGCCGGGGTACGATGTGCGCGCCGGAATGGTGCCATTCAACGTTGTGCCGACAGAACCCGCCTGTTTTCACCGGGCGACCTCCGGCGATATCATAGTCGAAAGCGGAACGGGCGCATTGGGCCAGACGCTGGGCAGCGCGGATTTGCCGGTGTCTGAAAGTGACGATATTCAGGCGGTGCAATGGGGCAAACTGGTCATCAATCTAAACAACGCCCTGAATGCCCTGTCCGGCCTGACCCTGCGTGAACAGCTCATGAACCGGGCGTGGCGGCGTTTGATGGCCGAGCAGATGGGTGAGGCACTGCGTGTGCTGAAAGCCGCCGGTCATCCCGTCGCGTCGACCACGCCGCTTCCGGCGTGGATGACGCCATATGTTTTGCGCCTGCCAACACCGCTTTTTACCCGGATTGCATCCCGGATGCTGACCATTGACCCCAGCGCACGCACATCCATGGCCTATGATCTGGCGGCACGCAGGCCGACGGAAATCGACAGTTTGCAGGGCGAGATCGTTCGCATCGCCAACGAAGCCGGCACTTCGGCGCCGCTATGCGAAAAAGTGCGGTACCTGATCGAAAGAGCCCCCGCCGAGCCTTTGACACCGGACCGGATCCGGGCTTGAGACAGCTCAGGAAAACGCCGTCAGCACCCAGAAGATCACCGCAGACATTGCCGCTGCCGCAGGCACTGTAATAACCCATGCCGCCACAATGGTCATGAAATGCGACCGGCGTACCAGCTTGCGGCGTTGGTACTCTTCAGGTGCCAGCTGCAACTCGGACGAGCGCCGGCGGTTGGTAACTTTCCGTCGGCGGTCCGAGTGCCACTCGCGGTAGAAGCCAACCCCGAAAACCGCGCCCACAGCAATGTGGGTCGAGCTGACGGGCAGGCCCAGCCAACTGGCGAAGATTACCGTAATGGCTGCCGACAGGGCCACGCAGAATGCGCGCATCGGGTTCAGTTTGGTGATCTGGCTTCCGACCATGCGGATCAGCTTGGGGCCGAACAGGAACAGGCCAAACGAAATGCCGAAGGCCCCGATGACCATCACCCATGTGGGAATGGACACCTTGGCCGAGAAATCTCCGAACTCTGCCGCGTGCACAATCGCCGCAAGCGGGCCAACCGCGTTGGCGACGTCATTGGCACCGTGGGCAAAACTCAGAAACGTGGCCGAAATCACCAGAGGCAACCCGAACAGGGTTTTCAGCGACCGGGTGCGGTTCTCGAGACCTTCGGACTTTCGACGCACCCAAGGCACGGTAACCGCCCAGACCAGCAGGGCTGCGGCCAGACCGATCAGCAGGGCGTATTCCAGATCGATCTTCACGATCCGCTTCAGGCCCTTGACGGACAGATAGGTGGCAAATGCCCCCGCCATGACCGCGACGAGGATCGGAACCCAAAAACGGGCAGCGGCAATCTTGTCGTCCTGATACTGGATCTTGGCCTTGATCAACGCCAGGAAACAGGCGGCGATTGCGCCACCCAGCACCGGTGAAATGACCCAGCTGGCGGCAATGGCGCCCATGGTGCCCCAGCTCACCGCGCTCAGCCCGGCCGCCGCAATTCCGGCGCCCATGACGCCGCCGACCACCGAATGGGTCGTGGACACCGGCGCGCCGATCCAGGTGGCCAGGTTGACCCACATGGCCGATGAAATCAGCGCTGCCATCATCGCCCATATGAAGACGTTGTTGTTTTGCACCGACATCGGATCGATGATGCCTTTCGAGATGGTCGAAACCACATCGCCGCCGGCCAACAAAGCTCCGGCGCTTTCGGCCACGGCGGCGATCAGGATCGCACCGCCCATGGTCAGAGCGTTGGCACCTACCGCAGGGCCCATATTGTTGGCCACGTCATTGGCGCCGATATTGATCGCCATATAGGCCCCGAACCCTGCGGCCGCGACCACGATCAGACTGCCATCGGCCTGACCGAACAGTACCGCTGCGGACAAACCGGCCAGCGCGATGAAGGCCAGCGCGATCCCCGGGGCCAGCAACGGCCGCGCCACATGCGCATTCGCATGCTCGAGCCGTGAAATACGGTGAAGGTCGCTGTCCAGTGCGCGCCAGCGGGATTTGGTCTGCGATTCTGACATCTGTTTGGGCCGTTAGGGATTTGGATGCAGGCCGCTAACGGTTTTCGGAAGGTTGGGCAACCGACATGTCATCAATTTTACGTTTTACTGTTACAAATGCAGCAGCAAATCGCGCAATTCCGGCTCGTTCACACGTTCCGCGGCCACTTTGGGCGACACCCAGCACCGCTGACGCTCATGCGCCTCGGGGTATTGATCCGACAGTTCCGTCACCGGTATGCGGTAGACATTTGTCCGGACCGCCTGGGATGTGCCGTCCTTCAGGATCTTGTCATAGGTGAAATGCCCGATCGGTGTTTTGTCGAAAGAAGTGGCCCGCACGCCGGCCTCTTCCCACGCTTCCTGCAAAGCGGTCTCGGCCCCGTCGAGGCCGTCAATCGGCCAGCCCTTGGGAATGACCCACCTTTTGGTTTCGCGGCTGGTGATCAGCAGAACATCCTCACCGGTTTCGGTTCTGCGTGTGCAAAGCGCGGCAAACTGCACCCGTTCCGGGCGCTGAAACAGAGGTTTGCCGACCTCGTTCCAGAGCTTTTGTAGCTTGTTTTTCATGTGTTCGCGTCAGTTTCCATAACCTGCATTAGGCAGATATCATTTAGGAACCTAACGGAGTGTTTTCAACGAGCTTTCATTTCCGGAAAGTGTTGCCGCTCCGACTCTACCACGTGCTCACGCACACCCGGTGGCGGTCACGAAAATTCACTGAAAATCCCGCGCGGGGAGCTGTCTTCACTTGTGGCGCCTGTTGGCGCGAAGGGTCGGGTCGGCCTGAGTCGGATCTTCCGGCCAGGGGTGTTTGGGATATTGCGCCCGCATATCCTTGCGCACATCCGCATAGGACCCCGCCCAGAAACCCGGCAAATCGCGCGTGATCTGGATCGGACGCTGTGCCGGCGACAGCAGGGTGATCTTCAACGGTTCATCCCCGATGACCGGGTGGCGCGTCACTCCGAACATTTCCTGCAACCGGACCGAGATTTCGGGCACCGCCCCGCCATAGTCGATCGGAATTTTCCGACCCAGCGGCGTCTCGAACGATCCTGGTGCGCGGCGGTCCAGCTCCTGCGTCTGCGTCCAGTCCAGTCGCCCCCGCAGGGCAGGCAACAGATCGAAGCGTTTCCAGTCTTCTGCATTGCGCACGCCCGCCAACATCGGCAGCAACCAGCTTTCCAGATCCGCCAGCAGCCCTTCGACCGAGAAGTCCGGCAGGTCCACCCCTCCGGCCCGGACCAGTTCCACCCGGGAAGCAAGCCGGGCGGCGGCCCCGTCCAGACGCAACCCCAGATCGCGTACACCGTCCAACATGGCGCGCGCCACCTGTTCTGCGGGCACGTCCTTCCAGATCCTGTCGTCCAGAGCGATCGCCCCGAACCTTTCCTGCTGGCGGGCCACGACCCTGCGTTCGCGCCTGGACCAGTCGCAACTGTCGATCCATGCGATCTGATCGATGAACAGGTCGCGGATGTCCCGCTCGGTGATCTGCACCGCCATTCGCACGCGGGCCTCACGCGGGTTTCCGTCCGTATCGATCACCACCAGATAGGGTGCGGCGGCCAGCGTGTCGCCATTGTCCAGCACAACACCCTTGCCGCCTGAAAGGACATAGCGTGGTACGTTCCCCTTGCGCCGCTGACCGACGCGGTCGGGATAGGCCAGCGCCGCCATGGTCGCAGGGGACAATTCACCAGCCCCGCCGGACTGCGCCCGCAACCGCCTGGTTTCGCCCTTGATGCGCTCCACAACACTCATGTTCACCGGCCAGACCCGATTGCGTTGGAACGCGCGTGGATCTCGTAACGCTTCAAGCCGAAGGGACAGATCGGCTGGCGCGCCCTTCAACGGATCCCGTTCGGCCATCAACGCCGCCAGCGGCGCGGCGTCAGCACCCGCGTGCACCAGCATGTGCCCCAACCGAGGGTGCAGGGGCAGCGCCGCAAGCGCCCGCCCGTGATCAGTGATCCGCCCACGGGCATCCAGCGCACCCAGCATCGCCAACAGTGCCCGCGCTTCGGACATGGCCCCCTCGGGTGGTGGCGTCAGAAATGCCAGATCGCCCGGTTCGGCCCCCCACAATGCCAGTTCCAGCGCCAGACCGGTCAGGTCCGCCGCCTCGATCTCGGCGGGCGGGTAGGCGGCCAATGCGCCATCCTCGCCTTTCGACCACAGCCGATAGCACAGGCCTTCGGCGACACGACCGGCTCGGCCCGCGCGTTGCGTGGCCTCGGCCCGCGTGACCCGTTCGGTCACCAGCCGGGACATGCCCGATCCGGCATCGAACCGCGCCCGTCGCGCCTGTCCCATGTCGACCACCACCCGTATGTCGGGGATGGTCAGAGAGGTTTCGGCAATTGATGTTGCCAGCACCACCTTGCGCCCCTGATCAACTGGCGCAATTGCGGCGCGCTGGGCGGCAAAGGGCATTGTCCCGAACAAGGGCCGTACCACGCAGTCGCCGGGCAACCGCCCCGACAAGGCCGACTCGGCGCGCCGGATTTCACCTTCGCCCGGCAGAAACACCAGCATCCCGCCGCCTGCCGGGCGGCTGTCACGCTCAGCCCGCACGACCAGATCGACCAGCGCATCCAGCCGTCGTGCCTGCGCGCTCAAAGGCCGGTCCAGCCAGCGTGTTTCAACCGGGTAGCTGCGCCCTTCTGACGTCACCAGGGGGGCATCCATCAGCTGCCCCACCGGTTCTGCATCCAGTGTCGCCGACATCGCCAGCAGGATCAGGTCGTCCCGCAGCGCAGCCGTGACCTCAAGACACAGGGCCAGACCCAGATCAGCATTCAGGGACCGTTCGTGGAATTCATCGAAAATCACCGCGCCAATACCCGGCAGGTCGGGTTCGGACTGCAGCATCCGGGTCAGAATACCTTCGGTCACAACCTTGATCCGGGTCGTTTTCGAGACTTTGGCATCGCCGCGCACCCGATAGCCCACGGTCTGGCCTGCGCGCTCTCCCAGGGTTTCGGCCATGCGCTCGGCCGCCGCCCGCGCAGCCAGACGCCGGGGTTCCAGCATCACGATCCTGCCATCGCACAGACCGGCGTCGAGCATCGCCAGAGGCACCCGGGTGGTTTTGCCCGCGCCGGGCGGGGCCTGCAACACGGCACGGCCCCGCGCCTTCAGCGCTGAGATCAGATCGGGCAGGGCATCATCTATCGGCAGTCGGGTCATGCCGCCTTATCCCCAATGGCACCGCCAAGGTCCAGAACGCGTGCGCCGAAACCCTGCCGCGGGTACTGGACAAACCCGGCCCCACTCCGTCATCTAGGGCAAATTTCGACGAGGGACCCATCCATGAACACCGCCGAGCTTGGGGACAGAATTCTGCAGGGCGACCGCCGCGCGCTGGCACGCGCCATCACGCTGGTAGAAAGCCGCCGCGCCGATCACCGGGCGCAGGCCGCCGAATTGCTATCCCATCTGGCAACAGCGGATCGGCAATCGCTGCGCATCGGCCTTTCGGGGACGCCGGGTGTCGGCAAATCCACCTTCATCGAAAGCTTTGGCATGATGCTGACGGAGCAGGGGCTGCGCGTCGCGGTTCTGGCGGTCGACCCCAGTTCGGCCCGCTCGGGCGGCTCGATTCTGGGCGACAAGACCCGGATGGAACGGCTGAGCCGCGAGAAGAACGCTTTTATCCGCCCGTCCCCCAGCCAAAGCCACCTGGGCGGTGTTGCCCGCCGCACGCGCGAGGCGATTGCCCTGTGCGAAGCGGCCGGCTTTGACGTGGTGCTGATCGAAACCGTGGGCGTCGGCCAGTCCGAGACCGTGGTTTCGGAAATGTCCGATCTGTTCCTGCTGCTGCTTGCGCCCGCAGGCGGCGACGAATTGCAGGGCGTCAAGCGCGGCATCATGGAAATGGCCGACATGATTCTGGTCAACAAGGCCGACGGCGACCTGAAGGCCACCGCCACCCGCACCTGCGCCGATTATGCCGGTGCGCTGCGCCTGCTGCGCAAACGTCCGCAGGACCCCGAAGGTTTTCCGAAAGCGATGACCGTCTCGGCGGTCGAGGAACATGGACTGGAACAGGCCTGGGACGAGATGCAATCCCTCACCCAATGGCGCCGCGACAACGGTCATTGGCACGCGAACCGGGCTGCGCAGGCCCGCTTCTGGTTCGATCAGGAGGTGCGCCATGCCCTTCTGGCGCAGCTTGACGCACCCGAAATCCGCGCCGAGATGGAGCGGCTGAGCGCCGAGGTCGGTTCGGGCAATATCAGCCCCACCGCAGCGGCGGATCGTATGCTCGGCACCCTATCCGGGCATTAGGTCCGGGCCGGAATTCCGGCAAAGGTGGTGCGATTCCATCTGATGTTGTATTAGATATGAATACTTAACGGGATCCGGGCGCTCGGGCGCTCGTCCCTCAAGGTGGCACATGTTGAGGCCGCAGGGCAGGAGCCAGACTGAACAGATCAACGGGAACTGTCGATCATGCCCAATATCAATGGCACCAACGGTGCCGACAACATCGACGTCACCAATAACAACGGCACCCTGAACGGCACGCCGCAGGGTTCACCGATCGACAATATCCGTGGGCGGCAGGGCAATGACGTCATCAACGTCTCGAACAGCACGGTCGTGGGTGATGTGCGCGGCAATGCCGGAAGCGATGACATCACCATCACGGGCAGCACCATCGGCGGCACGCTGGCGGCCGGCGGAGCAGGCGACACGGTCACCGTCCGTGGGTCGGACGTTTCCAACATCCGCCTGGGCGGCGGCAATGATACGCTCGATTTCCAAAGCACCAATGTGTCCGGCGATATACGCGGTGGCAGCGGAACCGATACGCTGAACCTGCCTACGGGCACGGTCATCACCGACAACACATTTGGCACCATCACGGTTGTGGCCGGGACCGGCTATTCGTTGTCCAGTGGCACGTTCACCCTGCCGTCGGGCAGTACCGTCACCTATTCCACCTTCGAAAACGGAGCCGGTGTTCCCTGCTTTACCCGCGACACGGAAATTCAGACCGAACACGGACCCGTGCCCATCCAGAACCTGCGCACGGGCGACAGAATTCCCACTGGCGGCCACGGGCTGCAGCCCATTCGCTGGATCGGTCGCCGCCGCATGGGCGCAAAGATTCTTGCCGCCAACCCCAAACTCCGGCCCGTCCGGATCCACGCCGGAGCCCTGGGCGGCGGGTTGCCGCAGCAGGATCTGTTGGTCTCCCGGCAGCACCGCATGGTGGTGCGGTCGAAAATCGCGATGCGCATGTTCGGCGCGCCCGAGGTGCTAATCCCCGCGATCAAGCTGACGCAACTGCCGGGTATCCATGTTGATGACACGCTGGCTGAGGTTGAGTATTTTCACCTGCTCTTTGACCGGCACGAGATCATCTTCGCCGAAGACGCCCCCACCGAAAGCCTTTTCACCGGACCCGAAGCGCTCAAGACCCTCAGCGATGCGGCGCGCGAGGAGATTTTCGCCATTTTCCCGGAACTGGCGGACGTGACACATGAGACTGATCCCGCCCGTTTCATTCCGCGCGGGCCGCAACAGGCCCGGCTGGTCGCGCGCCACTTGCGCAACAACAAGCCCCTGCTTCTGAACCCGTGATCCGGGCAGCAAGGATTGCGATTATTGCCCGAAACGGATGTCCCGGTCGGACATCGCGGATTACCTCCGAAGGTGTCGGAAAGAATTCGCAGCATCCGTCTTGACCCTTCCGCCGATTCCCACTACACGCATCCAACCAGTTTTCGGGCGCGACTTCGGGTTGCGCCCCTTGTGATTTGGCCGCAGGCAGTAGCCCGGCCTCCAGAAACAAAGGAAGAAACCATGTCGCGCCGTTGCGAACTGACCGGAAAAGGCCCGATGACTGGCAACAATGTCAGCCACGCCAATAACAAAACCAAGCGTCGCTTTCTGCCGAACCTGAACGACGTTACTCTGCAGTCCGAAACACTGGGCCGTGGCGTCAAGCTGCGCATCTCGGCTGCTGCTCTGCGTTCGGTTGACCACCGCGGTGGTCTGGACGCGTTCCTGGCCAAGGCCAAAGACGATGAGCTGTCGGCAAACGCGCTGAAAGTGAAAAAGGAAATCGCCAAGGCACAAGCCTCGGCCTGATCTTTTTCACAGCAAGAGTTTTGGCCCTGCACCCGCCCGGTGCGGGGCCTTTTTCTTGGCCTGATTGCAAACTGTTCCTCAAAGAGAAATAGTTTTATTCTCTTTCGTGAAATTGTTCACAGACGCCCATCGGTGGCAAGTCTATTGTCTGACTCGCAATTCCGGTGGAGATTGTGGATATGTCGTTAAAATCGTTTTACTTTTTCTCTCTGTTGGCTACCGTTTGCGCCAGAACCTTTGCGGCCTGCACGCGGATGCAGAGACGGGTGAACCATCTTCACACCAGCCTGACCAAAAGCCAAGTCCGTCGTAACGGCGTGGATACCTGACGCGAAGAAAAGGACGCAGGCGAATGCCCTTGTGACGCGCGCGAAAGCGGGCGTATATCGCGGATAAGATGAGATCCGTATTCAAGCAAAATCTGGCTCTGGCCATTTCCCTGCTCGTCATTCTGACCGGGCAGGGGGTGGCTGTGTCGCGGGGGATGGACCGCGCCGTTGGTCAGATGGTGCTGTGCACCGGAACCGGCCCGGTTGTCGTCTACATGGACGAAGACGGCCAGCCCACCAAAGCCCCGCATTACTGCCCTGACTACGCCCTGAGCCTTCTGGGGGCGTTGGCGGCGGCGCAACCCGAGTTGCCTGCTGCTCCGCGCCTTTCGCAACCGGCCCCATTGCCGTTGGCCGAAAACCTCGTCGCCCGGACGCTGCCGCGCAAACCGGCCCGCGCGCCTCCTTTTCTGATCTGATTCCAAACCAGTTTTCAGATCAAATCAAAGGAGAGGCACAATGTCCTTCAAATCCACCCTGTTCGCCACCATCGCCACCGTAGCCATGGCCACTACCGCATTTGCCCAGGACCTGATCCTGGTCGAAGGCGCCTATGCCAGATCTTCGGGCAAATCGGCCAAGGCGGGCGCAGCTTTCATGATGATCCGGAATGACAGCGGTCAGGATGACCGTCTGATCGGTGTGACGTCGGATGTGGCGGCACGGGTCGAGCTTCATACCCACGAGGTAGACGAAAACGGCGTCGCCAAGATGATGCATGTCGAGGAAGGCTTTGCCATCCCCGCGGGCGAGGTCCACATGCTGAAACGCGGCGGCGATCACGTGATGTTCATGGGCCTGAAGCAGCCGTTCGAACAGGGTGCAACCGTTCCTGTCACCCTGATTTTCGAACAGGCCGGTGAAGTCACGGTCGAGGTCCCGGTCGATCTCGAGCGTCAGGATCAGGGCGGCCACGGCTCGCATTCCAACTGAACCAACGCCCGTCTTCAGGCCGCTCTGCGGCCGTCATCCATGCGTCAGGCCGGGGCTTTAGCCCGGCCTGTTGCCCTTTGGCGGTCCGGGTATGTTTGCTATCTGTTGACGACTCGCATGGCGATCCGGTCATGGGTCCGTTTGAACCGGGCCGTCAGCCAGAACATTACGGCGGCAAATGCCAGCGCGGAAAACGCGATTGCCCATCCCAGCGCCACCAACCCGCTGCCGGGCCAGAACATCAGAAACAAACCGATCAGAATGGCGATGATTCCGGAATTGCGCAGGGTCGGCCCTGCCGGGTCCATCTCGTGCATCTGCCGCCACGTCATGACGGATCCGATCCCGACAATCAGCGCCCAGGCCCCAAGCAGGAAGAAGGCAAGCCGGGCGGTTCCTTCGGGCCAGATCAGCAGTATAAGACCAATCAGTACGGCGCCGATGCCAAACCCGCCAATCAGCCCGCGCCGCCCGAACCCCAGCAACGTCAGCCCGCCATCGAGAATCAGCAACAGACCGACCAGTTGCAACAGAACCGTGATGCTGCCGGTCGGCCAGAACAGGGCTGCAAGCCCAAGTGCGGCGGCCATCAGCCCACGCAGCAGGAATGTCCACCAAAGATTGGCGAGCTTGTCACCAAGCGCGTCCCGACCTGCAAATGTGCCGTCTTCCAGAACTTCACCGCTCCGGGTCTGATTTTCCTCCATCGGGGTCTCCTGTTTTCGGGTCTTATTCCAATACGCGTGAACCCGATTGTAACGGATGTCATCAGGTCCGATCCAGCAGCCGATCCACCCACCCGGGCACGATCTGTGTGGCCGGGCCAAATACCGTCTCATCAAAATGGGACGCTCCGGAGGACGGTTCAAGGTTCAGCTCGATCGTCTGCGCCCCTGCGGCCTGCGCCTCGTGCACAAAAGCCGCCGCAGGATAAACCTGACCCGATGTGCCGATGGCGGCAAAGATCGCGGCGTCGGCCAGATGATCATAGATGTCGTCCATGAAATAGGGCATCTCGCCAAACCAGACGACGTCGGGGCGGGCGGTTGGATGGTCACAGGCGGGACAACGTTCGCCCACTACCATTTCCGTCGGGGCCTGCCAGCGATGGTTGCAGGCCGAGCACAATGCGCCGGCCAGAGTGCCATGCATATGGATGACCCCTTTGGCCCCGCCCGCCTCATGCAAGCCGTCAACATTCTGGGTCACGATGACCACGTCTCCGCGCCAATCCCGCTGCAGCCGTGCCAAGGCTTCATGCGCCGCGTTTGGCTGCACCTGCGCGGCCTGTTTTCTGCGGGCATTGTAGAACCCGTGGACCAGCGCGGGATCGCGGGCAAAACCTTCGGGCGTGGCCACATCTTCGATGCGGTGCTGCGCCCATAATCCGCCTTCATCGCGAAACGTGCTCAACCCGCTTTCGGCTGAAATTCCGGCTCCGGTCAGAATGACGATCTTTCCCATGTCTCCTCCGCGCGCTAAACCTTGGCTTATGACCCACCGTATCCTGTTTGTCTGTCTCGGCAATACCTGCCGCTCACCCGCGGCCGAGGGCGTGTTCCGCGCCCGTGCCCCGCAGCACGAAACCGACAGCGCCGGCACCATGGGCTGGCACACCGGCAATCCGCCCTATGGCCCGATGCAGACCGCCGCCAACACCCGGGGCATCGACCTGAGCGACCTGCGCGCGCGGCAGTTCCTGGCGGCCGATTTCAACCGGTTCGACCTGATCATCGGGATGGACGCCAGCAACTTGGCAGACATCGAGGCCTTGCGCCCACCGGGCAACCAAACCCCTGTCCGCCTGCTGACAGACTTCGCGCCCCAGACCGGGGCCGACCATGTGCCCGATCCGTACTATACCCGTGATTTTGACGGTGCGCTTGACCTGATTGAAGCGGCGGTCGAAGGGCTGGACGCCCATCTGAGGGCTTAGCCGATCACCTTCAGCCGGTCGCTGAGCCACGGCACCTGCTCGATCGCGGGGTCAAGGATATGGCTCCGCATCAGCCTTTGAATCATGCCCGCAATCTCGCGCGGAACCTCGTCGGGCCAGTCCGTGCGGGTGAACAGTGAGATGGTGCGCGAAAACTCTCCGAACGGGGCCGGATAGACTTCAAGCCCGTCATGAAACCGCGCCGCCCGCATATAGCCCAGCGGTGTGGTGATCGCCCAGCCCAAGCCCCGCGCCACCATCGCCATCAGCGCCAGATGCGAGCCGATCTCGAACCGTTCCTCGAACTCGACCTGCTGCCGCGCCAACTGGCTCTCGATCTGGCGGCTGATCAACTGTTCGCGGGCATACCGCAGGAACGGCAAGTCCCGCAGCGCGGCCTCCACACCTCCGGCGCCTTTTGGGGCCACCAGTATGAACGGATCGCGGACCAGAGGGTACTCGACCACGCCCTCCAGCACCTCGCCGCTATGGGCCGAGACCGCCAGATGCAGCCGCTGGTCCTCAAGCGCCTGAAACAGGTCAAGGCTGGACAGCGTGATCAGCTTGAATTTCGACCGGGTCAGGCTGTCGGCCAGCAACGTTGCCAGCCGTGGGGTCAGTTCGTTGTCGAAATCGTCGATCAGACCGATGGACAGCGTGGCCAGATGCCCCAGGTCCATTACGGAAAGCTCGCTCTGCGCCATCTGCAATTCGGCCAGCACGGCTCTGGTCCGGGCCAGAAAGCTGCGCCCGGCCTGCGTCAGCCGCATCGGTCGCCGCCCATGATCCACAAGCTCGGCCCCCAGCGCGTTTTCCAGATTGCGCAACTGCTGGCTGACCGACGGCTGGCTTAGCCCGGTGATCTCGGCCGCCTGCGCCACCGATCCCGTCCGCGCCAGCGCCTCGAACACTTCGAGGCCGCGCAAGCTCAGCCCTTTCATAACCATGCAAAATCCTCTCGCTGCGCCTTTTCTGAGGGGCAGCGGGCGTCAGGTCAAGGATTGCGTCCGGCTTAGCTGCAGATCGCCTGCGCCATCTGGCCGAAGTTCTGATACCGATCCCACAGCGCGTCATCGCGCGCAGTTTTCGACATCTTCAACTCCTGCGCCTTGTGTGGGTCGGTAAACCACTTGGCGACGGTCTTCTGGTCGCTGCGCGTCAATGCCTGATTGGCCACATGCTGAATGCAGCTGCACCGATCCCGCGTCGCCGCCGCCCGGTCGGACGCCAGACATGCCTGTTTGATCTTGGCCGCATACGAAGGGGCCGGAGCCACCGCCGTCAGCGACGCCGCACAGAATGCGATTAAGAGGAACTGTTTCATACTCGAGCCTCGTTTTTATTGCCTGCCCGGAGAGATCTGACGCCCCTCTCGGTCTGCGGCGGAGTATGAATTAATCGGGGGTTCGGATCAATCATGCGTTGCGAAAAAGTGATTACTGGGGTCAACCCCGCCACACCCGTAGGCCGGGCTTCAGCCCGGCACCGGTCAAGGCAGGAACGCCAACCACTCTTGAACAGCTTCAATTGACCCTTCGATTGTCTGGAATACTCGGCAGTATGCACTGGCCCCGGCGACCGGAATGTTCCATCGGATAACCCCTTCTTCGGCAGGATCAGTTCTGCGCGCACCAGACCTGCAGGTCTTCCAATCCAACCTTCAGCATCGTCCCTCAGGCAAGACACGATTGCCGACGCAGGTGACGGCAGTTTCACTGCAACCCACCGCAGAGCACAGTATTGTCGGCATTCGTTTGCCAAGCTCCAATTCTTTCTTGGCTCAGGTTCCGATTGCAGTCGTTCTCCACCTTGACCGCCTTAAAAAACCCGCTAATACGCGGAACATGACAGACCTCGCTCATATCCGCAATTTCTCCATCGTCGCGCATATCGACCATGGCAAATCCACCCTTGCCGACCGGCTCATCCAGGAGACCGGAACGGTGCAGGATCGCGACATGAAGGAACAGTTGCTCGACAGCATGGATATCGAGCGCGAGCGGGGCATCACCATCAAGGCCAACACGGTCCGCATCGACTATACCGCCGACAACGGCGAGCAATACGTGTTGAACCTGATCGACACCCCCGGCCACGTCGACTTCGCCTATGAGGTCTCGCGGTCCATGCGTGCGGTCGAGGGGTCGCTGCTGGTCGTGGACTCGACCCAGGGGGTCGAGGCGCAGACGCTGGCCAACGTCTATCAGGCCATCGACGCCGATCATGAGATCGTGCCGGTGCTGAACAAGATCGACCTGCCCGCGTCCGACTGTGACCGCGTGGCCGAACAGATCGAGGACGTGATCGGCATCGACGCGACCGACGCCATTCAGGTCAGCGCCAAGACCGGGCAGGGCATCCACGAGACGCTGGAAGCCATCGTGCGTCAGTTGCCCGCGCCGAAGGGCACTCTGGACGCGCCGCTCAAGGCGATGCTGGTCGACTCGTGGTACGACGCCTATCTGGGTGTGATCGTTCTGGTCCGCATCATGGACGGCACGTTGAAAAAGGGTATGCGGGTCAAGTTCATGTCGAACGGCACCCTGCACCATGTCGACCGCGTCGGCGTGTTCAGGCCCGAAATGCAGATGATCGACAGCCTTGGCCCCGGCGAGATCGGCTTTCTCACCGCCTCCATCAAGCAGGTCCGCGACACCCGCGTCGGTGACACCATCACCAATGACCGCAATGGCACCGAGGTTGCCCTGCCGGGCTTCAAACCCGCGCAGCCGGTGGTCTTCTGCGGCCTCTTTCCCGTGGACTCGGCCGAATTCGAGGACCTGCGCGACGCGATCGACAAACTGGCCCTGAACGATGCCAGTTTCAGCTTTGAAATGGAAACCTCGGCCGCGCTGGGCTTTGGCTTCCGCTGCGGTTTCCTGGGCCTCTTGCACCTCGAGGTCATCCGCGATCGCATCGAACGCGAATATGATATCGACCTCATCACCACCGCGCCGTCGGTGATCTACCACGTCTTCATGAAAGACGGTGAGATGATCGAGCTGCACAACCCCGCCGACATGCCGGACCTGTCCAAGGTCGACCACCTGGAAGAACCGCGCATCAAGGCGACCATTCTTGTTCCGGATGAATACCTCGGCGACGTGCTGAAACTCTGCCAGGACCGCCGTGGCATCCAGATGGATCTGACTTACGCGGGCAGCCGCGCCATGGTCGTCTATGACCTGCCGCTGAACGAGGTCGTCTTTGACTTCTACGACCGCCTGAAATCGGTGACCAAAGGCTATGCATCGTTCGACTACCAGATGACCGGCTACCGTGAGGACGCGCTGGTCAAGATGTCGATCCTCGTGAATGACGAGCCGGTCGACGCGCTGTCAACCATGGTTCACCGCGACCGGGCCGAGATGCGGGGCCGGGCGATGTGCGAAAAGCTGAAAGATCTGATCCCGCGCCACATGTTCAAAATCCCGATCCAGGCCGCCATCGGAGGCAAGGTCATCGCCCGCGAGACCCTCTCAGCGCTGCGCAAGGACGTGACCGCGAAGTGCTATGGCGGCGACGCCACGCGGAAACGCAAGCTGCTGGATAAGCAGAAGGCGGGTAAGAAGAAGATGCGCCAGTTCGGGAAGGTCGATATCCCGCAGGAGGCGTTTATTTCTGCGTTGAAGATGGATTCCTAGTTTGAACTCGGGTTCGAGACTTGATTGCCTTGCGCGGCTGCACCTGTTGCCTCTTGCTGCTGTGCTTGTTCAAGGAACGATCGTAGCCGAAGTTGTTCTATGCTGTATTGGAAGTTTGCGCTGCGTCTTGCGTTTATCCTTTCGGATGCATTGGCAGCTATCATACGACCGAACTCTGAAGCAAATGCCGTACATTCTTTCATGAAGCGAGTTTTCAGTTCTACTTTTTCGAGCGGGGTTAGTTGTTTTGAGGAGATGTCAGTCATTGGGTGCAATTCCAAGCTTCCCTTGATGCACAACTCCAATGGAACAATGAAGTTTAGTGTCACGAGCAAATCAATCATTTGCTCTTCGTAAAAATCCTTTGTTATCCCGTCATTCATGCGCGCTTCGCAAAGCCTATACATGCCATCGCGAATTGCTTGGATGCCCTGCGTGCGACTGAATAAGTCTTGAATGGTGCTGTTGGTTAACAGATCAAGCGCGGCATCTGCACCGGAATTCTGATCATTTGGGTCTGAGGCCGTTTCTGAGTACCCTGAAACTGAAGCCGCCAACTCGGTAGCTATTGTTGCCATTGCATCGGGTGAAGGTTCTGCACACGCAAAATCACCAATTGAAATGATGGATCTTTTAGACGCGTCGAGAGTGAGAGTGCTCGCAGGTCCAACTGAGTGTTTAATAGCAACATAAGGTGAAGCTGTCACAAAAACTGTCAAAAAAACAATAATGGTAATGAGCACAGCAATTGCTACCGATAGTATTGCCACCGAATGGCTTTTAATCCATTCTACGTAGTCCATTCAAAATCAATTCTCCAATTAATCTACTTTGAAAATACCCTTTGGATTATATACTTGGTTCGAGCCATACGGATTAATGGGCTGCCCATTTACCGCACCGAAAAGATGCTCGGAACCAAAACTGCTTTTTGAGAACGTGTCATACTGAGCACTGAGGCCGCTAACATAGTTATGTCGGTTGGGCGAAGCTTCCATCAGGTTTCCCAGTGCTTTGTTACCTTCAACCAAGGCATTTGAGTCGTATTGCGGTCCAGACTGGTCAGTCATGTTGACATTTGCCCCGGTGCCAATCACCACTCCTGAGCCAAATACGTCTCCTTCCTGCGCAGCTACGATGCTAACTCCTACAATACAAAAAACAGCACTGATAGAAGATATGCGCATTGCTCGAATCATTAGCAAATTCTCATCGTGTTGCTCATACGGATTTCATACTAATCAAAAGTTAATCTAACTGAATTGACATAAAAATACAAGAATTGGTGATCTTAACCTAGACTTCTCAATCGTCGAACATCCTGTCAAGTGGCCCATCCGACAGCACCGCCGGGCCGCGCCGACCCGCCCCCATGGGGCGGCGCGTTCGCGCCCCGTGGCTCCGCCCGTTCGCGGCTGAATTCGTCCACTGGACGAATTCCGGGACGCCGCTCACCCTCTCGGGCCAACCGCTGCTCTCAATTCCACCGACCACCCGCTGCGCCATACGCGCGATTAATACCCAACCATCTGATCAGAATGTGGTATTGTCTATCCCGGGGGACCGCGTTCAGGTGGACGCATTTCTTGTCCAGAAACTTGCAACGCCCAGGCCTCAGAAACGAGAGGGTATAATGCAAAAGTTCTTTCAGACGACCGCAATATCTGTCCTTGCCATCGGACTGTTCGCCGCCTCGGCATCCGGGGAAACCTATGATTCCGAGGGCAAGGGGATGGGTATGAATACCAACGAAGTCTACGGCATTTCTGACGGCCACGCGGTGGTGAAGACGCAGACCAATTACGACAGTTTCGAGGTCCCGTCCGGCCATCCGCTGGAAGGGGCGACAGGGGCCTGCTTTGGCGCTTTGCTGATCAATGCGGGCGCGGCCTCGGGCACCGGCAACTGCGTGTTCGACACCGCGTCAGGGGACAAGGCGGTGCTGAGCTGGGTCGCCAAGGGCCTCGGCGCGGATGGCGCGCTGACGGGGGACTGGACCGTGTCGGGTGGCACTGGCGGATGGGGCACCGCTTCGGGGAGCGGCACGTTTTCGTCGCTGACCGATCCGGAAACCAAGACGTTCGTGAACACGATAACCGGCAGTATCACGATGAACTGATTTAACAGTTTAAAGCAATGGTATCTGGCGCGCGGGCAGGGGTTCGCGCGCCCGATCCGCGTGGGCATCGCCTGAGCGTTAGATGAACCGATCATGAAGTTTCCCTTAGGTAAGTTGTAACCCGCTTTCGCCCTCCCAATCTGTTTTGCAGAGAGAAGGAGAGAGCCCATGACCAGATACATGACCGCCGGAGCCGCCGCTCTGGCCACCACCCTCGCCCTTGGAACCGCCGCGCTGGCAGATGCCACACCGGATCTGCGCGGCACCTGGGCCGGCAGCTACACCACGGTTTCACCCTCGCGCACCGCCACCGGTGACGTGCCGCGCTTTAACAATGCCGAATGGGTGCTGCATATCGAAAAGCAGCAGGACAACGTGTTCTGGGGACCCAGCAAATGGCGGCGTGCGGCCAGCGAGGACTGGACTTTCTATGACGCCACCGGCTCGGTCAGTCTGGACGGGTCGGGCAAGATCGGCATCGTTGAAAGCTCGGCCGATCCGACGATTGGCGTGAATGCCCTGATCGATGCCCGCTATGAGGATGGCAAGATCTATGCGGATTTCCGTAGCCTGCGGAACGGAACGACCTACAGCACTGTTCTGGAACGTCAGGTGAACTGAAGTGTTTCCGGCCCGGTCGGGCTGTAGGGGGTACTGGCTGTCGTTGGTAGCGCGTAATAGGTAATCCCGCCCGGGCCGGAACGCTTCTCAAAAACGGAACCAGCGTCTCCGCCAGGAGGGGACAGGCCGGGCGGCAAGCTCGCCGCCCGCGACAGGGTCCAGACCGCCCCGCGCAAGAATGCGGCGTTCCTCGGCGCGGGTCATCTGGATTTCGCGAACCTTCAGCGCGGCCCCGCGCGCGGTGACATAGGTGCCGTCCGGCCCCGGTTCCATCCCCGGAATGTTCCGCCCCCGGACCACATTCCGCGGATGCCGCTCAGAAGGTGTTTCCACCCGATTTCGTCATCTTCCTGCAGGTGCCAGATCCGGCTGGCCTCGGTGATCGAGATCAACGCAGCCAGCGGTTTGCCGTGGCGGGTCCGGATGATCACCTCGCGGGGATCCTGGGCGCGGGTGACCAGATCACACAGATGGGCGCGGGCGTGGGAAATTGTGCAGCGCATCGGCGAATCTCCGTATGTACGATTCGAAAGATCGCGGGTTCGATGAATGTACAAACCCTGCAATTTCGGCCTAGGGCACTGCGCGGGGCCTTCGCACCTGCAGAAATCGCCCAAAATTGGGCCGCTGTTTCATGTCCGGACTTATCCACCCTCAACCCCACGCGGCATCGCGGATTTCAGAGTTGTCCACAACTCTTTCCCGGCGGATACCAACAGGTTATCCCCGTCTAATTTTCATGCTGCAGTGCTATTTTCTTGTCGGTTGAGGGTGTGAATGTAACAGTCTGATCACCGCAGCGGTTCTTAGGAACCCAAGCGGGGCGCAAGGGCCAAGGGGGCCGCGGTGATGAAGGCGGATCTTAGGATTTGGTTTTGATCACAATGGCTTACCGGTGGAGGATCGGTTGAGTTGGGCTTTATGTCCGGATCAGATGGTCAGCCTCTCAGACGGTTCGTGCGTGCTGCGCCGCGACATTGAGCGTGACGTAGCGGCTTTGGTCCTTTCGGGGGCCGGGCAACCGGATCGTGATGTCTTTCTGGACAGATCGGACCGGCAAGGCGTCAGGGGTGTCCGCAAGGATACATGCAAAGACCGCGTCTGCGCACCTGACGCCTTTTCCTTTTTCGAACCCCGGGTTCATACAGGCTGCCACTACTCACCTGCCAACGAGAGCGGGGTTCTTTTGCTTGAGCAAAAGAACCCCGCATTTGTGTCAGGATAAGCAATGCCGCGTCTATGCACCTGTGGGTAACATCCTACATGACCTTTTTGAGGTGCGCAACTATATATAGGGTGCACTGCTGCCGCCGACGCAATATGCGGAGGACCTTCGGCGGTTGTTCAGTATGTGACCATTGAGTTATTCGGTCTGCCCGTTGTCCGTAGTGGAACAGTTGTCAGGCGTGTTTCCCAGCGCAGAACAGCTCGTAAACCACTTCCAGTATCCGGCGCGGGCGATCATCTGCCAGGCGGTAATAAATGGCTTTGCCTTCCCGGCGGGGCGTCACAAGGCCTTCCAACCGCAAACGGGAAAGTTGTTGCGATACAGCGGCCTGACGGGCAGACAGCAACGTCTCCAGCTCGGTCACAGATTTCTCTCCGGACACCAGATGGCACAGGATCATGAGGCGACCCTCGTGACTGATAGCTTTTAGAAAGTTGGACGCTTCTGTGGCGCTGGTCACCATACGGTCTAGGTCTTCAGGGTTCATGTCCTGTGCGAGCTGAGGCAGTGCCATTTTTCCGATCCTTCTTGGCCCGATAAAGGGGCAGGTGTTAACCAATTACAGACGCTCAATATGGGCTGTGTAGATACAGTTATTGATCATGCATCACAATATGCACGCATCAAAATACCGTGATGGAAGACACAGGCCACCGAAGCCAAACCGCATTTCGATGATTTTCCGGACACCGATCCGAACCACGAGCGCCCTCAAATGCCACTCGACAATTCCAAAAGCAAGAATACCTGACCGATGTCAGCCGACCCCTTGCGGCCCCTCTGTGCCGATACTAAGACTCGTGTAACTTTTCTTCGGGTAGTGTCCCGATCCATAGCAAAGCAGGCAGGTTCCGAATGTTCGATCCCGTAGACACATATATGAACACTCTTGTCCCGATGGTCGTCGAACAGACCAGCCGGGGCGAGCGCGCATACGACATCTTCTCGCGCCTCCTGAAAGAGCGGATCATTTTCATCAACGGTCCGATACACGATGGTATGAGCCACCTGATCGTGGCGCAGCTGCTGCACCTTGAGGCGGAAAACCCGAACAAGGAAATCTCGATCTACATCAACTCGCCCGGCGGCGTCGTCACCAGCGGTTTGTCGATTTACGACACAATGCAGTACATCAAGCCGAAATGTTCGACATTGGTGATCGGTCAGGCGGCCTCGATGGGTTCGGTTCTGCTGGCTGGGGGCGAGAAAGGCATGCGCTTTTCGCTGCCCAACAGCCGGATCATGGTGCACCAGCCCAGCGGCGGCTATCAGGGTCAGGCCAGCGATATCATGATCCATGCGGCCGAGACGCAAAAGCTCAAGGATCGCCTGTATGATATCTACGTGCGTCATACCGGACAGACCAAAAAGGCGGTTGAAAAAGCGCTGGATCGTGACAATTTCATGAGCCCGGAAGAAGCCAAGGACTGGGGCCATATCGACGAGATCGTCGAAAACCGCGCCAAGATGGGCGGAGAAGAGGCCTGAGTTCAAAACCTCGCGCGCACTGCGCGAGGTGCGATTTTGAGATTGTAGCGGCCCCGGCGCTGGCCTAAGCTGCGTCAAAAGGCGGCAAGCGCGGCTCGAGGGGGTCGCTGGGATGGAGCCCGAAAGGTAGAACATGGCGACGAATTCAGGCGGTGACGGCAAGAACACGCTCTACTGCAGTTTCTGCGGCAAGAGCCAGCATGAGGTGCGCAAACTGATTGCCGGCCCGACCGTGTTCATTTGCGACGAATGCGTCGAGCTGTGCATGGATATTATTCGCGAGGAAACCAAGGCCAGTGGCCTGAAGTCTTCGGATGGCGTGCCAACGCCCAAGGATATCTGTGAGGTGCTGGACGATTATGTCATCGGTCAGGCCACTGCCAAACGGGTTCTGTCGGTTGCCGTGCACAACCACTACAAACGGCTGAACCATGCCCAGAAGGCGGGCAATGATATCGAACTGGCGAAATCGAACATCCTGCTTATCGGCCCCACCGGTTGCGGCAAGACCCTGCTGGCGCAAACGCTGGCACGGATTCTGGATGTGCCATTTACCATGGCGGATGCGACGACGCTGACCGAGGCCGGATATGTGGGTGAGGATGTCGAAAACATCATCCTCAAGCTGCTTCAGGCCAGCGAATACAACGTCGAGCGTGCGCAGCGCGGCATTGTCTATATCGACGAAGTCGACAAGATCACGCGCAAGTCTGAAAACCCATCGATCACCCGCGATGTCTCGGGCGAGGGCGTCCAGCAAGCGCTGCTGAAACTGATGGAAGGCACCGTGGCCAGTGTTCCGCCGCAAGGTGGTCGCAAGCATCCGCAGCAGGAGTTCCTGCAGGTGGATACCACGAATATCCTGTTCATCTGCGGTGGTGCGTTTGCCGGGCTCGACAAGATCATCGCGCAGCGCGGCAAGGGTTCGGCCATGGGTTTCGGCGCAGACGTCCGCGAGAATGACGAGCGTGGTGTCGGCGAGATTTTCAAGGATCTTGAGCCGGAAGACCTGCTGAAATTCGGCCTGATCCCGGAATTTGTCGGCCGTCTGCCGGTTCTGGCCACGCTGGAAGATCTGGATGAGGACGCGTTGGTTACCATCCTAACCAAGCCCAAGAACGCCTTGGTCAAGCAATATCAGCGTCTGTTCGAGCTGGAAGATGCCGAACTGGCCTTTACCGATGACGCATTGCAGGCAATCGCCAAGAAGGCCATCGAACGCAAGACCGGCGCGCGTGGTTTGCGCTCGATCCTCGAAGACATCCTGCTGGATACCATGTTCGACCTGCCGGGGATGAAAAACGTGACCGAAGTGGTGGTCAACGAAGAGGCCGTGATGTCAGACGCTCAGCCTCTGTTCATCTATGCCGATGCCGGACAGGAATCCGCCTCTGCGGGTTGATCGGACGCGGTTTCAAAAAATCGGTTGGTTCGGCCTTTCGAGGGGGGCGCTGCCCCCATCGCGGCGGGCCGCGATTCCCCCGGGATATTTTTAGCCAGATGAATAAAGGATCCCGTGTTCACCTGGCCGCAAATATCCCGGAGCGCGAGGCGGAGCCTCGCAAAATCACCCCCGGATGAACCTTCTTAAGGAGAGCAGTGTGATCAAGCGTATTTCCTCGGGCGGCGAGTTTGAGGCCAAGGTCGGGTATTGCCGCGCGGTTGTGGCCGGTGGGTTTGTTCATGTCGCGGGCACGGTCGGGCAGGGCGATACGGTGGCCGAACAATGCCGGTCCGCGTTGGGTATCATCGAAAAGGCACTGGCCGAGGCCGGAGCGGGTTTCGCCGACGTGGTTCGGGTCACCTATATGCTGCCGGACCGTATGGAATTTGCGCCGTGCTGGCCGATCCTGGCCGAAGTTTTCGGAAAGCACCCTCCGGCAGCGACGATGATCGAGTGTGGCCTGATCGACCCAAAATACAGGATCGAAATAGAAGTAACCGCGGTTTTGCCGGAATGACGCAGATGCGTTGCGTGGTACTGGACCTTGCCCGGCCTTTGGTCCATACCTTCCTTGACTTAAATGCCGGAGGCAACCGATGGGAATCCTGAACACTCTATTGCGGGCGGTGACCTGGTGGAATGGGGCGACCCTGAACACACGGATTTTCACCTCGCGCAATGGCATCAAGGTTGGCGAAGACAACGAAGGCAATGTTTTTTACCGCAATGCCGATGACAGCAAGCGCTGGGTCATCTTCAATGGCGAGGTCGAGGCCAGCCGGATCGATCCGGATTGGCATGGTTGGCTGCACCGTACCTGGGATGAGCCGCCCACCGACAAACCGCTTGCGCACAAGTCCTGGGAAAAACCGCATCAGGAAAACCTGACGGGAACAGCTTTGGCATACATGCCTGCTGGATCGTTGCGCCGGGCCGTACCGGTCGAGCGATCCGACTATGAGGCCTGGAGCCCGGAATAGGCGAGGCGAGCGATGTCTACCCATAACATGACCGAAGTCTTGGTCGGCGGTGTTGTACTGGCATGCGCCGTCGCATTTGGCGTTTATGCCAGCCAATCCACCGGCCTGTCGCAAAACCGCACAGGCTATGAACTGGGCGCATCCTTCCGATCCCTGGAAGGTGTGGGGGTCGGAACAGACGTGCGCTTGGCGGGGGTGAAGATCGGGACTGTAACGGGTGTTGAACTGAACGCCGATACATACCGTGCCGATACAACGTTCACGATTGCGGATGGTGTCCTGGTGCCGGATGACAGTGCCATCGTGATCTCTTCCGAGGGGTTGCTCGGCGGGAACTTTGTTGAAGTCATGCCCGGCGGTTCGCCTTTCTTTTTTGAACCGGGAGACGTGGTCGAGGATACGCAGGGTGCCGTCAGCCTGATCTCACTGCTGGTCAAGTTTGTGGCCGGAGACGGCAGCGAATGATGCGCGCCGCGCTTTTGGCGCTTGTCCTGTCCGCAACCGGCGCAATGGCCCAGCAAAAAGTGGCGTCGGGGCCGGGTGCCATGCTGCGTGGTCTGGACAAGGTCAGTGGCCAGACCGTTGATGTCGAGTTGCAAAGCGGCGAGACGCAGACCATCTTTGGGCTGGATGTCGCTTTGGGCGATTGTAGGTATCCGATTGAAAACCCCACCGGCGATGCGTTTGCCTTCCTGACAATCTGGGAACAGGGCAAGACCGAGCAATTGTTTGACGGCTGGATGATTGCAACCTCGCCCGCGCTGAACGCGCTGGACCATTCCCGTTATGACGTTTGGGTAATCCGCTGTATGACCCCCTGAGGGGTTTGAGAGATTTCGGCGGAAAAATGAGCGCTGGCATTGACCGCCCTTTCCAGAGCCTGCTGGTAGCGCGCGCGCGGGATTTCAATTGCGCCAAGCGAGGCTAGGTGCGCTGTCAGAAACTGCGTATCGAACAATTGAAATCCGGTCTGACTTAATCGGTCCACCAAATAGGCCAGGGCGATCTTCGACGCATCGGTATGGTACGAAAACATGCTTTCGCCAAAAAACGCGGCACCGAGGGCCACGCCATAGACGCCTCCGACCAATCTGTCTTGGGCGTATACTTCCAGCGAATGGGCATGGCCCGAGCGATGAAGCTGCAGATATAGATCGCGCAGTTCGGCGTTTATCCAGGTGTCCGCGCGGTCTGCGCATCCATCGACAACCCCGGCGAAATCACGATCGATTGAAACAGAATAGTCCGCGTTTCGTATGCGACGGGCCAGGCTTCGGGAAATGTGAAACCCATCCAGCGGAAACACTCCGCGCAGTTTGGGATCAACCCAGAACAGTTCAGCCGCGTCCCGGTGCTCGGCCATCGGAAAGATACCGATGGAATACCCGTGCAGCAGAAGTTCAGGAGACAGGCTCATGATTTTTGGCCGGGCATTGGGTGGGTGTGACCACCCAATGCCGCTGTCTTACTGGGCCATGTTTTGCGCAAGCCAACGCTCCAGCCAGTGAATGTTGTAGTCACCGCTGTGAATGTCGGATTCCTGCAAAAGCGCGTGGAACAGGGGAACCGTGGTGTCGATACCGTCGACGATCAATTCACCCAGCGCTCGTTCCAGCCGCGCCAGCGCTTCGGCCCGGTCACGGCCTTGCACGATCAGCTTGGCAATCAGAGAGTCGTAATAGGGCGGGATCGAATACCCGTCGTAAAGCGCCGAATCCATCCGGACGCCCAGTCCGCCCGGCGCGTGGTACGCTGTGATCTTGCCCGGGCAGGGCGAGAAGTTGGGCAGTTTTTCAGCGTTGATCCGAACTTCGATGGCGTGACCGTTGATCTCCAGATCGTCCTGGCCGAAGGACATCGGCTCACCTGCGGCGACGCGGATTTGCTCGCGCACCAGATCGACGCCAAAGATACCTTCGGTGACGGGATGTTCTACCTGCAGGCGGGTGTTCATCTCGATGAAATAGAACTCGCCTTTCTCATAGAGAAACTCGATGGTCCCGGCGCCGATGTAGTTAATCTTGGCCACCGCATCTGCGCAGACCTTGCCGATCTTGGCGCGTTCTTCCGGGGTGATGCAGGGGCCGGGGGCCTCTTCAAACACCTTCTGGTGGCGACGCTGCAGCGAACAATCGCGCTCGCCCAGATGTACGGCCTTGCCTTTGCCATCGCCGAACACCTGAATCTCGATGTGGCGCGGCGTGGTCAGGTATTTCTCGATATAGACCTCGTCGTTGCCAAAGGCGGCCTTGCCCTCGGCGCGCGCGGTCATGAATGCGCTTTCCATCTCGTCGGCATTCATCGCGACTTTCATGCCGCGCCCGCCGCCACCGGCGGTGGCCTTGATGATGACGGGATAGCCGAATTCCTCGCCGATCTGCTTGGCTGTGGCCAGATCAGGCACTCCGCCATCCGATCCCGGAACGCAGGGCACGCCCAGGGCTTTCATCGTATCCTTGGCGGTGATCTTGTCGCCCATGATGCGGATATGTTCCGCAGTGGGGCCGATGAAGGTAATGCCGTGGTCCTCGACGATCTGCACGAACTCGGCATTCTCGGACAGGAAGCCATAGCCGGGGTGAATGGCCTGCGCGCCGGTGATTTCACAGGCCGATATGATCGCAGGCATCGACAGGTAGCTTTGCGGGCTGGGCGGAGGGCCGATACACACCGATTCGTCCGCCATACGCACATGCATGGCGTCGCTGTCAGCGGTAGAATGCACGGCGACCGTCTTAATCCCCATCTCGCGCGCGGCACGGATCACGCGTAGGGCGATCTCGCCTCGGTTGGCAATCAGGATCTTGTCGAACATGGGCCCGCCTTACTCGATGATGACCAGAGGGGTGCCGAATTCCACAGCGTCGCCATCGCCGACCAGAATACGTTTGACTGTACCCGACTTGGGGGCGTGGATGTGGTTCATGGTCTTCATCGCCTCGACAATCAGCAACGTGTCGCCTTCAGACACGGATGCCCCGACAGAGATGAAAGAGGGTGCACCGGGTTCGGCCTGCATGTAGACAGTGCCAACCATGGGCGACGTCACGGCGCCGGGGTGGCTGGCGGGATCTTCGGCAGCGGCGGGCGCTTCCGCAGGGGCCGGAGCCGCAGCAGCAACGGGGGCGGCAGCGACCGGTGCAGCGGCCGGAACGGTCATCTGAACCGGGGCAGGCACGGCCTGCGACATGCGGCTGACGCGTACGTTCAGGCTGTCTTCCTCGCCATACTCGCGCTTGACCTGCAATTCGGTCAGGTCATTTTCGCGCAACAGTTCGGCCAATGCCTTGATGAACGCCACATCCGCTTCGTGCTTGGTATCTGTCATGAGTGTCCTCGACGGTTCCCCTTTGGCCCGTCTGTTTCGTGCGGGCTTTGGTCTGATTAGGCAGCGTTATAAGCCAAGCGCACGGTCATGAAAAGTGCCGTCTCGCCCTGCTAAATTGGGGTTTTACTCGGAAACGTGAGGGGGTGAGGCGCTCATAATGGCATCCCCGACAATTTGGCGACAAGCTCAGGCAGTTTCCGGGCGCCGAACTTCTCCAGAAGCCGCGCGCGGTAGGCCTCGATGGTGCGATAGCTCAGGCCCAGTTCGCCGCCGATCTCCTTGGCGGATAGCCCCCGGCACGACAGGATGGCCACTTCGCGTTCCCGCGCGGTCAGTTCGACCAGTGGCCGTTCTTCGGAGATGTCAGAAAAGCTCCAGATTCCATGTCGAAACGGGTCATCAGGCGTCAGCGAGCGTCCGCGCGCCCGGCACCAGAACAGATCGCCATTGCGCCGACGCATGACGCGTTCATCCGTGTAGTAGCCCGTATCGCGCATCACCTGCAGACTGCGCGCGCCAATGCGCTCCCAGTCGGCCACGGACGGGTAGAGATGCAGCAGAGGCATGTTGCGATATTCCGCTTCTTCGCCGCCAAAGGTGCGCGCGAATTGCAGATTGCATCGCCGGATGATCCGGTTTTCCAACTCGACAAGGCCGATCGGCGCGTATTCGAATGCAGGGTCGCTCATTTCTGTATCGTGCCGGGATTTGTGGTGAAAATGAAGTGGTATGAAGAAATAGATCGAACGGGGATGCCTGTTGGTGAATACTAAACGAAACGCATCGTGCGGTATAGCTTGTCAATTGTGTAAAGACTGCTTGAAAATAATGCCCTAAACTTCTTTTATTAATAATTTTATCTGAAAACAAATCTGGGATATACAGTAGCGGCAACCGAAGGGAGGGTGCTGCAATTCGGGGTGTATTGACAGGAAGCCGTATCAGGGAACGTCGGCAGATTGCTGGTATGCGCCAGTCCGAACTTGCCCGGCAGGTCGGCATTTCGGCCTCTTACCTGAATCTGATCGAACACAATCGACGCCGGATCGGCGGTAAGCTTTTGGTCGATATAGCGTCAGTTTTGATGGTGGAACCTTCGGTACTGACGCAAGGTATCGAGGCCACGCTGATTTCGGCTCTGCGTGAGGCTGCGGCGGAATCGGTCGGCCATTCCGCCGAAATTGACGGGCTGGAAGAATTTGCCGGACGCTTTCCTGGGTGGGCGAAGGTGCTGGCACAGATGCATCGGCGGGTCGTGTCGCTTGAACGCACAGTCGAAACACTGTCCGATCGCCTGACGCATGACCCGCACCTGGCCGCATCCATGCACGAGGTTCTGTCAACGGCAGCAGCGATTCGATCCACGGCAGCCATTCTGGTCGACACCCGGGATATCGAGGCCGAGTGGCAGGACCGATTTCATCGAAATCTGCATCAGGATGCAGAGCGTCTGGCCGACAGTTCAAAGGCGTTGGTGGCTTATCTGGATGACAACGACTCGGTAAACGATCGCCGGGGTGTGCCGCTGGAAGAGGCCGAGGCGTTCTTTTCGGATCATGCGCACCATTTCCCAATGATCGAAGAGAACGGAGCGACCGGCGAAATAGACCTCAACGCGCTTGATTCTGGTGCCGCCAGGGCCGTCACGCGCGATCTTCTGGGGCTTTATGCACGGGACGCACAGGCCCTGCCGCTTGAGCCACTGAAGGCAGCCCTGGCTGATACAGGAACAGATCCGCTGAAACTTGCGGCCCGGTTTTCGGTCGACCACGCCACGGTATTGCGCAGGCTGGCCTTTTTGCCCAAGGACACGCTGACCCGCCCGACAGGCCTCGTGATCTGCGACGCCTCGGGAAGCATCCTTTTCTTCAAGCCGGTACAAGGGTTTGCCTTGCCGCGATACGGCGAAGCCTGCCCGCTGTGGCCGTTGTATCAGGCGTTGAACCGGCCATTGGTGCCGATCCGCAGGCGTGTTCTGCAACTTGGCAGAACAGCGGCAGAATTCGAGTGTCATGCGGTGGCCTGGCCGCATAGCATATCGGGTCACGAGGACGGGCCGGATTACCGGTCTGTCATGCTGGTGCAACCGGTCGAGTTTGCCGGAGACACAAGTAATGCAAGTGTCCGCGCCGGTCCCGGCTGCCGCGTGTGTCCAAACCCGGAGTGCGGGTCGCGCCGCGAACCGTCGATTCTGAGTGAAGGTTTTTGACAGTTTCGTAACATAGCGCTTAATCTGAATGTGACAGGTCGCCAGGCGCGTGGCCGGTCTCGGGGAGGAATTGCAAATATGAGCCGTAAGGTTCTGTTGATTGAGGATGAGCCGAACATTGCTGAGGCCATTCGGTTTTTGCTGACGCGTGAAGGCTGGCAGGTCGAAACCCATGCCGAGGGTACGAATGCGGTTGAAGTGATTCAGGGGGCAAACCCTGATCTGGTGATACTGGACGTGATGTTGCCGGGTAAAAACGGCATGGACATCCTGCGGGATTTACGCGAGCTGGACGAGATGAAAGCTCTGCCGGTCCTGATGCTGACTGCGCGGGGCCAGTCCCGTGACCGCGAGATGGCTGAAAATGCCGGGGTCAGCCGGTTCATGACCAAGCCGTTTTCCAATGCCGAAGTTCTGACAGCGGTGCGGGACCTGCACGCACAGGCCACCCGGACATGAGCCAGAGCGAAGACCATCAGCCGCCAGCAGGGCGGTCTTCGCTGTTTCTTGAACGTCAAGGCTATCGTCGGCGCAGGTTGATGGATGCGGCCCGGTTGCTGCCCGTTCTGGGTGGCGCCCTTGTTGCAATCCCGCTGTTATGGCCCTCGGTAGATAGCGCCGCGGCCGGTGTTCCATTGTCCTCGGCCATCTATTACATCTTTGCCTGCTGGGGGCTGCTTATTCTGGCCAGTGTGGGATTTGGCTATGCGGCCAGGCGTTTGTCCCGGCGCGACGAAACCGAGGCGGATACGGATCAATGGCAACGCTGAACGTCCTGATCCTGGTCTGCCTGGGCTATGTCGTGTTGCTGTTTGGCGTTGCGTTCGCTGCCGACAGAATGGCGGCAGCGGGCAAGGGCAAATGGCTGCGTTCACCGCTGATATATACACTGTCCCTGTCGATCTACTGCACCGCCTGGACCTTCTACGGTGCGGTCGGAAACGCAGCCCGTTCGGGGCTGGAATTCGTGACCATTTATCTGGGGCCGACTTTGGTGATGATCGGTTGGTGGTGGGGCCTGCGCAAATTGGTCCGGGTCGGACGCAGCCAGCGCGTGACTTCGATCGCGGACCTGATCTCATCCCGCTACGGCAAGTCGAACACGCTGGCCATCTGCGTGACAATTCTGGCGGTACTGGGCGGTACGCCCTACATCGCGCTGCAATTGCAGTCGATAACCCTGTCCTTTTCCATTTTTGCCGAAGCAGACCCCTCGGGCCTCTATCGCGAAGGTTCCAGTGTATTCTGGGTCGCGGCAGGTCTTGCCGTTTTTGCAATCCTGTTCGGCACACGCAACCTGGACGCGAACGAGCGACACCACGGTGTGGTGACGGCCATCGCTCTGGAATCCGTGGTAAAACTGTTCGCCCTGCTTGCCGTCGGTGCGTTTGTGGTCTGGGGCGTTGCGGGTGGGATCTCCCCGATGATGGAGCGTATCGACGCGTCGGATATCGGTCGATGGAACGTGGATGCGGGCCGATGGACCACTTTTGTTTTCCTGTCCGCCGCTGCCTTTGTCTGTCTGCCGCGCATGTTCCAGGTCATGGTGGTGGAAAACGATGACGAAAGTCATCTGCGAACCGCTGCATGGGCATTTCCGCTGTATCTGCTGCTGATGAGTCTGTTTGTCGTTCCGATTGCCGTTGTGGGGCTGGATCTGTTGCCCGAAGGCTCGAACCCGGACCTGTTCGTTCTGACCGTGCCGCTGTCGCAGGGCAATGACTGGCTGGCGATGCTGTCCTTTATCGGCGGGTTCTCCTCGGCCACGTCTATGGTGATCGTGACTGCGATGGCGCTGTCGACCATGGTATCGAACCATATCGTCATGCCAATCTGGCTGAGCACGCAGGAAGGTTCCGGTTCGGTTTCGGGTGACGTGCGCAACGTGGTGTTGATGTCCCGCCGGGTGTCCATCGCAGCCCTGATGGCGCTGGGCTACTTTTACTACCGGCTGTCGGGGGGCGGGGCGGCTTTGGCCTCGATCGGTCTGATTGCTTTTGCGGGTGTATCCCAGATTCTGCCGGCAATGGTCGGCGGCCTGTTCTGGCGCGGTGCCACTCGAACCGGAGCACTTGCCGGGCTCAGCGTTGGGTTCGTCCTGTGGATCTACACCCTGCTTCTGCCGGGAATGGGCGGCGCCATAATGCCTGACAGCGTTGTGCAGAACGGGCTGTTCGGTTGGGGCTGGCTGCGGCCACAGGCGCTGTTCGGGATCGAGGGGATCGACCCGATGGTGCATTCCGTCCTGTGGTCCATGTCGCTGAACACCGTTGCCTTCTGTATCGCCTCGCTGCTGAGCTTTCCCAGCCCGCTTGAACGCCTGCAGGGTGCGCAGTTCGTCAATGTCTTTGATCACTCTGTCGCGCCGGGTGGCTGGACCGGTTCGGTCGCTCAAAGCGAAGATCTGATGATCATGACCCAGCGGATTCTGGGTGCGGGTCCCGCGCAGGAGTTCTTTCAGTCCGAGGCCAGACAACAGGGCGGGCGCGCCGATCTGCCTGAACCGACGCCGGGGTTTCTGGAACGGCTGGAACGCGAGTTGAGCGGTTCGGTTGGTGCCGCTACAGCCCATGCCATGATCGGACAGATCGTTGGCGGTGCATCGGTTTCCGTCGAAGATCTGTTGGCGGTCGCGGACGAATCCGCGGAACTGCTGGAATATTCTAGCAAGCTTGAGGAGAAGTCCGCAGAACTCAGCCGCACGGCGCGGAAACTGCGCGAAGCCAACACGAAGCTGACGCAGATTTCCGAGCAAAAGGACACGTTCCTCAGTCAGGTCAGCCACGAATTGCGTACGCCAATGACCTCGATCCGGGCTTTTTCCGAGATCATGCGTGACACGGACGGGCTGAAGCGCGAGGAACAGACCCGATATGCCGCGATCATTCATGACGAGGCGTTGCGTTTGACGCGTTTGCTGGACGATCTGCTGGATCTGAGTGTTCTTGAAAGTGGCAAGGTCAGTCTGAATATGGGGGACGACACGCTGCGCTCGGTCCTGGATCGAGCGGTCGCCAGCGCGCTTGCGGGAACCGAAAAGACTCTGAGTGTGCGGCGGGTGCGTGGTGCTGAACGGATTCCGCTGCACACGGATCTGGACCGCCTCGCCCAGGTGTTCATCAACCTGATTTCGAACGCTCAGAAATACTGCGACGCGACCGATCCGGAACTGACGATTTCCGCTCATGACATTGGCGGTCAGGTGGTGATTGACTTCGTGGACAATGGCACTGGCATCCCCCCCGAAGCGCGTTCGGTTGTGTTCGAGAAATTTGCCCGCGTAGGGGTCGAAAAGGCCCAGGGGGCGGGGTTGGGTCTGGCGATCTGCCGCGAGATCGTGCAGCGGCTGGGCGGCGAGATCAACTATCTCGCGGGGCAGGGCGGGGCGGCGTTCCGGGTCAGCCTGCCGCTGGCCTACCGGCAGGCTGCGCAATAACGGCCGTCTAAAGACATTCGTAACTTTGGCTGGGTTACACCTGAACCTGGAATTCGGAATAAGGTGGCGAACAGGGCGATGACACAACCCGTCAATGCGGCTTTGGCGCGTAAGCTTGCAATCAGGCCGACCGAACCCGACGACACGCCCCGACCGGTGCTGCGGGCCCTCCGACTGGCACTGGCCAGGGCGGCGGGCGAACAATGGAACCTACCACTAACTGTAATCGGCGCAAAACAGACGACCTGCCCGCAGGACGGGTTGGCTGACCTGATAGGGAAAGACTGGCTTTTGCTGTTGTTTCGGGCGGACAATGGGGTCATGGCTGCCGTTTGTCTGAACCCCGGCGCTGTGTCCGCGATCGTGCAGGCGCAAGCCTTCGGTGAGGTGCTGCCGGGTGAACCTCAGCCGCGCCCTTTCACTGAAACAGATGCGGCCATGGTGGCACCTCTGATCGAAGATACGCTGGCTCGGTCCGTCGATCTGGTCGCCTTGGCGTCCGATCAGGCGAGCCTGTCGGGGTTTGAGTTTGCTTCCCGCCTGCCGGATACACGGGCCTTGTCACTGGCGTTGGTGGAAGACAGATACCGCCTTTTCGACCTGACTGTGGAGCTGGGCGGAGGGGCGCGGCAAGGTCAGATGTGCTTTCTGCAACCCGAGCCAGCACAGGTTGCGGAAACCGGTGACGCGGCCATTCAGCAAACAGGGCCCCGACTGGATCAGGCGACTGGCGTTTTGCGGGCTGAACTGAATTCTGTGATCTGCCGGATGTCGCTGCCCCTGACGGGATTGTCGGAACTAAAGGTGGGCGATGTTGTTCCCCTGACCGGCGCAAGGCTGGACCGTACCAGGCTCCTGACGATTGACAAAAGCCCCGTCGCTGTCGGTTGTCTGGGTCAATGTGGGGGAATGCGCGCTGTTCGGCTGAATGAGCAAGGAATTACACCTGTTCCCGCCGATGCGGCAGCGTTGGCATTTCTGGAAAGCAAGCCCGACGAAAAACAGTCGATCCCCAAAGATCCAACCGCACAAGTCGATGCGGTTGAGGCCTCCTTGCCAAGAGACACGCGTTTGCTGACATCAGCCGATGCGGAACTGAATTCTGAGGACACGGACCAAATGGCCGCCGAGATATCCCAGCTTGCTGGATTGACCGGGCCGGAAACCGACCCGGGCCATAATTTCTGATCAGCTTTTTTCCTTGCGCATGTGATCCAATGCCGGACGCAGGTTGTCCAGCATGTAACCTGCATTGGTTGTAGCGGACAGGATGTCATCCGTGCTCATCCGATCACATTGTCCCAGCGCCCAGACCACCGAGCATCGCGTGCCTGATGCGCAATAGGCCAGAACCGGCCCGCTGCAGCTTTCCGCCAGTTCACGTTGAAGCGCCACGTTCTCGGGGGTCATGGTCTGGTGTGTCAGTTCCAAAACCTCGTATTCCATCCCTGCATCGCGAACTGCCTGTCCGATGGCGTCAGACTGCATGTTCGCCGGAACTTCGATGTTGGGCCTGTTGCAGATGACTTTAGCAAATCCAGCCGCAGCGATAGCTGGCACATCCTCGACCGTGATTTGTGGCGAGACGGCATAGCGGGGGGTGATTGGTCGAATCTCCATTCTGATTGCTTAGGCCGGGTTTGCGGTTCTGTCCAGTTGCGAACCAAGGGTTGGAGCCATCAACATTCCCGTGATCATTGCGACCATAAACACAACGCCGCCAACCCCGCCGTAGCTGAGCGACGCAATGGCCGGGCCCGGGCACAATCCGGCCAGCCCCCAGCCGGCCCCGAACAGAACCGATCCAATGATCAGACGGCGATCCAGTTCCGATGACGGTGCGGTCGGAAACTGCCCACCCACCAGAGGTGCGCGGTTGGTCGTCAGCTGCCAGGCAACCAACATAGGCAGAATTGCACCTCCCATCACAAAGGCCAGGGTCGGATCCCAATTGCCGAACACGTCCAGCCAGCCTTGCACCTTGGTGGTGTCCGTCATGCCCGAGATCAGAAGACCCGCGCCGAAAAGGGATCCGGCAATCAGAGAAATCAGAACGCGCATCAGATCACCCCCCAGACGTGCCGCAGCAGGGCAATCGTCAGCCCGCCCGCGGCGATGTAGACAATCGTGGCAACGATTCCACGCGCAGAAAATCGCGAGATGCCGCACACACCGTGCCCGGAGGTGCAGCCGTTCGCGATCCGGGTGCCGACGCCAACCAGAAGGCCGGCGGCTATCACAACCGCGATGTTTCCGGCCAGATGGGTTTCAGCTTGCGGATTCATCAAGGGGCGAAGCAATGCCGGTATGGCGACAACACCGGCGATGAACGCCAAACGCTCGGTCATTCTGCCGCTGCGATCCACCAACCCGCCAAGGATACCGCTGGCGCCCATGATGCGGCCGTTTCCCAACAGATAAACCGCTGCGCCAAGCCCGATCAGAAGGCCTCCGGCGAGGCCCCATATCCAGTCTGCATTCATGTTGTTTTGCCTTCTTCTAAGCGCCTGTACGCGTCAAAGCTTGTTGAGGGGCAGCTTCAGAAACACGTCGCCTTTTTCGTCCGCAGGCGGCATCTGCCCGGCCCGCATATTGACCTGTAGCGATGGCAGGATCAGCCGGGGCATCGCCAGTGTCGCATCCCGCGCATCCCGCATTTCCACGAATTCTTCGATGCTGCGTCCCTGTCCGATATGTACGTTCAGCGCCTTTTGCTCGCCCACCGTCGTTTCCCAGGCAAACTCATCGCGTCCGGGTGCCTTGTAGTCGTGCCCGACGAAAATCCGGGTTTCATCCGGCAAGGACAGGATTTTCTGGATCGAGGCATACAGCATTTCGGAGGAGCCGCCCGGAAAATCGCAACGTGCTGTTCCGAAATCGGGCATGAACAGGGTGTCCCCGACAAAAGCCGCGTCACCGATCACATAGGTCATGCAAGCCGGGGTGTGCCCGGGCGTATGCAGAACGTCGCCCCGCATCTGGCCGATGTGAAAGCTGTCATTTTCCGAGAACAGAGCGTCGAACTGACTGCCGTCGCGTTGGAATTCCGTACCTTCATTGAACACCTTGCCGAACGTGTCCTGCACCGTGACGATCTGGGCGCCTATCCCGATCTTTCCGCCCAACTCCTGCTGCAGATAGGGCGCGGCCGACAGGTGATCCGCATGCACATGGCTTTCCAGAATCCATTCGACTTTCAGTCCGCCGGACCTGACGTATTCGATGATCCGGTCTGCCGAACCCGTGCCGGTCCGCCCCGATGCATGGTCAAAATCCAGCACGCTGTCGATAATTGCGCACGCAGTGCCTTCGGGCTCTTGCACGACATAGGATACGGTGAATGTATCCGGATCGAAAAAGGCTTTCACTACTGGTGTCATGCACACCCCCATTAAACGTATCACATATCATATAGTAAATTCGGAATGTGATGCAATCATCAATTCCTTGTTGATGTCGGTCAAGGCATTCTGACTCGGAACCGCATAAAATTCATGCAGTGCGCGCAAAGTGGCGAAATCTTCCCCGGGAACCGGCGGGAATCCGCAACCTTGGGTGGAAATGTTCTGAAAGTCGCAATACCGTTACTTACTACGCATATCTGCAAGACTGGCACCATTTGGGAGGATGGAAATGTCGAAACAGAATCTCTACTCAGAAGCTGAACAACTGGAGCGTCAATTGCAGGGTGCATGCCTTGAAACACGACTGGCCCTTCAGCCCTCCGTCAGCAAAATGATTGACCGTCTGCATCAGCGGGGGCTGCATGTGCCGTCCCGCCTGAAGCGTCTGGATGCGTCGCTGTGCGAAGACGCCATGGAAGCGCGCTTCGACAACCTGCCAGTCTGAGCTTAGTTGGTCATCCGAACGAGATGCCGAGGATGACCAGCATCAGCCCGATCACCGATAAAAACAATGAGGCGAGGTTCCACGGCAGAACGCTTTGAACAGCCGCGCGCAATTCATCATCCGAAAGACCGGCCTTGCGCGCCTTCATCACGCGCAGAATGCACCAGACCAGCCCGGCCAGCCCCGCCAGCGAAAGAGCGGCACCGCTCCATGTGATGAGTTCGAACATGGGTTTCCACATATTGCCTTTTTCTCAAGCTGCGCTTAGCGGATCAGGCCGGATGGCACAAGCCTGGCCCGCTATTGGGTGCTTGCGGCCCGGACGGCACCGATGTATCCGGCATATTGCCCGATGTCACAGCATCAGACCGCAGCCTCTGGGAGAGACGTAAATGGAAGACATGACCGAAGATCAGGCCACCGCCAACTACCGTGTGACGGCGGGTGAATTGCGCCAGTTCATCGAACGGTTCGAGCGCCTCGATGCCGAAAAAAAAGACATTGCCGAACAGCAAAAAGAGGTGATGGCAGAAGCCAAGGCGCGCGGCTACGACACCAAGGTCATGCGCAAGGTAATCGCGCTGCGCAAACGGGACAAGGACGACATCGCCGAGGAAGAGGCGGTTCTTGAAATGTACAAAGAAGCTTTGGGTATGAGCTAGGCTCAGAACCACGGGGTTCTGTGCTGCCATTCTGCTCGGGTCTTAGGGGGAAGCCAGCGAATTTCGGGCTGTCGCAGCGTTCAGGCGCAGTGTGGGTCTTCAATCCTTGCTAACGCAATTCATCAAACCCAATACGAGGTTCACCCGCGGCGGTAGCACCCCATACCGGATGACTGCTACCCTCGGCCGACCATCAGGGTTTCAGAAAGCGAATGCCCGGCATGGATTGAATTCGGGCTAGGTCCTGTTCGTAAAGCTCGGAAAACGCTTCGACTATATCTGCGCTCCAGCCGGGCAATTCCAACTCCTCTTCAACCTCTTCAGGCAATGCGTGTGTTTCAAAGATCCCGGCCAGTTCCTCGCGCAGAACATGCTTGTCGGGTTGAGGGTCCTGACGGATCAGCGCCAGAACCTCGCGCTTGCCGGGTTCCGTCAGCAGGGAAGAGAGGAAGGCATATTCATCCTGCATCACCACATCGTCGTCTAGCCCGGCCATCGCGCGCAGCACATCCCCCCAGATCAGAGGCGTATCCTCGTTGCACCAAAGCGTTATGCCGACCCCGGGTGCAAGATCGCGAATATCTTCTATCGTGCTGAGCCAACTCAGGCAGCTCAGATCGGTGTCCCGGAGGATCTGATCGCGACGGTCTTGCGGAAGTGCCGCTAGGGTTTTCGGAATGAAGCTTGCGGGATTGATCAGCCCGAAAAACAACTCGACCTGATCATTGGGGAAGGCGTGTTCCAGGATGGCCATGCGTTGCCCGGCCGCAGGATAGAACTGTCCATCCTTTATGGCCTCGACCGGCTCACCGATGAAATCCGGGCTGGTGAATATTGTTCGCTGAGTGTTTTCGTCATCCGGCAGTATTTCCATAAGCCGGACAAGCTCATCAGTGGAAACCGGATGCGATCCTATCGCGTTGAACACAGGCCGAAAAACCTGTCGATAGCGCCGTGGTCCAACCAGAGACACCCCATGCGCAGACAGGATGTTCAAATTCGCCTGCAATGAGTTCAGCAGCCGACCATCGTCCGCAAAAGCTCCGCCTGCGTGAATGACAACCTGCATCTTTCTGTTTCAGCCCTTGCGTCCTCATGGTGCCTTGTCGGGTTACAGCCTGCAGCAACCACAGTCAAATTCGCAACGGGGAACAGTGGCACAGTTATCAAAACGTTCTGGGAAAGATTTCCATGCGGGCAATAATTGTGGGTTGCAGTCCCTTTCCGGAGAGAGTAATCGAACGCCAGCGCCCCTATAGCTCAGCTGGTAGAGCAACTGATTTGTAATCAGTAGGTCCGCGGTTCGAGTCCGTGTGGGGGCACCACTTTAACATCCAGTTGCGTCCGATTTTGACTGATAGTAGCTTGTAGTTGCAGGATTTCTACTGTCGGATTGTTCGATGTTGTCC
>NZ_JBQFPJ010000007.1:0-215274 GCF_056534475.1 Ruegeria sp. D4
ACCGGTACTTTGACAGACGCATGGCCAGTGTCTCCGGGTGAAGAATGGTCAGCTGGTTTTGGTGGCGTGATGGACACCGAGCTATCAGTACGATTTACATGAGGCCTTGGTAGAGTGGTGACGCCGACTGCACCAAAGAAAAGTTGCTCTCAATAGCTGACCATGATGGTCTTCCACTGGTTCCATCAATTCTGGGAAGCAAATTACACGATGCTATCCAAATCAGATTACATGATGTTTCTCAGGCACCCTGCCTGGCTATGGATCAAAAAACACGCCAGGCATCTGTTGCCGCCAATTGACCCCTCATTGCAAGCACGCTTTGACGAGGGGCACGCGTTTGAGCCTTATGCAGAGGAGCTTTTTGGTGATCTCGTTCGCCTCGGTTTTTCAGATTTTTCTGAATACCAAGCTCTGCCTGCACGCACTCTGGATGCTTGGAGAGATGGTGCGAACGCCGTGGCTCAGGGACGCTATGAAGATGGAACCATAACTTGCATCTCCGACATCGTGAGCCGCAGCGGCGATGGGTACGTTCTGACAGAGATCAAGAGCGGGACTTCTGCAAAGCCCGAACACACTCTTGATCTCGCATTCCAACGTGTCGTGCTTGAGGCAGCCGGGTTCCCCATTACGCGCTGCGAAGTGGCACATGTGAACCGTGACTACGTCAGAAACTGCGAAATCAATCCTCAAGAGCTTGTCAGCATCACTGACATCACGGATGCGGTGACTGAGCAGCTCGAAAAAACGCGCACGCGTATCGATCAGGCATTGAGTATCGTTGCCAGCGGTACGATGCCTGATCCGTCCCCCGAACGTGCGCGCCTTAAATCCTATGGTGAATGGCTGGAGATCCGCGAAAAACTCGACCCACCTCTCGCGCAGGACAGCATCCATCGCCTTCCGTTCATGAATGCGGAAAAAGCCTCGGAACTCATCGTAAATGGGATCACAAAGATTGACGAGATCAGCGATCCATCTGTGTTGGGCAAGTCGACGCAACGCTACTTGAGAGCTACGGCGAATGGTGGGCGCACAATCGATCATCAGGAGTTGAACAGGTTTCTGAGCGAGATTGTGTATCCGGTTTATTATTTTGACTACGAGACGTCCCAGAGTTTGCTGCCACCCTGGGACGGAACGCGTCCCTATCAGCAAGTGGCTTTCCAGTATTCCTTGCATGTCCAGCATGAGCCTGGCGGAGAAATCGAGCACAGGGAGTATCTCCACCGAGACGCCAGTAATCCGATGCCAGCCTTGCTTAAAAGACTTCGTGAGGACATGGGAGACGTCGGCTCAATAGTGGTTTGGTATGCGCCTTTCGAGAAATCGCGCAATACGGAAATGGCGGAAACTTATCCAGAGCACGCAGAATTTCTAGAAGACTTAAACGCTCGCGTTGTAGATCTTATGAAGCCGTTTGCAGATGAAGTGATCAACGATCCCGCGTTCAAGGGAAGCGCCTCTATCAAGGCCGTTCTTCCAGCGTTTTTGCCAGAACTTTCATACGATGATCTGGACATCAAAGAGGGGGCGAGCGCGTCTCGCCTTTGGAAGGACGTAACACTGACCGAACCGGATGATCCAGCGCGCGAGAAGGTCTATTCTGATCTTGTGGCGTATTGCACGCGCGACACCTGGGCGATGGTCGCAATTCATCGGGAATTGTTGGCGATGTGAGGTGTGCCGCGAACCTCAAAACAACTGGCGGTGCTGCTCCCCTACGAGACTAGGCGATTTGCCGGAGTTACGGCGCCCCCAAGACTTAATCTTGCCAATCCAGCCGATACAAAACGTGGTGACCGCGTAGACCTTTCAGGAGTCTGGGTTCTATTTCAGAAAATGAGAAATCGGTTCGTCCTCCGACCATGGCGCGAGTCGCATCTGAAACAAGTATCTCGCCCGCCGCACCAACGGTCGTTATGCGTGACGCTTTATTGACCACCGTACCGAAAAAATCTCCACGAGATTGCACGACATCACCAGTATGAATCCCAATCCGAACACCGAAGGATGGCTCCGCGGATGCCGATGCAATGGCCCCCTGAATCTTAATAGCGGCCGTTAGTGCTTCTTTCGCGGACGGAAAGACGGACAACGTTCCGTCTCCAAGGGATTTCACGAACTGGCCATGATACTTTTCAATGATCGCCGCCAAGATTTGGAAGTGGTTTTCGATCAGCACCGACCAACGCTGATCGCCCAACGCCTCCGCCAACGTTGTACTGCCCTCTACATCAGTGAAAAGTACTGAAGCCAAACCTTCGGTTTGGATCAGATCGGGTCCATCTTCACGCGCAGCATCAACCAGTTTTTGGATGGCCAGCTGTTCTTTACCCACGAGTTCAATATTTGGAGTTGGCACTGAAGCGTGGCGATTGATGATCTTCCAGGCTGCTCCCTCCAGGACAAAAATCAGAACTGTGCGGTAGAAGACGGCTTCATCAAAGCCGACAAACTGAATCTTGTGGACGAAGGATGACCATCCCGTTTCTCCGTTTTCGAAGGCCTCAGCTTCAACTTCTTCGAAAACGACGGGTGCCGGGATCTCCGCAAAAAATCCGCTAACCCCATCGCGAACTGCTTGCCCGCTCCAGAACTCACCTTCGCCTGTCCCAACGAACCTTAGTTCATCTGCTTTCGACAAAAAATCCTGCAACTCGTCAGTATTCTTCTTTGTTCTGAGTATTTCATACCAACGCCTCGAAACTGCCAGCAATTCAGGTGAGGAACGTATCATCACAAATTACTCGAGACGCTAAATGGAATGAGACTTACAAGGTCTTGCAACCGGTATCTCCATTTTTCGAAAGATGCAGGTCAATGCTGCCGCTGAGGTTTGGTCAGATCAAGACTTTTGTATTTCTCCAGAACGGAGCGCATCAGACGCAGATAAAAAGACGCGCGTCGGTTCAGAGCGAACTATCGACGGAGTTTCTGAGTTCGATTCCGGATTACAGGGTATCGAATCGCTTCGCTGTCTGAGAGCTACTCGACGCTGTACTGACCAGCAAAATAACATGCATCAGTGTATCGGGCACACGCTAAGCTAGAAGGTTCCCAGAACTACGCGGTGAATTTCTAAGTACAGCACGCTCCGTCTTGACATGGTTATGCGAACTGGTTCAGCTTGCGGTCATGACGTTCACACGCATCCACTGCCATCGAATATCGGCCTGAGGTCGATAACCCACGCAAAATCCGTGGGAGGCAGCATTGGTATGCGGGCGAGGCTTATATCCTTGTAATTGCTCCAGATTAGAGTGCACGAGTCGGTTCGATTCCGACGCCTCCTACCATCCTCAGGAGGTGTCTGACATGGCGGGCGACGTCACGAACGCAATTGATTTCAAAGACATCAAACAATCGGTCGAGGAGAGCCTCGGACGATGTGATGTGGTTGAAACAGCTACAGAGGAGGAACTACTGGCCGAGATCGAACGCCGGCGAAGAGCTGGTCTACTGCCCAAGGGGACCTCGAATGATGGCTTCTCAGATCTGGTTGATGATCTCTGGGGCAAACTCGATACAGACCCAGACCGCTAGTACAGTTACCTGCCGCCATTACCCAATATTTTACATACGAAGTCTTATATGGCGACTGTCGTTGTAGTAGTGCGCGCTTCTTCTAAGCGCCTCTCCTGCTAGGAACCAAAGCGCCCCGGACAAGCATTTCGCCAACACTGCTCTGCGGAACCATGTACTACCAGTCTCTACGATGAGCATGGTTGACCGCAACCAGCCTGAAGCAGGCATTCACAATCACGCTTTTCAGTTTTGCACCAAGCCATTCACTAGGACATGCGCGACGTCCAGGAAATCATGTTGTCTGCTGTAAACGACTGAATTGGGCTCGGTGCCATCGTTGTCTGCTGTTAGCATGATTGGCCGCACGCAGCCCAAAGCCGACACTCGAAACTAGACTTTTCAACTCCCTAGTTGCGAACGAAGTGATCGTTGGCCGATTGCCGCTGTCGGCTAATTCTTAAGGCGTTCCCAAACCAAAATACCCCTTCCTTCCTTTCCCCCGAACACGACCTCTTCCGCCGTCAATTCCAGTAGCTCGCCGATTGACGCCATGGTTCGCAATTTGTCCTGCCCAGCCCAAGATGCTTCGGTCGAAGCATGAACTCGGTGCCGAACGACTTCGCCTTCAATTGACCAATCACCGCAGTACGAGAAGTAGCTTGGGTAGTCACGTGAGTTGGTTCCCTCAACATGGGTGTCGGGGTTCCATAAGTGAGCCGACATGAACCCATCGCCCGCGTAGACGATGCGGCCTTGCGGGTTGTCGCCGTAGGGTTGGAGAGTGGAGCCGTCGTCAAACTCCGCGACGAAACTCTTCAATACCCATGTCCCGATGATCGAAACGTTCGCGCTCATACTGACAAGGCTAACCCAGCAAATGGCTGCCCGGCAACGGCTGGTTGAACTTAGAACTGCCGCTACCTGCGGTCAGCATCATTGGCCGCTCGCAGCCCAATTTGGACCTTCGCAACCAACCTTATCGGTTTCGGGTATACCAATGGAGCTGACTTTTGCCCGGGACTACACCTGATACCAGTTTTCGACGTCTCGGACGACTTCCTGGACTGTGAAAGCAGCCTCTACCTCTGCGACAGCACGTTGCACTTCGTTTGGGCTTGCACTGAGTTCCATGATGTTCGCATTCAGGTCATGGGCTGACCCGGCATCTGAATAAATCGTATCGACCGCAATTCTGACGGCGTTTCGGTGTTGCAGCAGGTGCTCAAAAAATCGGACATAGATCGCCTCCTCATACGGAGAATGGGTGTCAACCTTAGAGACTAAGCCCAATTCAACAGCCTTGGCGCATGTTAGGCGCCAGGCCAGTTCCATTGTCGGTGGAGGCGCATCTCTGGCCTCATCAGGATGTTTTGGGTTCGCAAACGTTGACCTTCGGATGGCTTCGAGATCGGCACGCAAGCTTTTTGTGGGAACAGGATAGATGAATGTGGTTTCCTCGGATGCTAAGGTTGGTTCAACCTGATCCGGCTGCACCTGGATGAACTCGGAAAACCTGTTTCCGATGATAGGGACTTCACCGACAATCATGTCTGTGGGGTCGGTATTCTCTACCAGCCATCGCGCCAGGGCTCTCCGCCCCCACAATCCAGCGGCCCTTCGTACCAACGGATGAGTTCCATCTGAAACATCTGGATAACTCTCGAGTATGTCTTCGGTCTGAAACGCCGCGAGCCCCGTGTCCCAACGCATGATATGCACACGACGTCCCAAGGAGATCGCAATGGATATCTGCTGACGCAACAGGAACGACTTTCCAGATGCTGGTAGTCCGGTGAAGAAAACCATGCGACAACGACGTGCAGCGTCGGTCAAGTGTTTTCCAATCTCAGAGTCCGCGAAACTGTCGATAGAAATTGCGAATCTCCTAATTCGGTGTCGGCCACAGGTCTAAACGGCAATCGGGCTTTGCTGCCCAAAAACCGTTTCCAGAACGTGACCCTAAAAACTAACTTAGCAATACCAGGTGCAATATTGCTGACACGCGCTCCAATGCCGCCTGATCAGTCAGTTGCGAAGCAATAAAACAGGCCCGCCCCGCCAGAACGTGGCAGATGTTCCTCCCCGCAACCGCGCGAGCCGTGCGATGAGTTCCAGGACAACATGTTTCGAGCATCGTTGAGACCTACACGGTCATGGTGCCCAACAATCGCAGACCCGTCTTCACTATTCGAAGTCCAGTTGCTGCACGTCGTATCGCCACCTGCCGTCGAAAAGTGTCCTGCGGAATCGGAGCCTGTCAGAATGTCATGTTTGTTCGGCTGACTGCCACGCCCATTGACAGGGTTACCATTCTCGTCGAGCGCGGTTTGAAGATTGATATTCACACCGTCACTGTGCAGGTCTTCAACATTGTTGGCGATAAGCTCTCCATCGGCATTATACCAAGGGCCCGACCCGATCCGGTCGCGCGCAGAAATGCCATTGGTGATTGTCATCGGGTCGGTGCTGCGATCAATGGACATTGAGGTGCTCAGGTAAGCTGCAAAGGATTTGGAAGAACCGGCCGCAGAAGAAAGCGCATTGCAGTGAGCATCGGCGCCTTCTAGCCCGCCCAGATTGGCGCCGTCCCCCTTACCCACACTGGTTATGAAAAATGACATCTCCTCACTCGCCGATTGAGCCTGTGCAGCCATTGCGAAACAGCAGATTACGAGTGCAGCAACCCTATGGGCAGTTGTTCTATTAGTGAACTTCGACATGTGTGTCTCCCTTCGTGCTGAGTAATCACTGATGCTAGTCGTATGCTCTGATTGGGTCCACGGAATAGCGCTCACGATTTGTAGAATACAGCAGCGAAGCCTGCCAAACACGTGATTACTGAATATCGGCTGGCACAAACTTTGTGGCGGACTTTTGTTACCTCCGCAGCAACAAGAAAATTTAGTTCGTCCGACATTTTCGCCGCTGGGTCTGCGAGCGCCCGGTTTGAGGAGCACTCTTTCGCTGCGCTGGGATTGAACGCCTAAAACGCGGATACCTATGACTTATTGCACATACGCGTCTAAGATAAGTCCATGGTCTCACCCTCAAAGCCAAAGAGTGGCCATGTTCGAGAAAGGAGCAACCAAAATGTTGTTTGCTGATGCGCTGGAGAAAGCTTCTTCGTATGCTGCTGCGTGGAGTTCCAACGATCCGGCACAGGTAGCAGCACATTTCGCAGAAGACGGGGCGGCTCGGCTCAATTCCGGCGCGGCGATACAAGGTCGGGAAGCAATTGCTTCGGATTACGCAGCCCCGTTCTTCCGCGATTTCCCTGGTTCTTCCGTGTTGCTGCATGATTTTCGTTTATCAGGGAACCACGCTCTCTTTACCGGTATGCTCGTCGGTCCCGGAAGGCGTGAAAATTCTCCTGTTCGCCTGTTGGGCTGGGAGGAGTGGACCCTCGACGACAATGGCTTGATACAGTTGTCTTTGGTTTGGTTCGACCGCGACGACCATGCCAGACAGGGCGGCGGTACTTTCTCATAGTGATATCGCCACGCAAAGCGGGCATTGTAGCATCTGAAAGGCGCGGCAAAGCTGATCCTTAGCAAACGAAAACTCGTTTACGTATTTGGTCTAACTATGCTGAATACACTCGCAGCCAACTGTGACAGGTGCAGTACCTCCTACCAAATGCGTACCCAATTGCGATTGAAGTGAGATGGCAGGTGGGTTCCTATGGCATTCGTTGCCGAGGTGGTCACACAGTCTTCTGCACCTACTGCGGTAGGCGCAAGTGTTTGGGTATATATTGTTCCTCGCAGGTGACGGGTTTTCCGACGCTTTCAAAGCGATACCCAGTAGCGTGGAAGCAAATGCGACCGCCGCGGCGGTCATTCAGCCCGATGGTCCAGGCAAATTCGGAATAATCTATTCCGTGGATCCGAACTGGTTCTCTGGACCGGGTAATCCGGTCGATTGGCAGCGGTGTAACGGTCGATTTCGGAAACGAAAAGGAAACGAACAGATCGGAAACGCCCTCGAAACACAGATTGACCTGGGAAACGGAAAAACTGAATTGCTCGTTGTCCTGCCTGATCCACTCCTCAATGTGGTCGATATCGAGTATTAGTTCGCTCACCCAGTCATTGTTGTCTGGGTCAGGCGAAACCAATTTTAGGGCATAAATGGAATTGTCGTGGAATTCATGACTGACGTCCTGAAAGAGCCTCTGTCCGTTATCCATTGCAATCACTCGAATCCGAATTGTTGCTGACACGCTCGATTTCGGGGTTTCAGCCAGTTTAATATGTCACCATGCCAAAGGTAACGACAACAACGGAAGCTCTTGCAACTCAGATCATTGCTGCATTTGACGGCCTTGATCCACCTGCTGATGATGAACTGCTTCACCCCGAATGTATGGATGACGTGGATATTCTTGAATTCTACGGCGGGGTCAAATGGCATGAGATGACCGGTAAAATGATCGTATACAGTTACGCTGCCCCCACGGCTTTCAGCCCCAAAGCCTTTCAGTACTACTTGCCCGCGTATCTGATATGGACTCTGCGAAATTCAGACAGCCCGGAATATGCCAGTGAAAGCATTCTTCGGGCACTCGACCCCGGCACATCGAAAGAATTGCTGCACGAGTTCCGGAAGTCCAAGTTCAACCAATTGACGCCTGCACAGAAGGAGGTCGTGTTGAGGTTTCTGTACCATTTCAGCGACCACCCTAATCTTGGTGAATTTGCACAAGCCGCATTGATTAACTACTGGATAGAATAAGGCATGTGGTTACCGGTTTGATGATATCTACGTATTTGATGTGGGTCTTCGCAGCGCTTTTTGTCGTAACCGGTTTGCCGTTGGCATTGACTGAGGATGAGCAATGGCAACGGCTATGGGGGATCCAGTGCGCTGTCTCTTGGCCTTTTTGCTTTATCGATGGCAGCAGATGGTTTGCTTAGAGGCCAGATTAGAATTCACTTTTCGATTATCCGCCGCTCCAGCCAGTCGCGTTTGTTCTTCAGCGCCATAGCATTGGTGTTCGCAGCCGGCGCCGGAGTCATCATTGCTGTTGTTTGGGCGATTTTCTTTAAGGATTGGTAAGATTTGCCCAGCACGGTGTGACTTAAGAACCCATAGGCCAATTTAGACTGAACGAATACGACCGTTGCGATTTTGTTGGTTTGTCAATTTTCCCTGTTTTCGAACCAGTCGAACACCATAGTACCCCACTCCATTGAGAAGGAAGTATTGTAGCCTACAGCATTGCACATTCAGCGGGTGCAGACGGAAAAGCCCTAAACCGATCACCCGAGTGGAGCACATGGATGACGGAAGGGTCGGCATAACCTCCGGATGTTTACAACAATCAAAACGGGTAAATTGGGCTCAGTGTTGCCGTTCTCCGCAGCAAGCATGATTGGCTGGTCCCAGCCCAAAGCGGACATTCAAAATCGAGCTTTGCATCAACTATGCCTTGAGACAAAGCAGGCGAACGCTTGGGGAAACCGCGCATACAGCCAGTATTCGGGGTTTTGAAAACCTTGTTATTCGGGCAATCCACCAGCAACCATCGCACCAAAATACCGGTCCTGGTCCTCAGTATGCATAAAGGGTGTGTTTCTGTGTGTAGAAACACGGAAGTCCGGCCGGATTTCGAGTAATTTCTTTGCTTCAACCTGAGCATCTTCCAGACGTCCCATTTCAGCAAGGGTTGCAACCAAGATTCGGCGCGGAGGAAGCGACTTTGGATAAGTTGAGACACCGGTTTTTGCCAGCAGAATTGCCTGTTCGTAATCTCTGACTAGGAATTGAGAAAGGGCCGCGTTAAAATTGTACCAGCCGGGATAACGTGGGTTGACCTTTTTTGCCTTGTTGTTCCACTCAATCGCTTCGGCTGGCTCACCCATAAGCGACCTTAAAAAGCCCATACCATATAGGACCTCAGGATCATTGGGGTTCTCCCTTATTGCCCGCTGAAATGCCTGGTACGCGAGTTGATGATCGTGGTCTGCAAACAAATGTAGCTGGCCCAAGCGGTGTTGAACGCGATAGTCCGATTGATCCAGTTCTAACGCACGCTGTGCGTGCCTGCGGGCTTTGTTCAGCGCGGTTTCTGGATCGTCCGACCCACCAAAGCGCCAAAGGCTAAGATAGCGACCGCTCAGTTCAATATGGGCAGAAAGGTAGTCTGGATCGAGCACTATTGCTCGTTCCAGAAGTTCTATTGCCTCTTTCCGACTCGCAGTATTCAGCAGCTTGCTTTTGGCGACAGCCCTCAGAAAAAGTTCATACGCTTCTAGATCATCGGTTGGCCGTTTCCTAAGCGACGCGATTTCTTCTTCCTCAACTACTATTTTCAGGGTGGATGCGATTTCCCGAATAAGGTCGGCCTGAGCGGAAAACAATTCTTCGACGCCAACGTCATATTGTTCCGACCATAGAGCGTGCCCCGACTCTGTCTCTATCAGTGTTGAGTTAATCGAAATATTCTCGCCAACGCTCTGAACGCTACCTGACAAAACATATCGCACACCGAGCTCTCGACCAATTTCTCGCGGTTTGACCAAGCTGTCCGCAAAGGTAATCGAAGTAGAACCAGCAATCACAAATAGCTGTGGAAACTTCGAAAGCTGCGTCGTGATTGCTGTTCCAAAACCTTCTGCCAGATAGCCGACCTCTTCAACTGTTGAGCGGTTCTCAAAGGGCAAAACGACGATGGACGGTTCGTCTGGGATGGCAAGCGCCAACTCCTCTTGTTCGGTCAGGGGTGCCACATCTCTGGATCGCCACCATATGACCGCAACCAGCACCAAACAGATGCATGCTGCACCGATTAGAGTTGGCGCCCACTTGGACATGTGTGGTTTCGTATGCACAACTGGCTCTGAAATAGCCAAAGCCTTGGCCTTGTCATCCAGAACGACTTCGAAGGCTCGGACTGGTCTCTCTATGTTCTTGACTTCGGTCTCACCCAGATCCTCGAAATTCAGATCCAGCTTGTCCTGCACCTGGTCCCTTACGCTGCGGTGAATGCAAATACCTCCGGGCTCAGCCAAGCCTTCAAGTCGAGCGGCGACATTGACGCCATCACCATAAATGTCTCCATCCTCGGCAATCACATCTCCGATATTGATGCCGATCCGAAACACAATTCGTTCGCTTTCTGGAACGTCCGAATTTCGAGAAAGCATTTCGTTTTGAACAGAAACGGCAAATTTCATTGCCTGTACGGTGCTTTCGAACTCCAGCAGCGCACCATCACCCATTAGCTTGATTGTCTTGCCGCCAAAACTCGCCGCAAAGGGGTCAATGAGTTCCAGCCGATGCGACTTTAGTGCAGCCAGCGTCGCTGCCTCATCGCGTTCCATCAGCCGCGAGTAACCCACGACGTCAATACTCAAGATAGTGGTAAGGCGGCGTTCCACTTCCGTTCTCCCCTACGCCGAAGATTATCCATCCTGATCTATTGAATCCATAGTTCTGCTATTCGCCCTATACCAAATCGCATATTTGTGGCGCCGGTCAGGCTTCGACAAAGTCAGATTTTTCATGACGGAGACCAAGCATGGTAACCAATAGACGCTGACACTGTGTGGGCGATGAGGTGGTGCGTGGCGGTGTGGAGTATTCGTCATGCAAGCTTTAAATCTACCCGTCATTCGAGTTGGCCGATCTGCGTGGAACAAAGGTCGGGTTATTGGCCAGAAGCGCCCGCTTTTGCCAAGGCATGTCTGGGCAATACGCGTTCGCTTAGAAATTTCAGAAGATTATAGGAACTTAGCACTCTTCAATTTAGCAATAGATAGTAAGCTCCGTGGTTGCGATCTTGTTCGCCTGAAAGTTGCAGACGTATTTGCCGCTGGACAAGTAAAGGAACGCGCGTCTGTCAACCAAAGCAAGACAAAGATACCCGTTCGTTTTGAAATTAGTAGTGGTACGAGAAACTCGCTTTTGAATTGGCTGAAACAACCTGCAATGAAAAGATCCGAGTACTTGTGGCCAGGGCGTTTTCAGCATCGGCTGCATATTTCTACTCGTCAGTACGCGAGGTTGGTTCAGTCATGGGTCGCTTCGGTTGGGCTTGATCCCAGTCAGTATGGGACCCATTCAATGCGACGCACAAAAGTGGCGCAGATTTATCGTAGAACAGGTAACTTGCGAGCCGTGCAGCTATTGCTTGGTCACACCAAGATGGACAGTACAGTGCGTTACCTGGGTGTAGACATCGAAGACGCACTCGCCATCGCGGAAGCCACCGAGGTTTAATCTATCAGGCCGCTTTCGAGCGGCCTTTTTTTGCGCGAACCCCGAGAGTAGAATTTTCAGCCCCAAAGCGGACATGGCGCAACTCAAGGCGAGGACAACTCGGCTGTTTGTCCTCCAAGCCTTTCGCGCAGACAAATGGCATAGTTCCCCAACGCTGAAACCGACTTCAAGCAAGGTCAGAAACCGACCCTGTTCATTTTCGCATGGTCTAAACACTTAGCGACCAGTATTAAACAGAAAGGAGGACAACACGTGGAGCGAAAGCTAGCGGCCATCCTGATTGCTGACCTTGTCGGCTTTACCGCTCGGATGGAGCGGGACGAGAAAGGCACGCTCGAAGTCCTTTCAGCGCACATTGACGATATTGCTGCTCCGCTTGTCGGTCGGTATTACGGTCGCATCGTCAAACAGATGGGTGACGGTCTGCTCGCCAGCTTCGACAGCGCAGTCGACGCCGTTTCCTGCGCGGTTGAATGGCAAAACGCATCAGCGGCAGGTAAGGACCCTCTCCAATTTCGTATTGGCGTTACTCTTGGGGATATAATCATGCGCGACGGAGATGTTTTTGGTTCCGGTGTGAACCTGGCGTCGAGACTGGAGCAGCTTGCCCCACCGGGCGGTGTGTTGGTGTCGGACGCCGTATATCGTGTGGTCGGAAATCGTATACCGGTTGCTTGGGAGGATGCTGGTCAGCACACAGTAAAGAACGTTGCCGAACCGGTACATGCTTGGCGCATTGGCGGGTCAAGCGCTGTATGCGCTAAACCGGATCGGCCTGAATCGTCAGGAACAGCCACTATTGCGGTCTTGCCACTGCACAACATGAGCGATGACCCCGAGCAGGCCTTCTTCAGCGACGGGATTGCGGAAGACATTATTGTGGGTTTATCGCGTTTTCGGACGCTTAAGGTTGTTTCCAGAAATGCGTCTTTCAGGTTCCGGACACAGGACACAGATCCGGCCAAAATCGCGGAGGCTCTCGGCGCTGATTACCTGGTTGAAGGCAGCGTGCGAAAGGTCGGCAGTCGCGTGAGAATCTCGGTACAGCTCGCTGACGCGGGTACGGGCACTCAACTCTGGTCGGATCGATATGACCACGAACTGGAAGACGTTCTGGCGGTTCAAGACGAAGTGGCTCGAAATATCGTCGCAGTGTTGCCGGGCAGGGTCCAGCACGATGTCGTCGACCGTTCGACACAGAAACCAACGGATCAGATGAAGGCCTATGAACTGATGCTCAAGGGCAAGGCGCTACGCGATGGTCTGAACGCACGAGATACGGCCAAGGCGAGAGCGTTGTTGGAACGAGCGGTCGCACTCGATCCGACCATCGCGCGATCTTATATGTATCTTTCAGATACATATGTCATAGATTTGTGGCTTGGGCTGGCGGACGCTGACGCACCGGCCCACACTTTGAAAATTGCCCGAAAGGGCGTGGCACTGGATAACCGGGACGTCTACATTCAGGACCAACTTGGTTTTTCCTATCTCTGTGCTGGCCTTTGGGATGAGGCAGAGGCACAATTCAACAAGACACTTTCCATGATAGAAAACGAGGCGGAGTCGATGGCATGGTGCGGCTACGCTTTCCTATTGCTCGGCTTGCACGAAAAGGCGCGCGAAGTAGTTTCGGAAGCGATGGCGCTGGACCCGCTACATCCGCCTGCCATCGACTGGATTATGGGGCAGGTCGAATTTTTCAACGGCAACTTTGAAGCAGCGCTTAGTTTTCTAATGGGAGCAGCGCGGCTTAACTCGTTGGCCACAGCATTTGTCGCCGCCTCCTACGCGCAGCTCAAACGGGAGCGAGACGCCTCTGACGCATTGCAAGAATTTGTTTCTGAACGTCACGATGAGTTCACAAGTCGAGGTATTGTGGTTGAGGATGATACGTTAGATAGCCTTACTCGCGGGTTTCGGTCTATGTGGCGGCGACCGGATGATTTTAAACTTCTCACCAATGGGCTACGGGCGGCAGGTATGACCGGCTGACGCCGACCTTTACTCTTTTGTCCTACCGCCGCGGCCTCAATTACGCGTTTCTCTGCGCCCTGTTTTTTCGGCCGATGGCAGCCCAAACCGGACATTCGCCCTAGACTGTGCAGTTTCGTAGAGCGCAACAAACCTGCCGTTCAACGGCCTCGCGTCAATGCGAGCAAGGTAACTTGAAGCCGTCACTGTTCTGAACGGCTAATCAGCTTAGCACTGACCTTCAATATCCCGAGCCGACTATTTGTCTTTCGGACTGAACGACCTCTTCCTGCTCGATCTTGTCCTAGTTTGCAATCAGTAAGGGCACCTAGTTTTCACGCTGCTTTTTTAGGTCACTCGGTGCCTTACCTGTCCAGCCACGAAAGGCATGAGCGAAACTGGTTGCGTCGGAATACCCTAGCACCTCTGCGACTTCTGCAACGCTGGCCTTCTGCTGAGAAAGAAGCATTTCTGCATGTTCACATTTCAATTCAGCAATCAACTTGCCCAAGCTTGTGCCTTCCTTGCGAAGTTTACGTGACAGTTGCTGCTCTGAAAGACCACAGATACCTGCGGCAATTTCATTGTTTAATGGCTGCACGCCAATGTGTGGTTTGAGAGCTTCTCGAACACTGACAATTACTCGCTTCGGAGGTAGCGACGTGCCAGATCGTTCAATTGGCCCTTTGAAAAAGTCATCGGAAGAAAATGGCTCCGTTAGCCAGATTGCTGGGAATGCGACGCGATGCCCACGTCGATCTCCAGCCAAAACCGAACATCCAAGAAATTCGGACGGAAGTGCGTTTGGGTCGCTTATTGTGACCATCACGTCATCGGGGTTCCATTTTTCGCCGATGGATCGCTTAATAATTTCTCCGAACATCGCTGCAAAGAAACCATCTATCTGAGCTGGTACGAACGGTGTGTCGTAGTATCTGCGACCAAACAGGAAGCCTGATTTTCCGCTTACATCCAAGTGATGCTCGGTGGAACTCGAATGATCAGTTGCCACCACAACCAGTTTGGTGAGGAACGATCCCAATGTAACAGCGCAATCTGCGGCCTCAATCAAGGGAGGCCACTTTGATCCTGCTATCATTTTGCCGATCCTTGCCAAAAAGAATGGGTCTTCAGCTGCGGAAGCTGCCTCCTCAAAGAACTGGTACATGACGATTGCATGAACGAATATCTCCGGATCATCGAAGGACTCTCGGGCCAAACCAATCCGCGTGAGTAATTCGTCAGAGCAATCATAAACGGCGTCCAGCGCGGAAAGCGCTGGCTTACCCGTTGAAAGCCGGATCAGGGGTTGCGTTGGGCCGCTCATGCCTGATCCTCGAAATATGCAAGGTCCATGATCCACATAGCCATTATGACATCAGAATAGGATTTATTGTCGCCGCCCTGATGATTTCCGTCAATAATCGCATCGCCTTGATCGAAATCGTCAGACTGAAAACGATCAGAACTGTCAGAGTGAACCCCATAAAATGTCTCGTTGCGGCTAACGCCAGCAACCCATTCCGACACCGCGCTATTCGCCAAATGGAGGGCTCACTGTGACCGAGAATCCCAACAACGACAGCGACAAAAAAGTTCGCTTCCAAGAAATCAATGAGACCCCCGACGCGGATATTCGACCAGACGATGGGGCACCAAGTTCGCTCATCCGGCGCGATATTCTTAAGGCGGGAAGCGCCGCTGCGCTAGCTGCTGGGTTTGTCGCCGCTACCCGTGACGCTCAAGCACAAGCGCTCTATACCCCAGACCCACCGGCAGAGGCACCCGACTGGTACACCACCCCATCCGAACAATTGTCGCCACCGGCAGAACGTACGAGTGACTACTATGTTCCAGAGTTCACCGCTGGCAAAGACGCCAATATTGACTGGTGGTTCGGCAGGAATGTAGGGGGTGTAACAATTGGCCTTATTCAGGCACGAGCGTATTTGCCGATGGCGCCGGGCAACATGGGCAATGCAACAACATTCGATTTTCCGATGTTGTACCGGGAAGCCGTTCCCCCAAATGTCTATGACATTCTTGCCCCCGTTCCGACCGAGTCTTTTACTGCTGAAATGGTTAAGGCCGCGAAGTGGCTGGAGCTTCAAGGCGTTCGTGCGATCATGGCGAACTGTGGGTTCTACGGAACTTACCAACAAGCAATCGCCGAGCAAATCGATACGCCTCTTTTCTCCTCCAGCCTACTCCAACTGCCTGCCATGATTGCGAGTTTACCGCCACGTTCAAAAGTTGGCATCGTGACTGCCAATGGCGAGGCTCTTGCTGCTTCACCGGCGATTGAGAACTGTGGCGTCACCCCCCAGCAGAAAGCGGAGCGGCTCGTTATCCAAGGGCTGGAAAATGGTCCAGAAATGCAAAACGTGCTGCAACTCACCGGTAGTTACAACATGCTCGCGCTTGAGAACGAGATCGTGGAAGGCGCAAAGGCCCTGGTTGCCAGTAACCCGGAAGTTAAGTGTATCCTTTTGGAATGCACTGAACTGCCGCCTGCTGCTTATAAGGTTCAGGACGCAGTGCGCATGCCTGTCTGGGATTACACGACACTGACTAAGTGGGTCTACGAGGGTACGCTGCGCAAGCCTTTCCTCGGAATTATCTGATCAAAAAAAATGCCCCCGGCGGTCGATTTGGTCGTTGGGTACAAAAGCAGGTATCTGATCGTGACCGAACTATTGCGTACACAAGAGCCAAATTCGAAAAGTGCAAGTGTGGCTTCCTCGCGCATTTTCACACTTCTAACTCTGTTCACACTTACCTTGTTAGCTTCACCTTTTGAATTGAGAGCGCAGGATGCTGGAAACACCACCGATTCAGCACCGGTTATTCCAACTGCTCCCACCTCGGTAGAGGGAACGCTGGAGGAACTTGAAGCAGTCAGAGAGGCCGAATTCGATTTTCCTGCAATCGATAGTGCGCTGAAACCGTGGTTGGATTGGAAAGCTCGTTTGGCCGAACGTTATGGCTTCAATCTGGGTTTTGACTACAGCTTCAACACTCAGTGGTCCGACAATTCTGTAGGCGAGACTCACGCAACTGGTGGGATTTTCCGGGCCTTCTTTTCGTGGGACCTGTTAAACCGACACGATCCCTCCAGAAAAGGTACTTTGGACTTCAGAGTTGAAAACCGCCACCGGATTGGTACAGCCTTGCCGCCAGAGGCGCTGGCAGCCAACTTTGGTTGGGTCGGAACGAGCGCACCGGATTGGTCTAATCAACAATGGGGGATCACGGTCTTGAAATGGCGTCAGCGATTAGACGCTGGCGATGCCCCAATTGAGGTCAATGTAGGCTACATGAGTGCCTTCTCGCAGTTCGACATTACGCCATACTCCGACAATCTTACGTCGTTCCAAAACAACAGCATTATCTTGAACCCTACTATTGGCTATCCGTCGGCCGGTTCGTTTGGAATCTCTGGGTACATCGGTATTCCACGCACCAATTTCTATGTTCTCGGCATGGTCATGGATGCCAATGGGCAATACGATAGCCTGAGCTTTGATACTCTTGGGGATGGCGCCTACTTCAAAGCTCTTGAGTTTGGTTGGACCGATCAAAGCGTGTCCGATGCTTCGTTTTTATTTAACAACGTTCACGTAGCTCTTTGGCACACCGACGATGACAACTACGGTGTGGGGCTAACAGGGAGCTACACCTTCGAAGACTCGCGCATTGGAACTTTTGCCCGACTTGCATGGGCAAACGAAGATGCCAGCACACCGTACCAAAGATACGCAGCCGCTGGTATTACGAAGGGCGTTTTCCGAGCGAGTGAAGTGGGGCTTGGTGCCAGTTGGGGCCGCCCACCGAATTCAGATGAAGACCAGGTCGCAGTGGAAGCATTCTATCGCTGGCAGGTCGCTCAGAACTTCGCGATTACGCCAAGTATACAGTACTTGGATAATCCAGCATTTAACTCAAGCGACGGAGCCGTGACCGTTCTTGGATTACGAGCGCGACTGACATTTTGAATTGGTGAAGGCGCAGCATTCGGAAGTATGACCTCGGAAATTCCGAATGCACTCGCTCCATCCAGCTCTCAAGGCAACTGTAGATCGGGACGAGTTTTGCCAATGCCGTTCAGTGAATGATGGTCTGCTCTCGTGAAACGACTTGAACTTTGCAAAGTCCGCTTTCTGCGCATCGCTGACATTGGTGCTTTCAGCAACATCGGTTGGTTTGGGCTCGAAGCGGCCATTCTCCGCAGCTTGCATGTTTGGCAGGTACAGCCCGAAGCAGGCATTCACAGTCAAGCTTTTCAGTTTTGCACCAAACCATTCACTAGGACATGCGCGACGTTCAGGAAATCATGTTGTCTTTTCCAAGCAGCGTAATTTGCGTTACCAATAGACATGAATGGAGACCGCAGACTTTCCGCAGTACTCTCGGCCGATGTAGTAAACTACTCAGGCCAGATTAAGGCAGATGAAAATAGGACTCTCAGCGAACTTCGTGTTCTACGTCGAGAGTTATTTGATCCTTTGGTTAGCGATCATCGAGGTAATGTCGTTAAGAGGATGGGTGATGGATGGATAGTCGAGTTTAACTCGGTATCTGATGCAGTACGATGCGCCCTTGATCTTCAAAGCCAGGTGTCGACTCAGTCCTCATTGAAACTACGAGTGGGTGTGCATCTTGGAGATGTCGTATTCGACGAAGATGACATTTTCGGCGATGGCATCAATCTATCTGCACGTCTACAAGAGGCTTCCAACGAAGGGGCTGTGTTAATTTCAGATGTCGTCCATCGCAGCCTTGACGAGCGCCTCGCTGAGCAATTTTATCGCGCTGGAGAGCGACAGTTTAAGAATGCGCCGTCACCAATAGAAATTTTCCAATGGTCGCCGCCAGGTTCTGCCCCACCGCGAGTAACTCCGGCTAGCCATACAAAGTCTCTGCTAATCGGCGTCTTACCTTTCGATAATCTTTCTTCTGACCCCGATCAGGAGTTTTTTGCAGATGGAATTACCGAAGAGATCATCACCACTTTATCAAAACTCCCGAATTTACTAGTCGTCGCGCGTAACTCTACATTCGTCTACAAAGGTCGCTCCGTTGACGTGAAACAGGTCGGTCTGGAGCAGGGTGTCGATCTTGTTCTTGAGGGAAGTGTCCGTCAAAGCGGTAACCGGGTGAGGATCACAGCACAGCTAATCGATGCAAAGTCCGGCATGCATATTTGGGCAGACCGCTATGATCGCCTCATTGAAGATGTATTCGAAGTTCAGGATGAAATCGCACTTAGGATTGCAACCGAGCTTCAAGTCGAACTGTTGGCGGGAGAAATGGCTCGTTTCAGAGGATCCGGCACAAATAACCTAGGCGCGTGGACTGCTCAACTAAAGGCCGTTGAGGCTTCGCGCAGAATTACCAGGGAAGCTCAGGCCGACGCTCGCCGATTTGCACAACAGGCAATTGCACTCGACCCGGGTTACTCGGCTCCGTATTGTACTTTGGGATTCATTTGCACTGTCGAAGCACGACATGGATTTGTTGCTGACCGGCGTGCCGCGCTAGCGGAGGCTCGTGACTGCGCTCAACGGGCTCTGGAAATAGACAGCTACAACCCAGAGGCTCACGCTATTGCGGGTTTTGCGGATGCAATCGATGGCAAGCTGGTTTCGGCTATCGAGAAGTTCAACGAGGCACTAGCGCTGAATCCAAACCACGCTGACGTAGCTGCCAGACTGTCAATCACCCTAGCTTTCAATGGCCAGGCAAATGAAGCGATCCAAGTCGCACAACAAGCCATTACCCTGAACCCTCACTATCCAGGTTGGTATGCAGGCGTTCTGGGTTTAGCCCTTCGACTCGACGGTCAATACGAGGAAGCCAAGAAAGCATTCACCGAATATGGTCAAAGGGTTGAAGGCTTTGGTCACCTCGACCTCGTAATCGTCCATGTAGAGACGGAGAACCTTGAGGCCGCTCGCGATGAAGCACGGAATGTGATGAAATACCGCCCTCAGTTTTCCATATCGGACTGGGCGAATACTCAACTTTTCTCTGACAGAAAAAGGCTGGAGAAAGACTGTGCGTCATTGCGACTAGCCGGTTTGCCTGAATAGGAGCAGGGTTTCGCTGTAGCAGGATGGTTTGTGATGCAAACCAATCTCACACGTTTCCGATTTGGGTTCGTGATGGCCGTGCGCTTCTAGGCGCCTTGGCGGTAGGCCGCAGCCCAAACCCGGATACTCACAAATGGGCCCAGCAATTTCCCAGTAGCAGACTAAAGCTGCCCTTCGCGGTTAAACAACCAAGTTGATAATTTGGGCCGATTATCCGTAGGAACTTGAAGCTTAATTTATTTGATCACGCGGGCTTTATCAGTGTTTCCAGATATTCTCGAGTGTCGGCATCCCACGAGCTGGGGTCCTCTCCATGGGCGACCACCGCGTGCAGTTCCATGAGCTTCCAGACTTCGTCCTTGGTCGCTGCAACCACTTTGCCTGGGCAGGCCTCCATGCCCTCGCAATCCTTGCAGGCATATGAATAAACAGTGTTCATCGCTTTCTCCTCCGTTCGCTCGAAAAGCTGCTTAGAACTCAGGAAACGTCGGCAGCCCGTCGTCGAGTTTTATCCATGGCTGCTGATGTGACACGAAGATGTGGGCCTTGGGTCGCGCAATCGATGGGTCGTCCAACGTTACAGCAGAAAACCAAGCGTCAGCGCTCCAGTCTTGGCCCTCTACTTCATTTAGGGCGGCATAGGTCAACGTCGTTCCACAGTCCCGACAAAACCCGCGGCGAATACCCGGAGTTTTCTCAATGTGTTGGATTTCGCCTTTGATAACTACGAAGTCTTCCGCTGCCACTTTAGCCCAAGTTACAAAGGCACCGCCAAGGGCCATTTGGCATGAACGACAATGGCAATGTCCCGACCAGACAGGTGGTGTCGCGATCTGGTATCGAACAGCACCACAGTAACATCCACCTTGAAGTTTTTCCATCGTATCAAGATCTCCTGGCATGCGGCTAGGTTGACATCAGCACTAAAGCATCCGCTCCAATATTTTATAATAGCAGCGCAGATTTCACTGTGAATAATGTCAAGAATGTCGATATCATGCGACTCAAATAGTCTAACAAAACTTTAGAAAAACTACAGTATGGATTGGTTGCACCTTCCCCCAATGAACGCTTTGCGCGCCTTCTCAGCGGTTGCGAAGGCTGGGAGTTACACTGTAGCGGCTGAACGCTTGAACGTGACCCAAGCGGCTGTCAGCCAGCAGGTGAAATCGTTGGAAAGGCACTTGGGTGTAGCTCTTGTTGCTAAACGTGGGCGCAGCATTGAATTGACAGAGCCAGGCATCATTCTTGCGCGTGAACTGGGTATCGGCTTTGAAATCATTGGAAGGGGTGTCGAACGACTGGCAGAACACACAGCACAGCGTCCCGTTCAAGTGACAATGTCACCAGCATTCGCGGTGGAGTGGCTGTTGCCGAGAATGGCAGAGTTTCAACGCGAACATCCAGAGATCACTTTGATGCTGAACCCAACTTCGGAACTGGTTCAGATAAGACCAGGTGGTATCGATGTCGCCATTCGGTATCACGACAGACGCATGCCGAGAAAAGAGGAGGATACTGTCCTTGTTTCCGACATGGTCGTGATCGGGACACCTTCACTGGTGGAAGGCCAAGATCTGCGTGACCCGGCCTCTCTGACAAAACTGCCTTGGTTGCAGGAACTGGGCACCAACGAAGCGGCCGACTGGTTCACCTATCATGGGGTCGTACCTCTCGAGCCATTGACGATAAATCACATGCCGGGGAACCTGATCATGACTGCGGTTCGCCGGGGTGACGGTATCACGTATTCTGCCAGAGCTTTTTTCGAGGACGATCTGTCATCTGGTCGGATGATTGAATTGTTCTCTGAGCCTCTCTTCGGCGTCTATTACATCCAGACGCAGGCAGAATTTCAGCGCCCCGAGGCTAAGGTTTTCGTCAATTGGCTAAAATCTCAGTCGCAAGTCGTATCGAGACACAACTCTGCAAGCTGAGAAGCTTCTATTGACCCCTGCGTGTTTGCTCATCACCGTTGGTTTCGCCTTTTTTAAGGCTGCTTTGTAGAGGAGCCCGCTGCGATCAGAGCCGCCATCCCTCCATCGATGAACTGCACGTTTTGAAAACCCATCGCAGTCAATACATTTGCCGCTGCCGCGCCTCGATAGCTCGGAGCTCCGCCACAAGTGGTGAAAATTCGCCTTGCACGATCCTGTAACTCTTGAGATCTGTATTCACTTTCAAGGTCTGCCATCCAAGCGACGGCGCGACCAGGAGCCGGAATTGCTCTCGGGCTGATACCTGTGGCCGCCATTTCAGCGCTATCCCTTACGTCCACCACAAGTGCGTTGGGGTCTTCGATCAGTACTGCCAGCGCGTCAGTTGCTGAAATTGGATTTGCTTTGGATATTTCTTGAGCTTCCATTTGTGCGAATGTTAAGACCATGTTGCCCCCCGACTGCAAATCTTACGCTATGCTACCATGCGGCTGATTTACCGTAAAACGGCATCCAAGCGATGATTGCCGGTCTTGTGGTCGCCCAGACGGTTGCCATCAACGAAGTTAAACAAGTCCCGGTCAACGGCAGAAGCGGGCCTCGCAAATGCCCCAGCCATTGCTGTTGATCAGTGACTACTCTGCGGCCAAAGCGTTCTGCCTGCAATAACACGATGCCTTGATCGGCACCTCGGCGCGAGCAGTGGCCTTGTCCAGTTGTAGCTTAATGTGGGTGGCTTCGACCGTTTCACCGCGCCGGACGAGACATTCGTGCAAGCCATGCAGGCTCCAGACGTTGCCCGGATGCTGACAGGCCCGGCTAAGCGTTGCATCCAGGCCAAGGTCTGCACGGTAAACAGCTTCGGCTTCCTCCATCTGGCCCTGCTCAAGAAGAAGAGCACCCAGCGCATGACGGGTGGGTTGCATCCAGCCCCAGGGCTCGTCGTACGGCAAGTTGTCGTCGATCTCGACTGACTTTCGCAGGTGGTCAAAGGCCGTTTCGTGCTCTCCTGCGTGATAGGCCAACTCACCCAGCATCATTTGCTCAGCGACCTTCAGAATGTCCCGGCATGTGTTGTTGAACAGCATTCGGGTCTCAGGAACTCTGGCCAGAGCATCATAGAACTTGGCTTTTTCACTCTCGGCTTCGGCGACCCTGTGTAGGTTGGCCAAGGCAACCGTCCTTGCATACCGCATCATGGCGATAGTGACGCTGTAGAGCTCCGCATCTTCAGGTAACTCCTGATCAAGGATAGCCTGCCAGCGTCCAAACCTGATCAATACATGTTGTTTCATAGGAATGAACGCCTCGAACCAATCAGCCATTGGCCGAAGTGTCTCTGAAGGTAAAGTTTCGACAAGCTCATCGGCGGCTTCGATTGCTGCCGATGGTTGCCCCAAGAACATCGCACCGTATATTTTAAAGTGATAGTTGTGGCACCGATAGACGGAATAGAAATTGTCAGGGCCTTCTCGCTTAAGAAACTTGCGATCTGCCAATATGGCTTTGTGATTTCGCAGTACCACGTTCATGTAGTCTCCGCACAACACGTCGATATGGGTCGGCATGTGCAACAAATGCCCGGCCTCGGGCACCAGCGTGCCGAGCACATCCCCGTGACGCAGTGCCCGTTCGGGGTGGGGCGACATTTCCATCAGGTGAATATACATGTGCAATAGTCCTGCGTGCTCCCATGCTCCGGAAAGTGTATCGAACGCATTTTCGAGCACAGATACTGCCTCGAGCGTATCGGCCCCTTCGGCGGGCTTTCCGGACGGCAAATCCCAAAGCTGCCAAGGTGTCCGGTTCATGAGCGACTCGGCCAGAATCGCGGACACGTCCAGGTCCTGATCGAATTCGGAGTGAACCTTTCGCATCGCATCAGCGAATGCATCATTCCATGGGCTGAAATCCTCGATATCCGATGAGGATGGATAACGCGCTGGAATGGCTTCGATGAGCGCGCGTTCAACAGGCGTCAGTTTGTCCTTTAACGATGCAGCAGCCTCGATTGACGCTTTTGCCAAGGCGATACAGTCAGGCTTCTCGTCTTCTTCGAATGTTTCCCAGGGCTTGTTGTAGTTCGGCCCAATGCAATACGCGATGCCCCAGTGCGCCATTGCGCAATTTGGATCCGCAGCCACGGCATTCTGAAAGCATACAATCGCTTCTTCGTGGTTGTACGCGTAAGTCCAAGCCAAACCACGATCAAACCAAAGCTGGGCTTCGTCCGACGAGGTTGTGATCTTTCGGCTGTAGCTACCGAGATCATAGTATTCCATCACAATAACCCCCTAATTAAAGGTAGGAGGTTACCACAATGGGCTGTTTCTCGATACTGGCGACATCAAAGCCGACCCAAGGCATAGACCCGACTTATATGAGCCCCATTTGATCGAAGCACTCTTCTTGGCGACTGACCAACTTATCGGCTACGTGAGTGACGCGTCGTCCAATCCATCCACAGTAGCCCACCGACAAGACCACAAACACCGCTCGCACACCTAAGACGGGCTTTTGACAAAGCTGATGTCGGCAGTCAGGTTGGTCTTTTCCGCCAACTAACACTTTTGGGGCCTGGTAACGTCGTGCGACAGCTTCTGTTCTAACTGGCGTTGAAAACGTGTAATTTGCGCTCATTGCGGGCGTCAAAAATACGGGCACCCTATTCTTCTAGCGTGGCAACTGCATGGTCGTGAGAGGTATGCGGTCGATGCATGTTGAGGATACGTCGAGCTTCATTCGATTTTCCCGATATTGCCAGCGCATGCGCCAATGAAAACTCAATAATATCGCGTTGCGCCCGGCTACCACCAAGGCGTTCGTGCTCAGACATGACACTTACGAATTTCTCAATCGCTTCGTCCGCGTTTCCATCCGCCAAAGCACGGAATGCGCCTGCTACCGAAGCAACGGTGGGGCCTGCGGGTCCCTTTGCGCCGTCAATGGTTGCTTCCAGACGCTCTCTGTTTCCAGCCATCGCATGCGCAAGAGCAGCGTGAACATCCGCAAAAGCCAAGCCTGGTGAAGGAAAGAACTGAACAGCATAGTCGCTGAGTTGTTGCCAACGCTCCTGAGGAATTTGCTCGCCAGCCAAAAAGGCGCGGTGAACAATTGCCACACTATCAGTCAAAACGTTCAGTGGTGGCGCAGGAGGTCGGTCGGGGGAAACATAATCATCGAACAGCTTCCACATACCTGCCACATCGCCGCTCTCAAGCGCCCACAGAGCGACGTGCCAGCTGAGATGGCAGTGCAGATACGCTGTGAAGGGATAGTCTTGCCAGAATTCGCGCAGATAAGCGTAGCCAGCGTCCGTCTCCCCGTTCTCATAGTAGAGATGGGCCCTGACATGTGCACTGTGTGCGCTGTCTGGCTTCAACTCAAGCGCGCGCTCGATGTTTTCCGCGGCCGGGCCGATCTGTCCGGCCTCCATCTGGGCAAATGCATGCTGGCAGAGAAACCACCAGTCGTCACCATAGTGCGGCTTCAACATGGTTGTGTACGCAAGCTGCTCCGCCTCGCGTCCAGCCTGACCTGAAAACCCTATTAAGCCAAATACGCTGGTACATGTCTGAGCAAGCAAAATATCTCGCGGATGGTCTGTGACGTGATCCCGGATGCGCCTGTAGGCCTGCGGTGCACGCCCCTCAATGAGATCGCTGATAATGTCGATCTGGGCGGCTTCGCGCGGGCTGACACCATGCGACAGTTCCTTTGCGACGGCTATTTGACGCTTTGCATCTTGTCCACGCCCGACGGTAACAAGGTAGCGAGCAAGCCCGACATGGGGCATGGCAAAGCTATCATCTGCCTGCATTGCAGAACGGTAAGCTTCTTCAACATCATCAAAAGCACCCAGAAATCGGTCGATGCCTTCAACGTAGGCGTCTCGCGCAGTTTGTGATGTGGTCGTTAGCGGGCTTCCGTACCGATCTTCAAGCATCCAAACCTTCCACTTTCTGTACCAAACCTGTCCGTCAGTGAGCTATATGAGCATGCCTACCCATAAACGAGTCAAAGGAAATCGACGTTACGAGGCGCCATGATTTCAGCATCCGTTTCTTTCAGAAGTCTCATGAAATCATCAACATGCCGTTTAAATCATATTTGCTTTATCAAATCCCGATTTTCCAAAATTGGACTCCGAAAGCAATTTTGGGGATTATTACATACGGCTCGACCCGCGTCCGGTTAGAGGAGAAAGTAGGTATGACAACCCAAACTCGCCCGCTCATTGATACGGCTTGGTTGGCAGATAACCTGACTAACCCGAAACTGCGCATCATTGATGTTCGCTGGAAGTTTAGGGAGGAAAACGGCAAGGGCGTAGCCTATGACGATAGGAGCGAGTTCCAGGCCGAGCACATTCCTGGCGCCGTGTATGTTGGCATGTCGACGGAGCTTGCAGACAGCACTCAGAACACTCCCGACATGATGCTCGGCCGAGAGGACTTCGGGGAAAGGATGCGCGAGTTGGGTGTTTCCAACGACAGTCATGTCGTGGTCTACGATGACTCCGGGCTTCCATTGGCGTCTGCGCGTCTTTGGTGGGCACTTTCGCACTATGGCCATAAAAACGTGCAGGTCTTGGACGGCGGCTTGCAGCAATGGAAACTCGAAGGTCGACCCACTGAAACTGGCGATCTAACCGTTGAGCATGGTGACTTTGAACCAACAGTGCAGAGCAATTGGATTGCCCGCAAAGCTGATGTCTTGGATGCGATGGGTAAGCCCGGAGTCAGAATTGTGGACTTTCTACCAAACAACCTCTTCCGAGGCGACGGAGTTCACACATGGGGAGGTCGCTCGGGACATATTCCCAGTGCCGTCAACATACCGGCGATATCGAACATCGATCCGGATTTGGCACACATACCCATTGCCGAACGTGCAGCTAAACTAAAGGAACGTGGTTCATTCAAGTTGGCGGATCATTCCAAGCTCCTCAAGCACTATCAGGACAAGGGAATTCAAACTGACGATGAGGTCATCGCCTATTGCGGCCGTGGCATAGCTGCTTCTTGTGGGCTCCTTGCGTTGCGCCAAATGGGGTTCGAAAAGTCCCGCCTGTACGATGGTTCATGGGCTGAGTGGAGCGCCGATGAGAGCCTTCCGGTTGAAACCTCGTGAGACTACGATTTTGGGTCACTTTGGGCGGTCCAATTATTGACGCGTTGCTAGGAGGATATTTTTGATGACGGACAATTTCCGGCTGACCAAAGAGGCTGCGCAGAAGTACAACAACCATAGTGTGCCTGCGATGTTCGGCCCATTGGCTGAAGCAACAATGCAGAAGGTTCAGCTTCGAAGCGGCACTTGTGTTATCGACATCGCATGCGGCACCGGGGCTTTGACGCGAGAGATTGCAAGGAAACTGACGGGCGAAGGCCGGGTTGTTGGCGTAGATCTGAACGAAACCATGATTGAGGTCGCGCAGTCCAATCAGCCGGATTGTCGTCATGTGCTCGAGTGGTATGCAGCAGATGTAACCGAGTTACCTTTCGGAAATGCTACGTTTGACTATGCCTTCATACAACAGGGGCTTCAGTTCTTCCCCGACAAATCCGCCGCTTTGCAAGAGGTTCATAGGATCTTGCGCAATGACGGTCAGCTATTTTTGACATGTTGGCGCGCAGTGTCGCCCTTCAATGGAGCGCTTGCAAAAGCTCTCGAACGGCATGTTGGAACAGATGCCGCAGTAAAAGCCAGAGCGCCTTTTTCGTTTCGAGATGGGGACCTCATTTCGAACTTGTTGGTCGATGCAGGCTTCAAGATAGCTCGTCACGAGCCATTGGTACTTGAGCGAAGATTTATTGATCTTCGCGCGCAAATCATGGCGCTGCCAATCGAAACCGATCTTAGGGATGCAGGTGCTGACGTCACCAACAAGGTCGTGGAAGAGGTTGCAGACGCTTTGTCTAGATATGACAAAGAAGGCGTATTGCACGTACCGCAAGAAGCGCACCTATTTGTCGCCGCGGCATAGGTCAACGACCACTGACTTAGTTCTCCATTACGATCTTTGCCATGGTCGAAAGACAATGCGGCATTAGTGGCGGCCGAGCTTGGCTCCGCGTTGACGGTTGAGTCTGCATCAAACTATACTTTTGCCATGCCTAGCGGAAAATACATCGACGATTTGTCGGTTGGCGAAACCTTCGAAACCGGAGGCATTACGCTGACCGAGGGAGCGATTATTGACTTCGCACTGGTTCATGACCCGCAGCCCTTCCACGTTAACAAAGTGGCTGCCGCAGAGTCGATTTTCGGCGGTCTCATAGCCAGTGGATTTCAGACAATAGCGCTTACTTTCAGGTTGTTCCGCGACACTGGTGTACTTACCGGAACCAATCTGGGTGGACATGGTATGGACGAGGTACGGTGGCTGGCTCCGGTGTATTCCGGTGACACGATCAGCGTGCGCGTTACGGTTGAGGCAATTACACCGTCACGTTCGAAGCCAGACCGGGGAACGGTCAAATTCCGATACCAGACATTTAACCAGAACGATGTTGAAGTTCTTAACCTGGTCATGCACCACGTGATGGCATGTCGGAGTTAAGGCGGTTTGCAGCGACTGGGGCGCGGCGATCAATTTGATCTCCCATTGTCATCTTCAAGAGTATCCTTGGGCTCGCCACATAAGGCTTCTATTGCTGCGGTCGTGGCGTACATGCAAACTAGTTTGTTCGCGTGTTCTCAATCCTTTTTGCCTAAATAACTACTTGTAGATTGCCGCATAGCGAGGTGCGAAGAACTTAACGAAGGCTTTAACCTCTGGCCGACGATAGGCTTCCGGCGAAATGAGCATTAGGTGCGGCACCGCAAGTTCAGGGATTTCGTCGAAACATCGGATGAAAGACATGTCTGTTTCCACCAGCTTGACATTGCTGATACCAAGGCCTTGCCCTGATCTGATTGCCGCATGCATAAGCTCGAGTTCAGTGAAAGACATAACGATCTGTTCCGGTGCCACGTGATTGGTCAACCATTCGTGGAATACATTCGGTACATCGTCCCGCTGAAAGGTAACAAACTGATGCCCGGCCAGATCATTCGTTGACCCCGGTAAGCCAAATTTGTCCGCGTAATTTTTGCTGCCGAACAAAGACCAGCGGGCCGTGCTGATCTTACGACAGATCAGGTCAGGATCGGGATCGGTTCTTGCAAGGCGCAAAGCAATGTCGGCCTCGCCCGCCATCAGGTCCAGCGCCCGAACGCTGGACAAAAACTCGAATGCGACATCCTGATTGTCGGCGGAAAACTCGTTTACGATTTCAATCATGCGTGCGGAGAAGTTTGCCGAATAAGCGGTGATACGGATGGGTTGTGTCGACGTCAATTCCTTCGCGCAATCGGTAAATTCGAGGACTGAAGCCTCGATTGCTTCGGCGAGGGGAACGAGGCGAAGGGCTTCTGGGGTCGGTTTGAACCCGTGCGTACCACGCTCAAACAGCGTCAAGCCTGTTTCTCTTTCGAGAACATCAATGCGTCGGGCGACCGTTGGTTGGGAGACCTTTAGCTTTCTGGAGGCCGCAAGCGTCGATCCTTCTCTCAAGACAGAGAGGAACACACGAATATCCGACCAATTTCGGAACCCGTTCTTCATTTTTTTAGAACAGCACAATTTTGTGCCGGATACCAGAAAAACAGGTGAACAGTTACTGTTGTTGCGACAGCGCAAGCAACTCGGAAAGGACCATGAGATGGCTTCCCATACAATGTCACCCAGCATCTGGACCGTATTTGGTGGACTGTTCGGTAGGACCAAGAGAGGCTTCCCCGAAGCCCGGAAGCCGCGGCCTACAGCTGACGATTTTCACGCTGAACGCGACTATATTAATGACGTGATCTGGAGTAATCCCGATGCGTTTTCGAGTGAGCTTGACGTGCAGAACATGGTGAGTCTGTATCCAGGAAGGTTCTGACGACACTTGGTGACAATCGGCCGAATAAGGCGATTAGATCACGCCAAATGCAGCTGCAAGCTGGAAGTGGCAGCCACGCACCTGTGTTGTAGCCATTGAGTAAGTACCAATACGAGACTTTCATGAAGCCCGCGAAAGAACCCAGGCCGATTTACTTAGCTCAATCACCCCTTTTTGCGCACCACGACAACAAATTGGGTCATCGAAAAGAAGAAGCGTCCAGTCCTTGCAAGGCTGAGCTGCTCATCAAACCACGATTGCGCAACTGCGGGATCAACATGGTCATTTGCGACAGTGTATTGCTTCATGAGGTGCATCATCATGATTGCGAGGCCATCAGGCTTCAACTGGTGATCCGTCATTGTGAACGACAAGACATCTTCCACACGGTCGCCGCGAGCCTTTATCAGCGCGGGCAGTCTTTCCGGGACGGAACCACTCACAAAGTGCTGGTTCCAGGATGTCAGCATCTTTTGCATTCTGTCGGGCTCATCGCTGAACCAGATCAAGCTGCCAAAGTGTAGATCGCTGATGACGAGGCGCCCGCCGGGTTTGACGCACCGCAGCGTGTCAGCCAACGCACCGTCTACGTCTTCGATGTACTCAAAGACCTGTACCGAGACGGCCTTGTCAGCACTCTCATCCTCAATGGGCAAGCTATTTGCGGCACCAGCACGAAACTCCACGTTTGCGTAGTCGCTGCACCGTTCTCTAGCAGCTGCCGTCATGTCAGCGCTTGGGTCGATCCCGATGACATAGCCATCCGAGCCAACTGCCCGGGCCAACTCAACTGTTAACATCCCGTTGCCACAACCGATGTCCAAAATAGTTTCACCAGGAGCCGGGCACAGCGCATCAAATGAAGCCTGTCTTCGCCGCGTCAGTTCTGCGCCTTGATAGGCGATTTCAAGTAATTTCGTTGTTTCAGCGTCAAATTTAAGCAACTCTCCACCCCTACAAAGCCCACATGCCCCCAAAACCTTATCAGAAATTGAGCTATCTACGAAAAGCAGGACGGATCGTTGAGGCTTGAACATGGATCCACCAACAATAAATGAATGCGCCGACTTGATCCGACGAATGATTTAACCCCGAGAGCGAAGGACGCATCTGCCGCTCTATCGGACCAGCTTTTCGTGGCGTTTCGAACGTTAGAACAACATCAATTCAAGGGATGTCGAGGCCGTTCTCTCGTCCGAAATCGGTATAGAAGCTGTCACTGCGGCATCGGTTTAAAGTGGCTTCGTCCGCTTCTCTTGGGTCGGTGCCAGGGCTTTGGACACCTGTTCCTTCTATGAAGCGGTTCACGAGATTAAAGACACCGCAAACTTGGATAGCATCGAACAGCGCACTCTCCGACCAGCCTGCCGCGTAGACTGCTCTAGCGTCGGCTTCTGTCATTCGGGATGGTGAGACAGTGAGCTTTTCAATGTATGCCAGCAACGGTTTGAGGTGATCCTCGACGGGCGCCGTATCGCGGTCTTCCATCAGTGCCTCGATTGTCTCGACTTCAATACCGTAGGCTTTGGCGAAAACGATGTGCGCCCCATGGCAATACGCACAAGCATTCAATCCCGAGACATAGGCCGCAATGAGTTCACGTTCAGCAACCGAGAGGTCGCTCTCGCCCCTCATCACAAGGCTTTCGTACGCACAAAGCGGAGAAAGTTTATCTGGAAAGGCTTGATAGACACTTCCAAGTGTCGCGTTCTCCGGCAGAGATGGAAACAGGCGTTTCATTTAATTCTCTTTCAATCTTGCTATGGATTACGTTTTCTCAAAGTGAGGAACCAACGTTGTTTACGCAACCTTAAAGCAATTTCGGGTTCCGCTCAGAGATTCTGTTGGGATACTGCGAACGGTAAGTTTGCCAGACGACACCCCCAACTTGTTGCTGCTTGGTTAAAGGCAATTTCATTTGAGCCGTTCTCGTAAATTTGCAAAGTCAGCATTCTGCGCATCGCTGACCTTTGAGTTCGAGGAAGCTCTTTGAACTTTGTGCTCACGATTACCGCTGAAGGGATGTTCACGAGTGTCCGAAGTTCGGATTAGCCGGCGGTTGGCTGACAAAGGCGCAAGGGCTGCAACCGCTCCATAATTGCGACTTATGTTAAATCTCGAAATCCTGGCTTTCTGCCACAAAACCGGTGCGCGTTTTCGACAGTTTCAGGAAAACGAATGTTTCTTCCTGTGATGTCTTGAAGGACGATGCCCGCAGTATCAATATTAGACTAAGCGTCCTAAAACCAAGTCTTGTTCATTGTTTTCACTCCCTGATTGGCTGCGTTCCAAACCAAAGCAGCTCACCGAAGCAAATCAAAAGCCCGAAGACAAGCTTGGTGTCGAACCGGTTGCGAAGGTCGGCACCAATATCGACCGGCCGGTCATCAATCTTTATCGGCCCCATATCACCTCTGGGGATTGTCTGATTGTCACCGGGTATCAGGACTTCTTGTCTTCACTGTCGATTTTGATGAAGGAATTGCCAGAGCTGAGGGATCCCGAAAACGACAGCGATATCCGGATCCGGATATCGTTCGGGATCGACACGGCTAATACCAAAAGGCTGACCAACCCCAAACCAGTCACCGAAGAAATGAAACTCTACTGGCTGGAGCGCTCCGGGCTTCAAGTGGAAGAGGATCACGATCTTATCGCGGTGCTGGCAAAACACGCCATCAAAACCGGCAAAATTGACTTGCGTGTCTTCGATCCGGAGCTTGCCAAACACAAGTTAGGGATAACCGGGGACCGGCGGCTACACTCAAAAATCGTCAGCTCGCCAAAAGGTGCCGTCGCCGGATCCGCAAACTTTTCCTACTCAGGGCTCTACAGAAACATCGAGTATGCCGATGACCTGGATGCGGGCACTCATGAACTTCAGGTCGAACGCACAGAAGCCGCTGAGCAGGCTTGGGATGTATCTGTCGATTGGAATACCGAAGCGCTGGAGATACTCGAAAAGCTCATCAAACCGGTGACCGCTGAAGATGCGATGGCGCGTACGATCTCCGAACAAAAGGGGTTCGAACCTTGGCTCACCGGAGACCGAAAAGATATCACGAGCCATATGCTGTTTGGGTATCAACAGGAGCTGACCTATGAGGCGTGTTCACGCGACCACGAGTGTCGCACTTCCACGAAGAGCTTCCGGCCATCAAAACAGATGACTTCAAAATCAGGGGTGTAAGGTTTTGGTTTGTATCCCGTTCCCTTGAACTTGGTGATGAGCTCCGCTTTTGTTGGATAAACACGACCTGATTTCAGATCGAATGTGCAGGGTTGCGGCCGGATACGCGTGCAGAAATCAGATTTTCTGCTCGCTATCGCCGTTAATTGGGGACAAAATGAAGCAGATCACAGCGAGTAGTGTCGAGGAGCTAGAAACTCTCATCAGAGAGCACGGCGAACAGGCCCTCTTCCGGGGACAAACTTCCCATTACCCAACCGTTACGACCTCTTTCGACCGCGCCGGTTGCATCCCGAGCGAAATGCTGAGGTGGAGCCGGTACGCCAAGAACGTCTTGGACGCTTTCCAAAAGGGGCACGGAAATCGACTAGAAAACACGCAAGCTCTGTTGCAGCATTACGGCTGGCGTTCTTTCTACATTGATTGCTCTTCCGATCCGTCTGTGGGCGCTTGGTTCGCATGCCACAAATACTCAGAAAACCCAATAATCGAGATGAGCGAGGACTACGAAGAGCGCCCCGTATGGCTCCGCAAACGAATGGCGAAATATACCTTCGAGGAAGGTGATGGCCATCTCTACATTTTCGACAAAGACATGGCGACGCAGGCCGGTGTAGTTGATCTTGGAACGCTAGAAATAGACGGCTTCGTGTCTCGAATTCAAGCGCAGTCAGCTTGGCTCATTGGGCCTCTGCGGAACGCTCCTTTACCTATCGGTTGTTTCAGAGCGCATATCGTCGCTGATCGGGCAATATTCCATGAGTATGCGGCTCAGAACGGCTTTGAAGGCACAAACTCACTTTTCCCATCGCCAGAGGGAGATCCTATCCTAAACGCGTTGCTTGGCTTGCCCTGGCGGGAGATCAAAGGCGTGAGCAACGGCGGTTTCTCTATTCCAGCATTCAGGAGATCCCTTGAGCTCCCGGAATACTCGGAAAGCTTCGTTAAAATAGCCTGGCCTCGAACTGCGTTTTTCCGCGGCGAGAGAATCGAAGAGAAATTCGGGTCAATCGATGGCGATCCGCTTGGAGGCATCGTCGTGAGTGTGCCTGAGATTTCCTTGTTCGGCAGTGCCGACAAAAACACACCCATGCGCTTTCCCCAGATCGAAGCGCTTGTCCAGGAAAACGGCACAGTTGCATTCGAAGTCGACGAATTGATCCAGCACGCAAACATGGGCGAAATGACGCTCTACCAAAAGGGGGTTGGTGTGCTCCCAAGAGGACCAGATCAATTCGAGGTATGCGAGTTGATGGTCGAACATCCTGGACTAGACATGACAGGCGTTGGTTTCAACAAAGGCTGGTTCTATCGTCGCAATGCCGACGGGTTCTGGATTCGCGAGAGCCATCCGGAAGAGTGCGATTGTGGAAGTAGCGAAGTGCATGAAGCACACATTTCAACACTTCACATAGTTGAAGAATTTCTTTGCGAGCCTGACAAGTTCTAGATAATTGAGAGCGTAGACAGAGTTGTCGTTTGACCACACTGTACCGCAGACCGTGAATTGGCCCATCACCTGATTTTGCGAGTGCGGCGAAAGTCTCCTTCGACGGGCCGCGCCGCAGCATGGTGATGTCAGGACGAGTGACCGCAATGGGCCGCGCTGTCATGCTGCGTGAGCGAAGGTCCGCGCCTCAACTGAGGTCGGCTCGGGGCTCATTTTGCCAATACCGTTCAATGAATCAAGGTCTGGTCTCAGGAAACGGCTTGAACTTTGCAAAGTACGTTTTCTGCGCATCGCAGACCTTCGCGAGAATCCAAGTTTCCTTAGGGAGGCCCTTTGCGGGGTTGAGCAATGCAAAGGGCCATAACCGCGACGACTAAGCCATAAACTGATTGAATTCGTCGCTAATGCAGACAAACGCGCAGCGCAAAACTATGGGCGAACTACGTAAACTTATGGGGTGCGCGAAGTGTTATGCGCAAACCTACACCTAACTAGAAATCCAAGTTCTCAACACTCAGCGCGTTTTTCTGGATGAACTCCCGCCGCGGTTCGACCACGTCGCCCATCAGTTTGGTAAACAGATCATCCGCCTCGACCATATCATCCACCCGCACCTGCAACAGTGTGCGTGCGTCGGGGTCCAGCGTTGTTTCCCAAAGCTGGTCGGGGTTCATTTCACCCAAACCTTTGTACCGTTGCAGCGACAGGCCCTTTTCGCCTTCTTCCAGAATTGCGCGCAGCAGGTCCAGTGGACCGTGAATCGATTGCATACGGTCCCGGCGGATCAGGGTCGCAGGGGTGTTGTAAACCTCTTGCAGGCTTTGCGTGAAGCTGCCCGTCTTGCGCGCCTCACCCGAGCGCAGCATGGGGCCATCCAGCGTGCGCACTTCTTCGACACCGCGCAGGATGCGGGCCAGCCGAATGCCGTGGTCCTGCGTGATCCGGCCCTGCCACCCGCGTTCATATTCAAGCGCGATCAGGTCCAGACGGGCGGCGACCTTGTCGGCCACGCCTTGCAGGTCGGCATCAACCGCGCCCGGCACAAAGGCCCCGGCAACGGCAGCTTGTTCCAGTATATGGCGCGGGTAGTGGGTCGGGAACGCATCCAGTACACGTTTCAACTGCCGTGCTTCATCGACCACGCGGGTCAGATCCTGGCCGGTGATTTCTTCCCCCGAACCGAGTTTCAGCACCGCGCCCTCAACCCCTTGATTGATCAGATAATCGTCCAGCGCGGCCTGATCCTTCAGGTAAACTTCTGACTTACCACGCGAAACCTTGTATAGCGGCGGCTGCGCGATATAGAGATACCCGCCCTCGATCAGCTCCGGCATCTGCCGATAGAAGAAGGTCAGCAGCAGGGTTCGGATATGCGCGCCGTCCACGTCGGCATCGGTCATGATGACGATCTTGTGGTAGCGCAGCTTTTCGATATTGAACTCATCCCGACCAATGCCGGTACCCAGGGCCATGACGAGGTTGCCGATTTCCTGAGAAGACAGCATCCGGTCGAACCGGGCACGCTCGACGTTCAGGATCTTCCCACGCAAGGGCAGAACGGCCTGAGTCAGACGATCCCGGCCCGTCTGCGCAGAACCGCCAGCCGAGTCCCCCTCGACGAGGAAGACTTCGGTCTTGGACGGATCTTTCTCGGAGCAATCCTTTAGCTTGCCCGCCAGATAGTTCACGTCCATCGCCGTCTTGCGACGGGTCAGTTCGCGGGCCTTGCGAGCAGCCTCGCGCGCCAGAGCAGCCTCGATGATCTTGCCTACGATGGTCTTGGCCTCGTTCGGGTTTTCTTCGAACCACTCGGCCAGCTTTTCGTTCATCAGACTTTCGACCGCCGGGCGTACTTCGGAGCTGACCAGCTTGTCCTTGGTCTGGGACGAGAACTTCGGATCGGGGACTTTCACCGACAACACACAGGTCAGGCCTTCGCGCGCGTCGTCGCCGGTAAAGCTGACCTTTTCCTTCTTGGCGATTCCGCTGGACTGCGCGTAGTTGTTGATCGTCCGGGTCAGCGCGCCCCGGAATCCGGCCACATGTGTCCCGCCATCGCGCTGCGGGATGTTGTTGGTGAAGGGCAGAACCGTCTCGTGGTAACTGTCATTCCACCACATTGCGATTTCGACACCGATATCATCGCGCTCGCCCTTGATATAGATTGGCTCGGGCATCGCAGCAGTTTTCGAACGGTCCAGGTATTTGACGAATTCTTTTACGCCGCCCTCATAGAACAGTTCGGTCTCAAGCCGCTCCGCCGGACGTTCGTCGATCAGGATGATCCGCACGCCCGAGTTCAGGAAGGCCAGTTCGCGCAGGCGCTTTTCCAGCGTCTCGAAGGAATACTCCAGGTTCGAAAACGTATTGGTCGAAGCCAGGAACCGCACCTCTGTCCCGGTGCGGCCACCACACTCGGCCACGACCTTCAGATGCTCGGATGTCTCGCCCCCTTCAAACCGGGCAACATGTTCTTTTCCGTTGCGCCAGACCCGCAGCTCCAGCCAGTCCGACAACGCGTTCACCACCGATACGCCCACGCCGTGCAGACCGCCCGACACCTTGTACGAGTTGCTGTCGAACTTACCGCCCGCGTGCAACTGGGTCATGATGACCTCGGCGGCAGACACGCCTTCTTCGGGGTGGATATCGACCGGAATCCCGCGCCCGTTATCGCTGACCGAAACGCTGGAATCGGCGTGAATTTTTACGGTCACATGGTCGGCATGACCGGCCAGAGCTTCGTCAATTCCATTATCGACAACTTCGTACACCATGTGGTGCAGACCCGAGCCATCATCGGTATCACCGATATACATGCCAGGGCGCTTGCGGACGGCCTCTAAGCCCTTGAGAACCTTAATAGAATCCGCGCCGTATTCTTGTGATGCCTGTGCGTCTTCGGACATGCCGTTAGTACCTATATTATTTTGGTAACTTATACGTTTTCTGGTGGGGAATGTCACGCGATCCCCCCACATTTTGTGGCGGAACTTGGTTTTTTCAGCAGATCAAAGCCGGTCGATATCCGCCGCGATTTCCGCCGCGATTTCCAGGGCATTCACATCGCTGCGCTCGGCCGACAAACGCAGCCCCAACAGGTCGGATTGATACCGCGCCGCAAGACGGTCCGGATCACTATCCGCGCCGATTTCTCCGGCCTCCTGCGCGCGGCGAAACAGCGTTGCAAAACACACTTTCATATCCGCCATATGACGGCTCGCCTTTTCGGCCAGTTCGTGATCCTTCGACTGCAACTCGGCGTAGGTTTTGGCCAACATGCAGGCCCTTGCAGGCATCTGGGCAGAATCGATCACGATCCGTGGCTGCGCCTTCAATGCTTCAAGCGGCCCTAATTCCTCGGCCAGCGCCATAAGGCGCGCCACACCATCCTGCGCGTACCGTTCCAACGTCAGCGCATAAAGCGCATCCTTGGACCCAAATGCCGCATAAAAACTGCCCGGTTTGAGGCCCAACTCGCGTTCCAGATCCTTCAGCGACGTCCCGGCCCAGCCCTGACGCCAAAAAATATCCCTGGCCTTCGCGATCAGAGCGTCTCGGTCATATGCGGGTTTGCGGGGCATCTTCTTCACCTATTCTTGAACGCTCGCTCAAATATATACTTGAGTGATCACTCAAGAAAGACTATTTCGGACTCAGTCGCCAGAAAACAGGAGTTCCGACATGGCCAACTTCCCCTCCCACGACCTCGAATCCGCACCAGAAGGATCCAAACCGCTTCTCGAGAAATCCCAGGCCGCGTTTGGCCGCTTGCCCGGCCTGCACAAGGTGATGGCTGAAAGCCCCCAGCATCTGGAAGGTTATCAGGTCCTGCACGGCCTGTTCATGCAGACCGATTTCGACAATGACGAGAAAACCGTCGTCTGGCAGACCATCAATGTTGAAAATGAGTGCCACTACTGTGTGCCCGCTCATACCGGCATCGCGAAGATGATGAAGGTTTCGGATGAGATCACCGAAGCGCTTCGCAACGAAACCCCGCTGCCCAATGCCAAACTCGAAGCACTGCGCACCTTTACCCTGCAAATGATGCAAACCCGCGGCAACGTCACCGAGGCGCAATTGCAAACCTTCTTTGATGCTGGCTACTCACACCGTGCTGTTCTGGACGTGGTACTGGGTCTGGCTCAGAAGACCATGTCGAACTACGTCAATCACATGGCTAAAACACCTGTGGATGAAGTCATGCGCAGCTTCCTTTGGGAACGCAAGGTCAGCGAACCCGCCTAAGGCGTCACGACCGAGCCTTCGTCGCCTTCCGTGACAACCAGCGTCTGGGCCCTCTCACCCAATTCCGCAAACAACTCAGGCCCGGTGCCCGTCATCCAGGCCTGAGCACCAAGCGCGCAGATCTCATCATAAAGCGCGGCCCGTCGGGTGGCATCCAGATGGGCGGCAACTTCATCCAGCAACACGATCGGCGGCGCACCCACCATCCCGGCCAAAGCCCGCGCGTTGGACAGGATCAGCGAAACCAAAAGCGCCTTCTGCTCGCCGGTTGAACAATCCCTGGCAGGCACGCCCTTGGCCGCATACGCCCCATACAGATCCGACCGATGCGGCCCAACCAAAGTCCGCCCCGCCGCCAAATCGCGAAAGCGGCTTTCATTCAATGCGTAACGCAAGTCTTCCGCCGTCCCGGGCATCGTCCCTTCGGTCTGCACCAGCTCCAATTCAGCAGACGGAAATGCCGTTTCTGCCTGATCCTGCGCTGCCCGCAGATGGTCCAGCGCCGATAACCGGGCCACATTTATCCGGTGCCCCATCTCCGCCATCTGACCTTCCAGGGCGGCATACCAATGGGCATCCCTCGCCTGCTCCTTCAGCAAGCGATTCCGTTCCCGCATGGATTTTTCGTAGATCAACGATGCCTCGGCATGGCTTGGGTCGAAACTCAGCGCGATCCGGTCCAAGAACCGGCGCCGCCCTTCGGCGCCCTCGATCCACAACCGATCCATCGACGGAATCAGCCAGACCACCCGCGCCAGCTTGCCCAGATCGATCTGACTGGCGGCCTTGTCGTCAATCCGAACCTGCCGCGCCGCACCACCTTCCGACCAGGTCTCAATCTCGTATCGCTGTCCCTGCGCCTGCAACAGCCCGGACAGCTTCCAGCCCAGCGCCTCGGGTCGCCGCGTCATCTCTGCCGCGCTCGCCCGTCGCATTCCACGACCCGGCGAAAACAGTGAAACCGCTTCTAGGATATTGGTCTTGCCGGCCCCGTTCGGTCCATGGATCGCCACGGGCCGCCCATCCAAAGACAAACGCGCCAGTTTGTGGGACCGGAAATGCGAGACCGTAAGTTCGGTCAGGGCCAAAGCCACGACCCCTCCCTTCATTTTTTCAAAATACTCCCGCCGGAGGCATCGCGCGCCAGCGCGATCAGACACGCATCGGCATGACAACGTAGACCGCGCTCTGGTCATTGCCTTCACGCATCAGCGTCGGGTCTCCAGCCGAATTGAACATGAACACCGCATTCTCGCGATCCACCTGAGAAGCGATCTCCAGCAGGTACTTCGCGTTGAACCCGATCTCCAGCCGCTCGTCGCCATAGGCTACGGCCAGTTCTTCCTCGGCCGCACCGCTATCCGGCGCGTTCACCGACAGGACCAGCTTGTCCGCATCCAGCTGCAGCTTTACCGCCCGCGACCGCTCTGATGAAACGGTTGCAACACGGTCCACGGCCTGCGCGAATTCGGCAGCGTCGACTTCCAACTTGCGAGTGTTCCCCTGCGGAATGACACGGGTGTAGTCGGGGAACGTGCCATCGATCACTTTTGAGGTCAGCGTGATATCCGGCGTTGCGAACCGCACCTTGGTTTCACTGACCGAGACGGCGATATCCATCTCGTCATCGTCCAGCAGCTTGCGCAATTCGCCCACGGTCTTGCGCGGCACGATGACGCCCGGCATACCCGCCGCCCCATCCGGCAGGTCGGCGTCAATGCGCGCCAACCTGTGTCCATCGGTGGCCACGCAGCGCAGAACCTTGCCGCCCTCGGACCCATCCGCCACATGCATGTAAACACCGTTCAGGTAGTACCGGGTTTCTTCAGTCGAAATGGCGAATTTGGACTTGTCGAACAACCGGCGCAGCAACGCTGCGGAGGCTGTGAAATTCGACTGGTACTCCGAAGAAGCCATCACCGGAAAATCTTCTTTCGGCAATGTCGCCAGCGAGAAGTTGGATCTCCCGGCCTCAACCGTCAGGCGACCCGCAGCACTGTCAGCCGTCAGCGTGACCAGCGCGCCGTCGGGCAGCTTGCGCACGATCTCGTGCAGGGTCGTTGCCGCCACCGTGGTCGCCCCGGCTTTTTCAACCTGCGCAGGGGCCTTGTCCACCACTTCGATATCCAGATCGGTGGCGCGGAACTGCACTTGGTTGCCTTCAGCCTCGATCAGTACATTGGCCAGGATCGGAATTGTGTTGCGGCGTTCCACAACGGATTGGGCCTGCGAAACGGCCTTGAGAAGGGTGCCGCGTTCGATGCTGATCTTCATACCCTCAATTCCTCTGACTTGCGTGCCGACATGGGCGGGACTGGCACGTTAGCGGTTCCACCCTGAGGCACAAGGATTTTTTATGGTTTTCTGGGTCGGATTGCCCAACACGTCAAGGGCCGCGTGGTTTCCAAAGCACAGTTCCAGGCCAGGCGTGGACAATAGCGCACATGATTACGCCCCGGACCTGGTGAACCGGGGCGTTGATGAAGGGCTTGGGTTGAAATCAGGCTTCCAGAGACCGCCGCAGCATTTCAACGTCTTCCGCGATCTGACCGTCGGTCAGCTTCAACTCTTCGATCCGCTTGACGCCATGCATGACCGTGGTGTGGTCACGCCCGCCAAAGCGGCGGCCGATCTCGGGCAACGAGCGGCTGGTCAGCTGCTTGCACAGATACATCGCAACCTGACGCGGACGCGCGTATGAACGCAGGCGCTTCGGACCGATGATGTCGGACAGGCGGATGTTGTAGTAGTCCGAGACTTTCCTCTGAATCTCTTCAACGGTGATCTTACGCTCGGACGCGCGCAGGACGTCGGCCAGACAATCCTGAGTCAGTTCCATATCGATCTCGCGCCCAACCAGCGAGGCAAACGCAAAGAGACGCGTCAAAGCCCCTTCAAGCACGCGCACATTGGTTGAGATGCGGTGTGCGAGGAATTCCAGAACCCCGTCCGCGATGGTCAGATCCGGATATGTGCTGCTGTACTGCTGAACCTTGTTCTGCAGGATGCCAAGGCGCAATTCGTAGTCGGTGGGGTGCAGGTCCACCACCAATCCGCATTGCAGGCGCGACTTCACTCGATCCTCCAGATCCTTGATTTCACCCGGGGCGCGGTCGGCCGAGATGATGATCTGCTTATTCTGATCCACCAAGGCGTTGAAAGTGTGAAAGAACTCTTCCTGAGTTGAATCCTTGCCCGCGATGAACTGGACATCATCGACCATCAGAACATCAACCGACCGGAAAAGATGTTTGAAATCCATCATCCGGCGCTCGCGCAGAGCCTGTACAAAGCGGTACATGAACTGTTCGGCCGACAGATAGAGCACATTCAACTCAGGGCGCTTGGTTTTTAGCTCCCAGGCGATAGCGTGCATCAGGTGCGTTTTACCCAGCCCGACACCGCCATAAAGGACCAGCGGATTGAAAGTAACCGACCCGCCTTCTGCAACCCGGCGCGCCGCAGCATGGGCCAGTTCGTTGGGCTTGCCGACCACAAAGCTGTCAAACGTGAAGCGGGCATCCAACGGTGCCGCCTGCAGCGAATCCAGGGCACCATTGCCATCATCCTGATAAGATGGTTCGACCCTTTTGGGTTCCGCCACTTCCCGCGCTGCCGTTACGGGTTCCACTGCCGGCCGCGCGGGCGAGTTGGCCGCGACGCGAAAGGCCAGACGCTCTACCGGTTCACCGGAGGTGTTCAGTTCATAGAGAATGAGATCCGCAAAATTCTGACTCACATAGTTGCCCATGAAATTCGTCGGCACCGAAAACACCGCTACACCGTCCTCCAACTCCTGAAATTCAAGAGGTTCGATCCAGGTGGTGTAGTTGTTCCGGCCAACAACCTTCAGCAACTTGTTACGCAGCAGTCCCCATTTCTCTTGTGTCATTCAGCGCCTCACGCATCCCATTCTTTATAGGCCTTCAGGCCTTTTTGAATTTGTCCGGATCACCCGGTCTTCTGGGCGTTCACTCACGCAAAAGGCACCCTTGCGCCGAACCAAATAGAACGGCGGTAAGATTTTCTTTTTCTGCGCATCGCTGATACTGCTACGCTCCAACAGCCGGAGCGCGCCCGAAAACCAGGTTACGCATCACCTTCCAATTTTAGACAGGACCGAGCACCTCGGTTTCCCGAGACCCGAAGCAGATCGCCAAACCGGCCAGACCGGTCGCCGACATTCATCCATGGATCTTCCTGATGCCCGTCAGTCCGATCGCCAGGACAGCCTGTCCCCCCAAGCGAGTGAATCGCTGGAACAGTGGTAACAAGACCGAACGGCCGGCGGCAATGAATCTCTGATATTGACTCAGGAATCCGGCGGAAAGAATCTCTCGGTTTTGTGAAGGCGCGATATATCGGCAACAGCAAAAAGGCGCCGCACATTGCGACGCCTTCTGAAATGGATCAGCCTTGTTTACCTGACGCTAGGTCAGGCACCGGCGTCAGCCCAGTGCTTTTACGCGCGACGACAGGCGCGACATCTTGCGGGCGGCAGTGTTCTTGTGGAAGACACCTTTGGTGACACCGCGCATCAGTTCGGGCTGGGCTGCGCGCAGGGCTGCGGTTGCCGCGTCCTTGTCGCCGGATGCGATTGCTTCTTCAACTTTGCGCAGATAGGTGCGGATGCGCGAACGGCGTGCTTTGTTTACAGCGAAACGCTTTTCGTTCTGACGTGCGCGTTTCTTTGCCTGAGGCGAGTTAGCCATGTGTTTCTGACCTTTGTTCGGTACGGTTATCTAGGGTTGCGCGCCACGGAAACATCCGCACCGGATCAGAAATCACGAGTGTGAGTCGGGCCGAGCGGGCCGCACGCGCATGTATAGCGGCGCTTACTATCCAAGTTGGCGAGGTTTGCCAAGCCGATTCTTTTAATGCGCAAGGCAGGTATGAAAAAGGCGGGCAAAGGCCCGCCTGTTCCGATCTGGTCAGGGCACCGCTTACTTGTCGCGGAACTGCGCCGCGCGTTTTTCAAGAAACGCGGCCATGCCCTCTTTCTGGTCTTCTGTCGCAAACATCGAGTGGAACACGCGCCGTTCAAACAGCATTCCCTCGCTCAGTGGCAACTCATAGCTGCGGTTCACGGCCTCTTTTGCCGCCATCGCCGTCAGTTGCGATTTCTCTGCGATCTTCTGCGCGGCCCCTATCGCCTCTTCGATCAGCTTTTTTGCCGGAACAACACGGCTGACCAGCCCCGAACGCTCGGCCTCTTCCGCATCCATGAAGCGCCCGGTCAGGTTCATGTCCATCGATTTGGACTTGCCGACAAAGCGGGTCAGGCGTTGCGTGCCGCCGATACCGGCGATGACACCCAAATTGATCTCGGGCTGGCCGAACTTGGCAGTATCAGCGGCAATGATGAAATCGCACAGCATCGCCAGTTCACAGCCGCCACCCAACGCATATCCTGCCACCGCAGCAATGATCGGTTTACGAATAGCCGAGACGCGATCATTCGCGTCGCCAAACAGGTTCTGACTGTAGACATCGACAAAGCTCATCTCGGACATCTCTTTGATATCCGCGCCCGCGGCAAAGGCCTTTTCCGAGCCGGTGATGACGATGCAGCGCACCTTGTCGTTTTCATCTGCCTCTTCCAGCGCGGTGTACAGCTCACCCATCAACTGGGTGTTCAGCGCGTTCATCGCGTCCGGTCTGTTGAGCTTGATAAGGGCAACGTGGTCTTCGATTTCGACGATGATCGTCTCAAAAGCCATGGGATGTAAGCTTCCGGTTGTTCCGTTCAAGTACGATTCCTTACCACGCGAAAAACTTGGATCAAGCTATCTTTGGCATTGCGCACAATAGAAGGATGAGCGACCGGACTGGGTGATTCTCCTGATCACGGCGTCACAACCTTCGGTCCGGCAGGGCTCGCCCTCTCGGCCATAGACATCAAAGTTGTGCTGAAAATATCCAAGTTCTCCATCAGCTTGGCGGAAATCCCGCAGCGACGATCCACCCGCCTCAATCGCCTCCTGCAGCACCTGCCGGATAACAGGAACCAGCGCCGCGACCCGCGCCGCAGAAATTTGCCTGGCCCTGCGACGTGGCGACACCCCGGTACGATAAAGCGCCTCGCAGACGTAAATATTGCCGAGCCCGGCAACGATTCCCTGATCCAGCAATGCAGATTTGACCGGTGTGTTCTTTCCGCGAAACGCATCGACCAAGTGTTGCTCGTGAAAATCATTGCCCAGGGGTTCCGGCCCCAGAACCGACAGAAGTTTTTGTTCCTCAGCCGTGGCCGTCGGCAGCAGATCCATTGCCCCGAACCGGCGCGGGTCGTTGAAGGTCACCCGCGCGCCATTGGCCATGTGAAACACGACGTGATCGTGTTTTGCCGGCATCGGATGCTCGTGCACGAACTGCCCAAGCGGATCGCCCGAGACGGTCATCCGCCCGGACATGCCCAGATGGATCAAAAGCGTCTCGCCGCTGCCGAGATCGGCCAGAATGTATTTGGACCGCCGCCGCAGCCGGTCAACCCGCTGGCCCGTCAGCCGCTCGGCCATGCGTTCCGGAAACGGCCAGCGCAGATCCGGTCGGTTCACGTCCGCCTTTTCGATCACCACCCCCTCCATCGCAGGGGTCAGGCCGCGTCTTACTGTCTCGACCTCGGGCAATTCCGGCATTACACGGCTCCTAATCCAAAGGGCCGCATTGTGCCCCGGTTCCAGAGCCCTATAACAGAGGCGAAATTCGACAAACGGCAAGGCAAATGTCCGACAACAGCGACAAGACCACACATTTCGGGTTCGAAACCGTGCGCGAGGCTGAAAAAGCCGGGCGAGTACAGGGCGTGTTCAACTCGGTCGCCTCGAAATACGACGTGATGAACGACGTCATGTCGATGGGCATCCACCGTGTCTGGAAAGACGCGATGATGGACTGGCTGGCTCCGCGCCCTGGTCAGCGGCTGTTGGATGTGGCGGGCGGCACGGGCGATATTTCTTTTCGCTTCCTACAACGCGCGGGCCACGGCCACGCCACCGTTCTGGATCTGACCGAACCGATGCTGATCGAAGGCCGCCAGCGCGCCGAAGCCGACCAGATGTCGGACAGCCTCAACTGGGTGGTCGGTGATGCCATGGCACTGCCTTTCGAGGACAACACGTTTGACGTCTACACCATCTCGTTCGGAATCCGGAACGTCACCCGCCCGCAAGAGGCGTTGAACGAAGCGTTCCGTGTTCTCAAACCCGGTGGCCGCCTGATGGTGCTGGAGTTCAGCCAGTTGCCCAATGACGGGCTGCAAAAGCTCTATGATCTCTACAGTTTCAACGTCATCCCGCGCATGGGGAAGCTGATCGCCAATGACTACGACAGCTATCAGTACCTGGTCGAATCGATCCGCAAATTCCCGGATCAGGAAACCTTTTTGAACATGGTCCGCGCAGCGGGATTCGAGAATGCCAAATACCGCAACCTGAGCATGGGCATCGCGGCGCTGCATTCCGGATGGAAGATCTGACCTATGCGCGGCCCTCATAATATCATCCGCCTGATCCGCACAGGCGCCACCTTAGAGCGCACGGGTGCCATGAATGTCGTGCTGGATGCGTTTGAAGCCCCGCGTGCTGTGCGCATCCTGGCGCATACGTTGGGCAAACCCTTCCAATGGCTGGGTTACAAAGGCGATCCCAAGATGCCGCCGGCGACGCGTGCCCTGACCGCACTGGGTCCGGCCTACATCAAGTTTGGCCAGGTGCTGTCGACCCGCCCGGATGTTGTAGGCAACGAACTGGCAAGCCAGCTGCGTGTGTTACAGGACAAACTTCCCCCTTTTTCCCGCGCTGCAGCAATGGCCGAAGTGGAAAGGGAACTGGGGCAGCCGGTGGCCGAAATCTTCAGTGATTTCAGCGATCCGATTGCCGCCGCTTCGATCGCACAGGTTCACAAGGCCAAACTGACCAGCACGGGCGAAGACGTCGCCGTCAAGGTCCTTCGCCCCGGCATCGAACGCGCCTTCAAAAAGGATGTCGACGCTTTCTATTTTGCCGCCCGCATTGTTGATCTCTTTGCCCCCGGCGCGCGCCGGTTGCGCCCGATGGAGGTCATCGAGCATTTCGACGGAATCGTACGCGGCGAACTAGACCTGCGTCTGGAAAGCGCGGCTGCTTCGGAATACGCCGCCAACACCAAAGACGATGCGGGCTTCTGGCTGCCGCCCGTGGTTTGGTCGTTGTCCGCACGCCGGGTGATGACGCTCAGCTGGGCAGATGGAATCCCGCTTGGCGACAACGAGGCTCTGGATGCCGCGGATCATAACCGCAACGATCTGGCCCAGCGGGTCTTGCGCCTGTTTTTGCTGCACGCCCTGCGCGACGGCTACTTTCATGCCGACATGCATCAGGGAAACCTGAAAGTCGCGGCAAACGGCGACATCATTGCCTATGACTATGGCATCATGGGCCATATCGACGAATACACCCGCCGGGTCTATGCCGAGATCCTGTTCGGCTTCATCCGTCGCGACTACAAGCGCGTGGCCGAAGTGCATTTCGAGGCGGGCTATGTCCCCGCCAATCAGGACGTCGACGAGTTCGCCCGGGCCCTACGCGCGGTCGGAGAGCCGATCTTCGGTATGAACGCTACCCATATCTCCATGGGGCGTTTGCTGAGCTACCTGTTCGAAGTAACCGAACGGTTCGGGATGGAAACCCGGACGGAACTGATCCTGCTGCAACGCACCATGGTTGTGGTCGAAGGCGTCGCGCGGTCACTGGACCCCCACATGAACATCTGGGAGGTCGCGCGTCCCGTGGTTGAAGATTACATCAAACAGTCAATCGGCCCGCGCGCTGTTATGCGGGACTTCGGCAAGACAGCAATGGTTCTGGCCCGGTTTGGCCCACGCCTGCCTGGATTGGTTGAAAACGCGCTGATTGCGCAGACCCAGCAGGAAGAAACCAAAGGCAACGGAATCGTGGCGTCACTTCTGACCGCCGCAATCGGCGCCGTTTTCGGTGCGGCGGCGGTGCTTTTGATTACAGTATTGGGTTAACTCCGGCCCGCCTGCTTCATCTGGCCAAAAATATCCTCGGGGGGAATCGCGCCATGGCGCGATGGGGGGCAGACAGCCCCCCTGCCCGATCTCAGATCAAAGGCGCTCGATTGCTATGGCAATCCCCTGGCCGCCCCCTATGCACATGGTGATCAGACCTTTGGAACCACCGGTGCGTTCCAACTCGTAGAGGGCCTTCAAAGTGATGATCGCACCGGTCGCGCCCACCGGGTGGCCCAGAGCGATCGCACCACCGTTGGGGTTAACCTTCGATGCGTCCAGCCCAAGCTCCTGATTGACAGCCAAAGCCTGCGCAGCGAACGCCTCATTGCTTTCAATGACATCAAACTCTTCGGTGGACAGCCCGGTCTTCTTTAGCAGATTCTGAACCGCCGGAACCGGTCCGATCCCCATCACTTCGGGCCGAACCCCGGCATGGGCATATCCCAAAACGCGCGCCCTGGGCTTCAATCCGGCTTTCTCGGCGGCGTCTGCCGTCGCCAGAACCATGGCCGCTGCCCCGTCATTGATACCCGAGGCATTTCCGGCAGTAACACGACCGTCTTTCTTGAACACCGGTCGCAAACCTGACAGCGCCTCAAGCGAGGTTGCTTTCGGGTGCTCATCAATCTTGAAATCGACCATGTCGCGCTTGACCTTGACCTGCACTGGCGCGATCTGGCTTTCGAAATAACCCGCCTCGATCGCTTCCGCCGCGCGGGTCTGGCTGGTCATTGCAAAAGCGTCCATCTGCTCACGGCTGATCTGGTGCTCGTCCGCGACGTTCTCGGCGGTGATACCCATATGCCCGGTTCCGAACGGACAGTTCAGTGCTCCCAGCATCATATCCAGCGAGGTGACATCACCCATCTTTGCGCCCCACCGCGCCTGCGGAATGATATAAGGGCTGCGCGACATGCTTTCGGCGCCGCCTGCAACGGCGAATTCCGCATCGCCCAACATCAGCGACTGCACCGCCGACACGATCGCCTGCGCGCCAGACCCGCACAGCCGGTTCACGTTCATTGCGGGGGTGCCATTTGGAATTCCTGCCTGCATCGCAGCAACCCGCGACAGATACATGTCACGCGGCTCGGTGTTGATCACATGACCGAAAACCACATGCCCGATTTGCGCGCCTTCGACCCCGGACCGCTCCAGCGCCGCCTCGGTCGCAACGGTCGCCAGATCAATCGGCGCGGTCGAGGCCAGAGCCCCGCCAAAGGTGCCAATCGCGGTGCGAGCACCATCGAGAATTACGATGTCGGTCATGGATCACTCCTCCTGAATTTGACCGCAGTATGCACACGCAGAATGATGATGTCGCGCAAGACGTCCCGTCACGGACGGAATTGACAATGCTCCGCTCAGCGCGCATGAAATTCCGTCATGACGGAAAACACAGACGATATCCTGACACGCCTCCCCGCCCGCCTGAAAGAGGCACGCAGGGCCAAGGGCCTGTCCCTCGAAGCGGTCGCCAACTTAAGCGGCGTCTCCCGGTCCATGGTCAGCCAGATCGAACGGGGCGAAAGCAGCCCGACCATCTCGACACTGTGGAACCTGACCCGCGCCCTGCAGGTGGATTTTGCGGGCCTTCTGGAAGACTCCAAAGCCAAGGATCAAATCGAGGTGCTCAAGAAGACCGAAGTGCCAAGTATCGATAACATGGGCGAGCGATGCCGGATTCACATCCTGTCGCCGCCGGAAGAGGCCGGTGGGCACGAAGTTTACGATATTCAGTTCGAAGACGGCGGTGCGTTGAACAGCCAGCCCCATAAGCGGGGCGCACGGGAACAGTTAACCGTTTTGGAGGGCGCCGTCCGGGTCACTTCGGGGAACGCCGTTTCGGACCTGAAGCAAGGCGATACCGCACGGTATGCGGCGGATATTGCGCATTCCATTTCCGCCGATGGCCCGGCACGGGTTTTCCTGATCGTGAAAAACGCCTGACATCAGCAAATTTCCGCCTTCACGGAAATTTTTCCTTCATACTGTAATTCCCCTATTTGGGAAAATTGTCCGCTATGTTAGAAACGCGACTCAGATGAACGGAGGTCGCCATGGCAGATGCATTCCTGTCCCACATCACGGACACCCTTGCGCAGATCGAAGCAGAAGGCCTGTACAAACGCGAACGAATGATCACCTCGCCCCAGGGCGGTGAGATTACGGTGGGCGACAGGCAGGTTATCAACCTGTGTGCGAACAATTACCTGGGTCTGGCCGATCACCCTGCGCTGATCGAGGCTGCCACGAACGCGATGGGACCTAAAGGGTTCGGCATGGCTTCGGTGCGTTTCATCTGTGGTACGCAGGATATTCATCGGGAACTGGAACAGGCGTTGGCGAAGTTCCTGAACAAGGACGATTCCATCCTGTTTGCAGCCTGTTTCGACGCAAATGGCGGACTGTTCGAACCTTTGTTGGGCCCCGAAGACGCCATTATCTCGGACAGTCTGAACCACGCTTCGATCATTGACGGCGTGCGGCTGTGCAAGGCGAAGCGCTATCGCTACATGAACAATGATATGAACGACCTTGAAGCCTGGTTGAAACAGGCGCGCGAGGACGGGGCGCGGCATATCATGATTGCCACGGATGGCGTGTTCTCGATGGACGGCTATCTGGCCAACCTGCCAAAAATTCGCGAACTGGCGGACAAGTATGATGCCATCGTCATGGTAGATGACTGCCACGCCACCGGCTTCATGGGGCCGAACGGTGCCGGAACACCGGATCACTTCGGTGTCGACGTGGACATTCTGACGGGAACTCTGGGCAAGGCACTTGGGGGGGCAATCGGCGGCTATATCGCCGGGCCGCAGCCAGTGATTGACCTGCTGCGGCAGCGGGCGCGGCCCTATCTGTTCTCAAACTCGCTGCCGCCTTCCATCGTCACCGCAGGGCTTGAAGCCATCCGTCTGGTCGAACAGGGCGACATGCTGCGCGCTCAGCTGTTCGGCAATGCGAAATACTGGCGCGCGGGTCTGGAAAAACTGGGATTTGACCTGCTGCCCGGCGAGCACCCGATCATCCCCGTGATGCTGGGAGAAGCGCAGTTGGCGCAGGACATGGCCGCACGACTGTTTGACGAAGGCGTCTATGTTTCGGGCTTCTTCTTTCCCGTCGTGCCACGCGGAAAGGCGCGGATCAGAACGCAGATGAATGCGGCCCTGACCAGGGACGAACTGGACAGCGCATTGGCGGCCTTTGGTAAGGTCGGCAAGGAGTTGGGGGTGATCTGATGCGACCCAACACCATGAAAGCGCTCGAGAAGTCCAGGCCCGAGGAAGGGCTTTGGATGGTGCGGTCTCCGGTGCCGGAAATCGGCCCTGATGAGGTGCTGATCAGGATCAACAAGACCGGTATCTGCGGCACCGATATTCATATCTGGAACTGGGATGAATGGGCCGCGCATACTGTTCCGGTGCCGATGATCACCGGCCACGAATTTGCCGGAGAGATTGTTGAGATCGGGCGTAACGTGACGGGTCTTGAGGTTGGCCAGCGCTGCTCGGGGGAAGGGCATCTGATCGGAACCGACAGCCGCCAGAGCCGCGCAGGAAAGTTTCACCTCGACCCCGGCACGCGCGGCATCGGGGTAAACGAACAGGGGGCGTTTGCCCAATACCTGAAGCTGCCCGCCTTTAACGTTGTGCCCTTGCCAGACGACGTCCCGGATGAAATCGGAGCGATCCTTGATCCGCTCGGCAATGCGGTGCACACGGCGCTCAGCTTTGATTTGCTGGGAGAGGACGTTCTGATTACCGGAGCGGGTCCCATTGGCATCATGGCTGCCGCGGTCGCCCGTCATGCCGGGGCACGGCATGTGGTGATCACCGATATCAACCCGGACCGTTTGAAGCTTGCCGAACATGTCGTGCCCACAGTTCGCGCCGTCGATGTCAGTCGCGAAGACCTGAAAGACGTTATCGCTGCGCTTGGAATGCAACAGGGGTTCGATGTGGGCCTGGAGATGTCAGGCTCACAAGCCGCGCTGGATCAGATGGTCGAAGCGCTGGTGATGGGTGGCAAGATTGCCCTTCTGGGTATCCCGCCCGGCAAATCCCCGGTCGACTGGTCGCGCATCGTGTTCAAGGCGATCACCATCAAAGGCGTCTATGGCCGCGAGATGTTCGAGACTTGGTACAAGATGATAGCCATGCTTCAGAACGGCCTAGATGTCAGCCGGGTCATCACTCATCGGTTCAACGTCGACGATTTCGCCAAAGGGTTTGAGGCCATGAAATCCGGTCAATCCGGCAAAGTGGTGCTGGACTGGACCTGAAATGACAAAACGAAAACAGCGGCCCGAATGAGCCGCTGTTTTTCTTTGTCTGATTGTGTCTGGATCAGTCCAGCGTGCGGGTAACTTCTTCGCGTTCGAAGATTTCGATGACGTCGCCCTGGCGGATGTCATCGTAGTTCTCGAATGCCATACCACATTCCTGACCCGACTGGACTTCGGCCACTTCGTCCTTGAAGCGCTTCAGCGTCTTCAGCGTGCCTTCGTGGATCACCACGTTGTCGCGCAGTAGACGGACGCCTGCGGAACGACGGGCAACACCTTCGGTGACCAGACAGCCAGCAACCTTGCCAACACCGGTGACCTTGAAGACTTCGCGAATCTCGGCGTAGCCGATGAACTTCTCGCGAATTTCGGCGCTCAGCAGACCCGATGCGGCCGCTTTCACGTCATCAACGAGGTCATAGATCACAGAATAATAGCGGATCTCAACACCCTTCTGGTTCGCCGTATTCCGGGCTGACGCGTTGGCACGTACGTTGAAACCAAAGACCGGCGCGCCGGAGGCTTCAGCCAAGCCGACATCCGTCTCGGTAATCGCACCAACGCCCGAGTGCAGTACACGCACGCGCACTTCGTCGTTTCCGATCTTCTCCATCGCCTGAACAATGGCTTCGGCAGAACCCTGCACGTCGGCTTTGACGAGGATCGGCAACTCGGCCACGTTCTCGTCTTCCTTGGCTTTCTGCATCAGCTGCTCAAGGGTGGTCGCTGCACCGGCGGCGGCGCGTTTGTCCTTGGCGGCTTGTTCGCGGTAGGCTGCGATCTCACGGGCCTGTGCTTCGGTCTCGGTCACGTTCAGAACGTCACCGGCCTCGGGCGTACCATTGAGGCCCAGGACTTCGACCGGAACCGAGGGGCCAGCTTCCTTGACGCGTTCGCCCTTGTCGTTGATCAGCGCACGGACCTTGCCGTACTGTTCACCCACAACGAAGATATCGCCCTGACGCAGCGTGCCGTTCTGAACCAGAACAGTGGCCACAGGACCACGGCCCACATCCAGCTGCGCCTCGATCACGGCGCCCTGGGCGGCGCGGTCGGGGTTGGCTTTCAGTTCCAGAATCTCGGCTTGCAGCGCGATGGCCTCCAGCAGTTCGTCCAGGCCCTGACCGGTGATGGCCGACACTTCGACGTCCTGAACTTCACCCGACATCTTCTCGACGATCACTTCGTGTTGCAGCAGGTCGGTGCGGACCTTGTCCGGGTTCGCGTCCGGTTTGTCGATCTTGTTGATCGCCACGATCATCGGCACTTCGGCCGCCTTGGCGTGGTTGATCGCCTCGATCGTCTGCGGCATCACCGCGTCATCGGCCGCAACCACCAGAACCACGATATCCGTGACCTGGGCACCGCGCGAGCGCATCGAGGTAAAGGCCGCGTGGCCCGGCGTATCCAGGAAGGTCAGCGTGGTGCCGCCATCAGTTTCGACCTGATAGGCGCCGATATGCTGGGTGATGCCACCGGCCTCGCCTGCGACGACCCGCGCATCGCGGATCGCGTCCAGCAGCGAGGTCTTACCGTGGTCAACGTGACCCATGATCGTAATGACCGGCGGGCGCGGTTGCAGATCTTTTTCGCTGTCTTCGACCTCTTTGATGACGTCCTCGACATCCGAATCGGAAACACGGGTGACCTTGTGGCCGAACTCTTCGATGATCAGCTCGGCTGTATCGGCGTCGATGGTCTGGTTCTGCGTCACCATCATGCCCATCTGCATAAGGGATTTTACTACATCGGCCACGCGCTCGGCCATACGGTTCGCCAGTTCCGAAACCATGATCGCTTCGGGCAACTGTACGTCGCGGATCACCTTTTCGCGCTCGACCGGGCCGCCCATGGCTTTCTGACGCGCACGCTCCTGCTTGCGCTTCATCGACGCCATCGAGCGCTGACGGTTACCTTCGCCACCGGTGGCCTGACCCAGTGTCAGCTTGCCGGACCTGCGGTTGTCGTCACGCCCTTTGCCGCGACCACGTTGTTCGCGTTCGCGATCCTGCTTGCGCGGAGTCGCCGCTGGCGCAGGCTTGCTGGCCGGGCTGCGGGCCGCCTTGGGTTCTTCGGGGGTCGGGGCCTCAGCGGCGCGTTTGGCGGCTTCTTCCGCCTCTTTGCGCTTGCGCTCTTCGTCTTCTGCCTTCTGGCGCGCACGTTCTTCGGCCTCACGCTGTTCGCGTTCCTTGGCCTCTTGCTCGGCACGGCGGCGGGCGCGTTCTTCTTCACGCGCCTTTTCTTCCGCCTCGCGGGCAGCAGCCTCGTCGGCTTCGCGCGCCTTGGCGGCCTGCAATGCCTTCATGCGGCGCGCCATTTCGGCATCCGAGATGCCGGCCGGACGACGTGAAGGATCACCCGACGGCGCAGCGCCGCCACCTGGCTTGCTGGCACCCGGCTTGGGGACCACCACGCGTTTGCGTTTGGTTTCCACCACGACATTCTTGGTGCGTCCGTGGCTGAAACTCTGTTTCACATTTCCGGGGCGTGCCCCGCCACGAAGACCCAATGTCTTTTTGCCGTCACTATCGCTCATAAAGCTTCTTACCCTTCCGAGCGGCCCTTGCCGCCGTCATCCGTTTCGCGCAAGCCACGCAGGCGCTGCGCTTCCTCTACAACACGTTTGGCGAGTCCGCCAGAGGCCAGAGCCGCATGAATCACGGTTTGGCGCCCAAATGCCTGTCCCAACTCGTCCGCCGTCAGCCAACCGATGTATTTTCCAAAATGCGGCGTGCTCAGTTTCGACTTGCCGCGCCCCGATCCATCGGTGGCCTGAATCAGTACCTGGGCCTCTTCCCGGTCCAGCCACGTCTTGACCTTTTCGTAGCCGGCGACCGCATCGCCGGACTTGCGGGCCAAGCTCAGCAGTTCAATCACCCGGCGCGAAATCTGCCGCTCGACCTCATCCGCCAGATCCTGCGGTATGGTCACCTGAGCCTTGAACCCGCGTGCAAACAGTTTCTTGCCCACGGCCCGGTCCAGTGCGGCGCGATCCGCCGCCACATAGACCCCACGTCCCGGCAGTTTCGCCGCGACATCCGGATAGACCTGACCGTCCGGCCCCGTCACAAAGCGTATCAACCCATATTTAGGCTGAACTTCGCCCGTGGCGATGCACTTGCGTTCAGGTCCTTCGGACCGGTCTTTATGGACGCCACCGCGACCCATTCACGCCACCCGAGGCCTGAAATCAGGCCTCGGCCTCCTCGTCTGCAATTTCACTGTCTTCTTCGGCCTGTTCCAGTTCGGCCGGGTCAACCCAACCCAGCATGATGCGGGCCGTCATGACCAGATCCTGTGCTTCTTCCAGCGTGACGCCGAAAGGCTCCAGAACACCGTCATCCTTGATGCGTTCGCCATCGACCGTGGTCCAGCCACCGGCCAGTTCCCAGTCCGCGCAGGTCGCGAAGTCTTCCAGTGTCTTCACATCGTCCTTGGCCAGCGCCTCAACCATCTGGGGTGTCAGGCCTTCGAATTCAATAAGGCTGTCCTCGGCGCCCAGGGCGCGGGCAGCATCCAGCGCAGCCTTGGCCTGTGCTTCCAGGAATTCCCGCGCGCGGGTTTGCAGTTCCTGCGCGGTGCCTTCGTCAACACCGTCAATGACCAGCAGCTCGTCGATCTCGACATAGGCAACCTCTTCGAGGTTGGTGAAACCCTCTGAGACCAGCAACTGGGCAAAGAACTCGTCCAGATCCAGGCTTTCCATGAACAGCTTGGTGCGGGCTTCGAATTCCTTCTGACGACGCGCCGACTCTTCGGCCTCGGTCATGATGTCGATGTCCAGACCAGTCAGCTGGCTTGCGAGACGCACGTTCTGACCACGGCGGCCAATGGCGAGCGACAGCTGTTCCTCGGGGACCACAACCTCGATTTTACCGGCTTCTTCGTCCAGAACCACCTTGGAAACCTCGGCGGGTTGCAGCGCGTTCACCAGGAAAGTCGGCTGGTCCTCGTTCCACGGGATGATGTCGATCTTTTCGCCCTGCAGCTCATTCACAACGGCCTGCACGCGGCTGCCGCGCATACCTACGCAGGCACCGACGGGATCAATTGAGCCGTCATAGGAAATCACCGCAATCTTCGCGCGCGAACCGGGGTCACGGGCCACGGCCTTGACCTCGATGATGCCGTCATAGATTTCCGGCACTTCCATCTTGAACAGCTCAGCCATGAATTCCGGCGCGGTACGCGACAGGAAGATCTGGTGCCCGCGAACCTCGCGGCGGACTTCCTTGATATAGGCGCGTACACGATCGTTCGGGCGATAGCTTTCGCGGCCGATCTTGTCGTTGCGGCGCAGAACGGCCTCGGCACCGCCCAGATCGACGATGACATTGCCGAACTCTTCGCGTTTCACGGCACCGTTGATGATTGTGCCCGCGCGATCCTTGAACTCCTCGTACTGACGATCCCGCTCGGCCTCGCGGACTTTTTGCAGAATCACCTGTTTCGCCGACTGCGCCGCGATACGGCCCATTTCAACCGGCGGCACTTCTTCAGCGAAGACGTCACCGACTTGCGGGTCTTCCATATACTGTTTGGCCTGCTCGACGGTGAACTCGGCCTGATAGTTTTCCAGCTCGTCATCTTCGACAACAGTGCGGACGCGAGTGAAGGTCGCCTTACCGGTCTTGCGGTCGATCGACACGCGGATGTCCATTTCCGCGCCGTAGCGGCTCTTGGCGGCACGGGCGAGCGATTCTTCCATCGCTTCGACAACCAGACCGGGGTCGATCATTTTTTCGCGGGCCACGGCCTCGGCGGTCTGCAGCAGCTCCAGCTGGTTGGCTGAGGTGATTGCCATCAGTTCGTCTCCTCTTCGGACCCTTCGGTCTCAATCTCGTCGAAAGCGTTTTCGTTCAGGGCACCGGCATCCTTGCGCTGGCGCAGCATTTCCTTGATCAGGTCGTCGGTCAGGACCAGCTTGGCGTCGCTCAGCCAGTCGAACTGCAGACCGATGGTGATCGTTTCTGACCCCTCGGGAATGTTGATCAGAACCTCTTCCCCTTCGATCCCGGCCAACTCACCCTTGAAGCGGCGGCGGCCGTCGATCAGCTCGGCGGTTTCGATCTTGGCCTCATACCCCTCGAACGTCTCAAAATCCTTGAGACGGGTCAGAGGGCGGTCGATACCGGGGCTGGACACTTCCAATGTATAGGCGTCAAGGATCGGATCCTCGACATCCAGCGTGGCGCTGACCGCGTTTGAAATCTCGGCGCAATCATCCACTTCGATACCGCCATCGGGCTTGTCGGCCATGATTTGCAGCGTGGTCTGTTTGCCGCTCATCAGGCGGACACGGACCAGCTCATACCCCAGATCCTCGATCACGGGGGTAATGATCTCGGCCAGTCGCCGATCGATGGCAGCTTTGGCTATCAGGTCGTTTGTCATCAGGTTCTCTACCCATGAATCGGGCACAAAAAAACGGGCGCGCGGCCCGTCGATCTTTTCCGGTGGAGCCCCGGACCCTAGCCCGACACGCCGCTGTTGAAACTGCATATACGCAGGGTTTCCCGAAACTGCAACCCCCGGCAGGTCACACTGAACGGAATTACGCCACCCACCACCTTTCGGCGATGCGCCCGTCGTCCAGCGCGCGGCCCATTCCGATCTGGCGGGGCATCCCTACATGAGCGGCCAACGCCAGTGCCATCTTCGATTCGGCGGGATAAAACCGCAGACCTCTCTGGCCCTTCAGCCCCTCCGAGGCAGGCAAGGCAGCGATGTCGACATACCCATCCCGCAATGCTTCAGCGCGGACATTTGGATCCGGAATGACGATGATTTCCACGGAGTCCGCCCAACCGGCCCGTCCGTCCTTGTAGTGACCGTTCACCTTGCGCCCGAGGAAATGGCGGCCATCCTCGGCACGCTCGACACGGTAACACCCCGTCCCGTTCGCGGCGTGCAGTGGCGTGACCCCCTGCCCCTTGCGTGTAATGACAAACCGACTGTCGGCCAGAAGAAACGGCAGGCCCGGATTGGCCGCGGCCAATTCCAATCGTATCGAAGTCAGGGAAAGCGCTTTGGCCTGTCCGACTTCTTCCAGAACGGCCAGAACATCACCCATTTCCAAAACCGCGCCATCGTGAAACAGAACGTCCCGGCGCAGCTCGAAATTCCAAACGCGCGCCTCGGCATCGGTTTGCCAACTGGTTGCCAGTTCTGCACGCAAGGTGCCATCCGGCGCAATCTCGGTCAGCGTGTCGAACACCGCGCCGCGCGCCACTTGCTCGAGGCTGTCATCACGGGGCACGGCCAACCGCAAGGCCCCGCCCGATTTCGGCGTATCCGCCAGCGAAGCTCCGGTCGCCGCCAGCAGAGCGGCAGCGGCACCCGACGCAAACAGGGCTCGGCGGTCGATCCGTGTCATGCTACAGCCTCCTCGGCCACACGGTCCATGATACGGACCAGTTCGGCGCTAATTCCGGGCTCAGAGAGGGCGTGGCCTGCCTGCCGCACCATTTTCAGCTCGGCGTTGGACCAACGGTCGGCCAGATTCCAGGCTGCCTGCGGCGGGCAGATCATGTCATAGCGACCTTGAACGATATGGCCGGGAATATGTGCGATCCGATCCATCCGATCCAGAATCTGGCCGTCTTTCTCAAGAAATCCACCATTCATGAAATAGTGGTTTTCAAGCCGAGCAAAGGCGCGCGCATACTCTCCGGGGCTTTCCCCGGTCGATCCGTTGGAATGGATCGAAGCCAGCGCATTCTCCCAACTGGACCAGGCGCGGGCATACAGGATTTCGGTCGCGCGATCGCCTGAAAACAGGCGTTTGTGATAGGCGGTGATTGTATCGTGCAGTTCAGATTCGGGCAGCAGGGACGTGAATTTCGCCCACTGCTCGGGCCAGAATTTTCCGGCCCCACCGCCATAGAACCAGTCCAGTTCGGCCTTTGTCATCAGGAACACGCCACGCAGCACCAGACGGGCAACGTGATCCGGATGGGCCTGCGCGTAGATCAGCGCCAAGGTGGCCCCCCAGCTGCCGCCAAAAACGATCCACTCATGTATGTCCAGCAAAACCCGCAAGCGTTCGATATCGTCAACCAGATGCCATGTCGTGTTGTCCTCGACCGCAGCGTGGGGCCGGGACCGGCCACAGCCGCGCTGGTCGAAAAGAATCACCCGGTAAACATCAGGATCAAAATAGCGGCGCATCGCCGGACTGCAGCCGCCACCCGGGCCGCCATGCAAAACCACGACCGGTATCCCGTCGGGATTGCCGCATTGTTCCATATAGATGCGATGCCCGTCGCCCACATCCACCATCCGCTGATCGAACGGGTCGGTCGGCGGGTAGAGATATTGAACTGCGCGCTTTTGGTCCGGGTACTTGTCCATTATTGGCCTATATAGTCCTTACGGGTAAAAGAGCATACGGAGACAGGAATGCAAGCGCATCCGAACACGGTCGACCCTTCCGAGATCGCAAAATTCGAAGCGATGGCCGCGGAATGGTGGGATCCGCATGGTAAATTCAAGCCATTGCACATGCTGAATCCGTGCCGTCTGGACTATATCACACAACAGATTGCGGGCGAGTTCGATCGCGACCTGAAGGACCCTGAACCCTTTGAAGGCCTGCGTCTTCTGGATATCGGCTGCGGTGGCGGATTGCTGAGCGAGCCGATGTCCCGACTGGGGGCCGAAGTCGTCGGCGCCGACGCCGCCGCAGGCAACCTGCCCGTCGCACGTATTCATGCGGAACAATCCGGGCTGCAAATCGACTATCGCCACACAACGGCCGAATCGCTGGCCGAGTCAGGCGAACAGTTCGACGTTGTCCTGAACATGGAAGTTGTCGAACACGTTGCTGATCCGCTCAGCTACCTGACGGCGACCCAGCACCTGCTGAAACGCGGCGGACTGCAGATCTGTTCGACCATCAACCGCAATCCGAAATCCTACGCCATGGCGATTTTCGGAGCCGAAGTGGTCATGCGCTGGCTGCCGCGCGGCACTCATGAGTGGAACAAGTTCATCACACCAGACGAATTGTTCGACCTGCTGCGCCAGGCAGGGCTGGACCCGGTCGACCGCAAGGGGTTCGTGTTCAACCCAATCCTGTGGAATTGGTCAATTTCCGACCGCGACCTCAGCGTGAATTACGTGACCGCAAGCGTGAAGCCGGGCTGAGCTGTTCGAGATGGGGGCAAGCGCCCATCTGACGCTGGATGCCGAATTGCCCCTATTCACCCTCAAGCTGCAACCGCAAATCCCGCAACACGGGCAGGGTGCTGCGGACCCGCTCCAGACCCAACTCTCCGACCACTCGGTTGATCAGCGGTGCAATCGACGAAATCGCCTGATCGCGCGCACGGCGGCCGGCGGGGCTGATCGCCACCATCTTACGACGGGCATCGTCCCAGTCGGGTCGAATGTGGATGTATCCGGCCCATTCCAGCTTGGCCAAAGTGTTGGTCATCGCACCTCGGGTCACATGGAATGTGTTGGCCAGTTGCGCCGGGCTGCGCTCGTCTCCGACAAAGACCAGATGGTTCAGCACCGAGAAATGCGAGATCTCCATGCCCTTGGGCAGCACCCGGCTGAGCCGGTTGCGCAAAAGCTGATCGGCGGTCAGGATCTCGCTGAAAAGCGTGACCGCGAGGGCATTTTTCTCGTCCGTCATATTCCGGTTCTGGATCAGGGCCCGTCGAAAGGCCGCACGTGAGTCAATGAGGGCACACGGCTGCGCGCCTGTGTCACAGAACTATCATCCAAATCGAAAATGTGAATGCCCGGATCGTTACCTGCGTCGATCAGCACCTCTCCCCAAGGGGCCACAACCAGGCTGTGGCCATAGGTATGACGGGTCCTGCCGCGGGTTTTCGGATGCTCACCCGTTTGCGCCGGGGCCAGAACCCAACAGCCGGTCTCAATCGCGCGCGCGCGCAACAACGGTTCCCAATGGGCCGCGCCGGTAACCGGTGAAAAAGCCGCCGGAACAGTCAGAATCCGCGCGCCGGACTGCGCCAGCGCCGCGTAAAGTTGCGGGAAGCGAATGTCATAGCAGACAGTCATGCCAACCTTGCCGAAATCGGTCTCGGCAATCACTGCCTTGTCGCCTGGCCGATAGTTCCTGGATTCGCGGAAGGTCTCAGACTCGGTGACCTGCACGTCGAACATGTGAATCTTGTCATAGCGGGCCACGATCTGACCCTTCGGGTCGATCAGGAAGGACCGGTTGGCGAATCGCCCATCTGCGTCATGGGTCCTGACCGCCAGCGAGCCGATCAGCAGCCAGACACCAAGCGTGGCGGCCTGTTCTCGCAGGCCGGCCAGCGTGATGTCATCTTCTTCGTGCTGCAAAACTTCGCGCTGCCGTGTGGTGCTTGTCGAGACGCAATTCGTGACCTCGGGCGTCAGGACAAACTGCGCGCCCTGCGCTGCCGCATCGGCCATCATGGCGCGCACCATAATGAGGTTTTCTGCCGGGTCATCCGACGAAGTGATTTGCAACAGCGCCGTTTTCATCAGGCCGCCAGCAGACGGTCCAGCTTGCCCTGCCGATCCAGCTCGTACAGGTCATCGCAACCGCCGACATGGATGTCACCTACAAAGATCTGAGGCACCGTGCGTTTACCCGAGGCCCGTTTGATCATCTCTGGTTTTCGCTTGGGGTCCATCAGGACATCGATTTCCTTGAAATCGATACCCTTCTGCTTGAGCAGGCGTTTGGCAGCGTGGCAAAAGCCGCATAGCGGCGAGGTGTAGATTTCTACCGGCTTCATGTTCCGTTCCCTAGATTTCGCGCAATCTTGAGCGAATTAGGCATCCTTGGCAACGCGCGCCAGTACCAACACGAAAATATGATTTGCCCCCGCGATCTGGCATGCCCGGGTACAGGCTGCCAAAGTCGCGCCGGATGTCATCACGTCATCCACCAGAAGGATATCGCGGCCTGTCAGCAGGTTTCGCCGCTTGGGGTGAACTGCGATCGCATCTGACAGGATGTCCGCCCGTTCCGCTGCGGTTTTGCCATCCAGAACCGGGGTTTTTGTTCGACGCACCAGCAGGTCCGGACACATGTCCAGGCCGGTTTCACGGGCCAGACTTTGCGCCAGCAGGGCAGACTGATTGTATCGCCGTTTCAGCAGGCGCGACCAGTGCAACGGGACAGGTGCGATCAGCATCTCGTCGCGAAACAGATCTTGGCCTGCCCGCGCCATCCAAAGGGCCGCTGTTCGGGCCAGTTCGGGCCTGTCACCGTGCTTGAAGCTCAGGATCAGCGATCGTGCCTGACCCTGATACAACAGCGCTGCGCGCCCGTCCCTCCATGGTCGGGGGCTCGCCAGACAATCGTCGCACTCGATTCTGTGACCATCCGCCTCGCCCTCTATCGGCATTCCGCAGGTTTCGCAGACGGTCCCGCCGATGAATGGCGTGTCACGCCAACAGGAGCCGCACAAACCAAAGTCGGATTCCGTCAATACGCCGCATCCCAGGCAACGCGGCGGGTAGATCAGTGCAACAACGGTTTGAATCCGCTGCCACATGCGATACTTGCGACCCATGAAACTGCCTGCCGACACTGCACCCTCGCCGTTTGATCGCTCGATACTGACCATGCGCCGCGCCCGTGCCCGGGACGATGCGTTGTTCCTGCATCACGCTGCCATGGATGAGGTGCAAGATCGGCTTTTGATGGTTAACAGAACCTTTACGGCACCGGCGATTATCACTCCGTTCCCGCATCTCTGGCGCGATTTTCTGCCCGCTGCCACCATCATCGCGGATAATGAGGTTCTGGAGCTGGAGCGCGGATCGCATGATCTGGTTATTCACACGATGGCGCTGCACTGGACCAATGACCCGGTCGGGCAATTGATCCAATGCCGTCACGCCCTGCGCCCGGACGGGCTGCTGCTGGGCGTCTGTCCCGGTGGTGAAACCCTGCACGAACTGCGTGCAGCCCTCGGACAGGCCGAGATCGAAGTAACCGGGGGGCTCAGCCCCCGTATCGCCCCGATGGCAGAACTGCGGGATCTGGGTGGGCTATTGCAGCGGGCCGGATTTGCATTGCCCGTGGCCGACAAGGCAACCGTGACAGCGGAATACCGTGACCTGATGCACCTGATGCACGATCTTCGCGCAATGGGTGAGACCAATATTCTGACCGCCCGTCTGAAATACCCGACTCAACGCCTTGTCTTTGACAAAGCCCAGACCATCTACAACCGCCACTTTGCGTCGCCTCAGGGCCGTCTGCTGGCGACGTTCGAATTGATCTGCCTGACAGGCTGGTCCCCGCACGACAGCCAACCGCAACCGTTGCGCCCCGGGTCCGCCCGCATGCGACTAGCTGAAGCTTTAGGGACAAAAGAAGGCAAACTGTCCGATTGACCGCCGGGCATTTCCGTTTATCTCAGGCCGGACCACAAAAACTCAGGAAGCTCAAATGACTGACGCAACCCGCCCCGCCCATGCACCCGCCGACCACCCAAAGGTCAAAACGGGTCGCGTCGGACTCTTGCTGGCAAATCTGGGCACGCCGGATGACTACAGCTATTGGCCGATGCGGCGTTATTTGAACGAGTTTCTGTCGGATCAACGCGTGATCGACTATCCAAAATGGAAGTGGCAACCGATCCTGCAGGGGATCATCCTGACCAAGCGCCCGTTCAGTTCAGGTGAGGCCTACAAATCGATCTGGAATCACGACAAGGGCGAAAGCCCGCTGATGACTATCACCAAGGACCAGACAGCCAAGCTGCGCAACGCGATGCAAGATCGTTACGGCGATCAGGTGATGGTCGATTTCTGCATGCGCTATGGCAACCCTTCGACCAAGTCCAAAGTACACGAGATGGTGGCGGCGGGCTGTGACCGCATCCTGTTCTTCCCGCTCTACCCGCAATACGCGGGAGCCACGACAGCGACAGCAAATGATCAGTTCTTCCGGGCGCTGATGGAGGAGGTCTGGCAACCGGCCACCCGGACCGTACCCGCGTATTTTGACGAACCTGCCTACATCGACGCATTGGCGGGGTCGGTTGAGCGCGCTTATGCAGAGATGGAGACGAGGCCCGACATTCTCGTCTGTTCCTATCACGGGATGCCGGAACGCTATTTGCAGCAAGGCGACCCCTATCACTGCCAATGCGCAAAAACGACCAGATTGCTGAAAGAGCGGCTGGGCTGGACAGACGATCAGCTGGTTTCGACGTTCCAGTCCCGGTTCGGACCCGAGGAATGGCTGAAGCCCTACACCGTCGATCACGTCGCCGATCTGGCGCGGCAGGGCAAAAAGAACATCGCGGTAATCGCCCCGGCCTTTTCAGCCGACTGCATCGAAACGCTGGAAGAAATCAACGAAGAAATTCGGGAAAGCTTTGAGGAGGCCGGCGGCAAGGGCTTTACTTATATCCCATGCCTCAACGCCGATGATTCGCATATCGCCGCACTAGGCGCGGTGATCGAAGACAATCTCAGGGGCTGGCTGGACTGAACGACCCACAGACCGGACACAAAAAAAGGCGATGGATAAATCCACCGCCTTTTCTTTGATCAGCTTGTCGAATTAGCTTGCTGCAACAGCTGCGGCAACAACAACCAGCAGGATCAGCGGCAGGATGATACCCTGCGACGAACCTTGGGTTTCTTCGACAACGACAGGTGCCTCTACAACCGGCTCTTCCAGGTTGCCAGCATAGGCAGTCGAAGCAGCAGCGGTCAGAGCAGCGGCGAGAACGAGTTTTTTCATATTAACCTCCAGAATTTGCGTGATTCCGATTAGTGGAGCCACACATCTAAGACTTACCTCGTGTTTTTTTCTAATCAGCAATGCGCAGGGATTGCAATTGCAACTTGATCGCTAAGCGGGTTCGTGCATGAAAATGTCGTCAAATTAGCAACACTTGCGTGCCAACCTTCGCCATAGAAAACAGCTCGGCAATGTCCTCGTTGAACAGGCCGATACACCCGTTTGAAGACCGGCGCCCGATTTTGCGCGTGTCATGGGTGCCGTGAATGCGATAGTATTTCCAGCTCAGGTACAAAGCATGTGTTCCCAAAGGGTTATCCGGACCAGGCGGGATATAGTCGGGCCATTCCGGATTTCGCCTCTTCATCGACGGCGTCGGCGACCAGCTTGGGCCTTCGACCTTCCGGATCACGCTCGTCCGTCCGCGGCGGGTCAGTTCTTCGGTCAATGGAACCGAAGATGGGTAGAGTTTGTATACAGATTGATCATCTGACCAATAATGCAGCGCCCGCGAGACGGTATCGACCAAAATGGCACCGTTTCTGGTATTGGAAAAATAGGGCTGCCAGTCCAACGCCCGGAAGCCCGAAACATTGCGGCGAACCGCCGGTTCTGCTTCCGGAGCAGGACGCAATGGGTCTCCGGGAATGTACTGGGCGATTGCCGGCGTGGCCAGCACGGACGTCGCACCTGCCAGAAATCCGCGGCGCGTCGAGGGCTGAATACTTTTTTTGACCATGACAAAGGGTCCTTTGCTTAGGTGACTTGGAAATTTCGGATCATTTTATTGCCAGAATGCTTCAGTCGCAAATCAAACCGGCAGAATCACGCGTGTTGTGGCCATTGTACGTTTGCCCAGCGCGTTCAGTCACGCTATGCCCGTTGATAACACAATTATCAGGTCGACCATGACGCGTATCCTTTCTCTGCTAGTTATTTGCCTTGTCGCGCTGGCGGCATGCACGGACACCTCAACCACGGCCTTGGGGGCCGACGGGCGGCCGTTGCCGACAGTCTACAAGATTCGCGGCAGCACCGATAAACTACAATTCCGCATGTTGGATTCGGTGAATGCACTCCGTCAGGCCTCGGGCCTGCAACCGGTTCAACTGAATGCCCAACTGAATGCAGCCGCAGCCACCCATTCCAAAGACATGGCCCGTCAGAACCGCCCCTGGCATTTCGGATCGGACGGGTCCTCGCCCATCGATCGCGCCGCGCGCGCAGGCTACTTCGGAACCTTCCTGGGCGAAGCGATATCGGAAACCTACGAGACCGAGACCGAAACCCTGGCCGCATGGATGCAGGAGCCCGGCCCGCGCGCCGTCATCATGGATCCGAAGGCAAGCCAGATGGGCTTTGCCTGGCATCAGGAAAAAGGCGGCAAAATCTGGTGGACACTGGAAATGGGCACAGGCGGCTGATCGCCTCGGGCCGCAACAAAGCCTCCGGATAGCGGGGGCTTTTTCAATAGAGCCAGGTTACGCAGCCTGCATCGACTGCGCTTCAGTCAGAATGGCATAAAGTTTGACGGGGTCAGGATTTGCCCGCAACTTTGCGCAGACAGATGTGTCACGCAAGGTCCGCGACACAAGCGCCAAAGCCTTGAGATGATCGACACCCGCTTCTTCCGGCGCAAACAACGAAAAGGCAATGTCGACTGGCTGACGGTCGACCGAACCGAAATCAATAGGCTTTTCCAGCATGACGAATACGCCCGAAACGGCCTGAAGCTGCGGCAATCTCGCATGTGGCAGCGCCACGCCATGGCCAACCCCGGTCGGGCCGAGGCTTTCACGCTCCAGCAGGCTGTCCACAACTTCCTGCGCGTCCAGCCCAAGGGTGGCGGCAGCGACATCGCTGATTTCCTGAAACAACCGCTTCTTGCTGGAAGCAGATGACAATACACGTACGGCTTCGGGCTTCAGTATGCTCGACAGCTCCATGATCACGCTCCATGACGTTGCCCCGGCCAAAACCGGGGCCCGTCTTTCAATCTTGCCTGTTACGGATCGATCCACCCGATATTGCCGTCATCCCGGCGATACACGACATTCAATCCGTCCTTGTTTTCATTACGGAACACCAGCACCGGGGCGCCTGCAAGTTCCATTTGCATAACAGCTTCGCCAACGCTGAGAGATGGTATCTTTGTTTCCATCTCAGCCACAATCATGGGCTGCAGCGATTCGGGTTCGTCAGCCGTCTCCGATTCATTAGAGGCGAGGATATATGAGGACGCGCCGAAGAGTTCAACCGGCTCGGATCGATCCTTATGGTGGTCTTTCAGGCGGCGCTTGTATCTGCGCAGTTGTGTCTCCATTTTGTCGCAGCAAGCCTCGAATGCCGCATATATCTCGATTGCGTGGGCCTTGGCCTGGGCGGTCAGGCCCGTCGACAGATGCACCGTGGTCTCGCATACATATTCATGCGCTGAACGGGAAAAGACGACGGCGGCGTCCGTCGGGCGCTGGGCATACTTACCCACAACCTCGCCCAGCTCGGTCTGCACGTGGGTCTGCAGCGCCGCGCCGATGTCGATCTGTTTTCCGCTGATTTGGTAACGCATGTGATCTCCTTCACAATTCACACCCATTCTGACGCCACGTTACGCGGCGAGCTTGTTTTTATCGGGTGGGGGGTAGCGACATGTTTTGTGGTTGTCTGCCATCGCGCCCTTCGGAGAAGGGATATCGTGATCCAGACTGGAACCGCAAAACTGCCATGAGCCAATTGAGCCAAGAGGCGGCGGAAGAGTCAATCAAAACAAAAGCGTATTTGTGTAATTTCCGACATGCAGCAAGTGCAGATCAGCGCAAGCCTATGAAATCCTGAAGTTTTCACCCAGATACACGCGGCGCACATTCTCGTTTTCAACAACTTCGTCCGGCGTGCCGGACATCAGCATCTTTCCGTCATGCAGGATGTAGGCCCTGTCCACAATTTCCAGCGTTTCGCGGACGTTGTGATCCGTGATCAAAACACCAATTCCGCGCTTTTTCAGGTCGGCAACCAAATGCCGGATATCCCCAACACTGATAGGGTCCACACCCGCAAACGGTTCATCCAAAAGCAAATACTTGGGATCGGCAGCCAGGCAGCGGGCGATTTCCACCCGGCGTCTTTCCCCCCCTGACAAAGCCAGGGCCGGGGCCCGCCGCAAATGCTCGATCGAGAAATCGGACAAAAGTTCTTCCAGACGTTCCTTGCGGCGATGGGCGTGGCTGACGGTTATGTCCAGCACAGCGGCGATATTGTCCTCGACGCTCATGCCGCGAAAAATCGACATCTCCTGAGGCAGATAACCGATCCCCATCCGAGCCCGCCGGTACATCGGCAAAGTCGTGACATTGTGCCCGTCCAGCGTGACCGTGCCCGCCTCGGGGAAAACCAACCCGGCGACAGAATAGAACGTCGTCGTCTTGCCCGACCCGTTGGGACCGAGCAAAGCCACAACTTCGGACCGGCCCAGTGTCATCGAAACATCCCGGATCACGGTCTTCTTGCGATAGGACTTTCGCAGTTTCTCGATTCTGAGACCCGAGGTGCCGTCGGCAACGGATAGGTTGGGTCGTGCCATCAGTTGTTGCCCTGTTGCAGGATCGTTTTCACCCGACCGGTCATGGTTGCGGTGCCGGTAGTCAGGTTGGCATTCATCTGATCGCCGCTGATGACGCTTGGCCCCTGTGTCAGAAGAACATTGCCCTTCATCAGGATCACACCGGAATCAATCGTATATTCGGCCCAATCCCCCTGCGCCGCGTCGGGAGGGCTTACCAGAACCACGTCTTCCGTGGCCTCTAGCCGCTCGATCGCCGAACGCTCGTTGTTGTAGATGACCAGAACCCGTTCTGCAGTCAGACGCATTTCGCCCTGAATCACGATGACATTTCCCAGAAACTCGGCCGATCCGTTTTCCTGATTGACGTTGAGTGTTTCCGACGTCACTTCGACAGGCAAACTGGGGTCCGCCTGGGTCGACCCAAACGCCACCTGCGTTTCCTGCGCGGTCGCGGAAACGGCACTCGTCACCAGAGCGATGCAAACAAGGGCAATTCGAAAATCAAACACACTTCATCTTTCTGCTTTTGCCGGCTCATACACCAGCTTTACGCCATCTGTAAAAACAATATGGACCGGTCCATCCTTTTTTTCAGTCCCAAATGTCATGCGCCCAGCCGAGAAATCACCGATCGGTCCGGTTCCGTTAACCTGACCCGGTGTGTCCCCGCGGATTTCATCCAACGAGGTGTTCAACAAATCCGTGGTGACCTGGATGCCGTCCGTAGTGGTTATGACAACATCGCCGACAAAAGTTGCCGTCTTTTTGTCAGGTCGGATCATGCCCGAATTTGAATCCAATGTTATGACACCGCCATTCAACAGCCCCAGACGCCCCCGAAACTCGGCCGCAGTCGGGACCGATCCTTCGGCCCCTTTGGCCGCCTGTATCGCCTTGATATGCACGTCTTCGCCCTTGCGGGTTATGCCCCGGTAGTCGGGCTGAGTAATAACCTGGTCGGCAAGGCGATCGTTGATTTCCGTTTGCGGGAATGGAACCGACACGTCTGTCTCGATGCTGCGGGACAGAAGGAACACCGTGGACAGCATCAGGATAGCCACCAGTGGCAACAGCACCTTCAAGAACTGTACCATGCGGGAATAGCGGTCCACAGTTTCCACCTTTCAGCCCAACCCGACGCGCAGGCAATCGTGAATGTGCAAAATGCCTTCAGCCCGCCCGCCCGAGGCCGGATCGACCACAAACAAACAGGTAATCTTGGGCGTCTGCATCGTCATCAGAGCCACGGCGCTCTCGGCCAGTTCACCCGGTCCGATGGTACGCGGGTTCTCGGTCATCACCTGATCGACGGTCAGGTCAAGCAGACCCTGCATATGCCGCCGCAGGTCGCCATCGGTCACGATGCCCAGCAACCGCCCCTCGGCATCACTAACGCCGACAACGCCAAAACCCTTCTGGCTCATGACCAGCAACGCCTCGCTCATCGGCGTGCCCGAGGAAACGATCGGCGTGTCGGTATGCATCAGATCGCGAACCTTGCTGAGCTGCGCGCCGAGTTTGCCGCCGGGGTGGAAGTCACGGAAGTTTTCAGGCCGGAAATCGCGGTACTTCATCAAGGCAATCGCCAGCGCATCCCCCATTGCAAGCGTCAGCGTCGTCGAAATCGAAGGCACCATGCCAAAGCCGCAGGCCTCACCCATCGACGGGATCAGCAGATGCACGTCCGCCTGTTTCATCAACGTGCTTTCGGGCTTGCTGGACAGACCGATCAGAGGGATGCCGAACCGCCGGGTAAAGGCCAGAAGATTGGCCAGTTCCGGTGCCTCGCCCGAGTTCGAAATCGCCAGAACCACATCGCCCTTCGACACCATGCCCAGATCGCCGTGGCTTGCCTCGGCCGGGTGCACGAAATAGGCGGGTGTCCCGGTACTCGCCAGCGTCGCCGCGATCTTGTGGCCGATATGGCCCGATTTGCCGATCCCGCTGACAATGATCCGACCGGTTGCCTGCAGGATCATCTGCACGGCAGTGGCAAAATTCTCATCCAGGCCGTCCGCCAGAACGTCAAGCGCACGGGCTTCGTCAGTGATGACCTGCCGCGCGGTTTTCAGAAAGGATTCGTTGTCAGTCATGAGTGCGCAAAAATATCCGTTTCAGGCCAGCCGGCGAGGTCCAGCTTGGCACGCATCGGCAGGAAATCAAAACAGGCCTGCGCCATCTCGGTCCGGCCCTCGCGTGCCAGACGACCGTTCAGCGCATCGCGCAACTGATGCAGGTACAGAACGTCCGAGGCGGCATAGTCCAGCTGAGCCTCGGTCAGGTTTTCCGCACCCCAGTCGCTCATTTGCTGCTGTTTCGAGATGTCGACGCCGATCAGTTCCTGGCACAGGTTCTTCAGCCCGTGTCGGTCTGTATAGGTGCGTACCAGTCGGCTGGCGATCTTGGTGCAATAGACCGGCGCCGCCAGCGCACCGAATGTGTGGTACATGGCCGCGATGTCAAATCGCCCGAAATGAAACAGCTTCAGCACATCTGGATTTTCCAGCATGGCACACAGGTTCGGAGCTGATGTCTGCCCATTTTCGACTTGAACGATATGGCTGTGCCCATCGCCACCCGACATCTGGATAACGCACAACCTGTCCCGATGCGGATTCAAACCCATGGTTTCACAGTCGATCGCCACGACCGGGCCCAAATCCAGCCCATCCGGCAGGTCGTTTTTGTACAAGTGGTTCGCCACGGATTTTTCCTTTGTTCGGTCTCAAACCACGAGATAGGAGGTTTGGTCCGCAAACTCAACGCCATCCATCGAGCGTGATTGTGACCAGGCGCTGCCGGGACGGGATTTTGCCGCGACACAAATGAGGTCAGCAGGAACTTGAGCATCTGTATGCTAATGCTCTAAACCTTGGCCACCATGGACAAACTTGATCGAAATATCGTTGCCGCACTTCAGCAGAACGCGCGTGAATCAACAACCCGGATCGCAGCAAAGCTGGGCGTGGCGCGCACCACCGTTCACGAGCGTATCAGCCGCATGGAAGATCGCGGTGTAATTGCAGGGTACTCCGTGGTTTTGCACAGCCCGCAAGACACACCGCGTGTACAAGTCATCGTTCTGCTGGAAGTGCAGCAAAAAGAAACGGCCCGCATCATCAAACGTCTTGAAGCCTATCCCGAGGTCAAACTGTGCCTGTCCATCAACGGAGAATTCGACCTGCTGCTGAGTGCCGAAGCACCGCATATCGAAGATCTGGACATCCTCGTCGACGAACTCGCCAAGATCCCGGGCGTCATGCGAACCAACACAAGCGTTGTGTTTGGCCGCCGGATCGACCGGAACTGATGCTGCGATAACCCTATGTAAACCGATGCGCGGCTAGCCTGCCCCGGACTGATCAAGATCCCGGACAGGCAGAATGCCCCATCGAATATTCACCTTTCTTCTGATTCTGCTTCTTGCCGGGCGTTCGCTGCATGCACGACCTGACGCAAGAACCGCCGATCTGTGTGATCAGGCCATGAGGCAAGCCGCTTTGTCGGAAGGGGTTCCTCTGGATGTCCTGCGGGCCATCGCGCGCGTGGAATCCGGTCTTAATGTCGCTGGCACCCTGCGTCCATGGCCGTGGGCGATCAATGTCGAGGGGCAAGGTCTTTGGTTTGACACCGAGGTCGAGGCAAAATCCCATGTTTTCCAAATCTTCAAGGCGGGCGCACGCAGTTTCGACATCGGCTGCTTCCAGATCAACTATCGCTGGCACGGGCAGGCATTCCGGTCGATTGACGAAATGTTCGACCCGGATCAGAACGCCAGATATGCCGCCCGTTTTCTGAAAGATCTGTTTGCAGAGTTTGCATCGTGGCCCGCAGCGGCCGGTGCCTATCACTCTCGCACTCCCGCTTTGGCCCAGACCTATTCCGAGCGGTTTCAGACCGAGTTGGCGCGCCTCAACGAGGACGAGCCGACAAGCTATGCGGCAGTTGCCCGCGATCCTTTCACACATTCCTCTGCTCCATTGCTTCCGTCGCGATCTGAAGCGCCAAAACGGGTAATGCTGGGGTCGCTGGTTCCGGTAGCGGATAGTGCCCCCGCCTTTATCGTCTTCAACTAAGGGGGTGATCGTGTTCAGGTTCGATGCCCGCTCTGTGTTCTCGCCGACCGTCTTGCTGGCGCTGGCCCTGATGACGGTCATCGTGATGATGATCCTGCCAATGCCCGCCTGGGTTCTGGATGTGGGGCTGGCAGCGTCGTTTGCGCTGGCTATTCTGATCTTCACCTTGACCCTGTTTATCGAACGCCCGCTGGATTTCTCCTCTTTTCCAACGATCCTGCTGGCATCCCTGATGCTGCGATTGTCGCTGAATGTTTCATCCACCAAACTGATCATCGGTCAGGGTCATTCGGGCACCAACGCCGCAGGTGATGTGATCGAGGGGTTTGCCCAATTCGTCATGGGCGGAAGCATCTTTCTGGGTCTCGTCGTGTTTGGCGTTCTGCTGATCGTTAACTTCATGGTGATCACCAAGGGCGCCGCCCGCATGGCCGAGGTCGGAGCCAGGTTTGCGCTGGATGGGATGCCGGGCAAACAACTTGCAATTGACAGCGACATGTCCGCAGGGGCCATCGACCATCAGCAAGCCAAGGAACGGCGCGAAACAGAACAGCAGGAAACGACTTTCTTCGGCTCGCTGGACGGTGCGTCCAAATTCGTCAAGGGCGACGCCGTTGCCGGGTTGCTGATCACCTTGCTGAACCTTGTCATGGGTCTGGTCATGGGCGTGATCGTGCATGGTATGCCGGTTGCATCCGCCTTCGAAACCTATTCGATCCTGACGGTTGGTGATGGGCTGGTCTCACAAATCCCTGCGGTCATTATCTCAATCGCGTCCGCGCTGCTGCTGGCGCGGGGCGGCACGCAGGGGGCAACCGACAGCGCCATCTTCTCGCAGTTGGGGCGGCACCCGGCTGCATTGGGCACAGTCTCGCTGCTGATGGCCCTGTTTGCGTTGGTGCCAGGCCTGCCGTTTCTGCCCTTCATTCTAGGCGCAGGTGTTTTGGGATACTCAGCCTACAGCGTTTACAGCAAACAAAAATCCGAGCTGACAAAAGCGCACTCACCGGCACCCGAAACCGATGCCCCGACCCCGCAGGCCATCGGAGACATCCTGGACCTGGACGACGTTCATCTGGAATTCGCGCCGGATCTGGTCAGCATGGTTCTAAACCCAGGCACCGGTCTGGACGCGCGGATCGCCAATATGCGGACATATGTCGCCTCTGGCTTTGGTCTGATCCTGCCCGAAATTCGGTTGACCGATCGCGCCGATCTTCCAACCGGCACTTACGTTATCAAAGTTCAGGGCGTCGAACAGGCGCGCGGTGTTCTGAACCCCGACCTTGTATTGGCGCTGGTTCAGGAAGGGCCGGACATTCTGCCGGACGGAAATGATGTGACCGAACCTGTCTACGGCGCACCTGCCCGTTGGATACTGCCCAAAGATCGGGAGGCTGCGGCCCTGAGCGGCGCAACGATCGTCTCGCCCCCCGAAATCCTGGCGACCCATCTGCTTGAAATCATCAAGCAGAACTTCTCCCGACTGCTGACACTCAAGTCGCTGCGGCGTCTTTTGTCCGAAATGACTCGGCTGAGCGATCCGGGCCGGGCCGAGGCCAACCGCAAGTTGCTGGACGAACTGATCCCGGACAAGGTCCCGATCGATACATTACATTCCGTTCTGCGGCTGCTGCTGGACGAACGGGTGTCCATCCGAAACACGGCCCTGATCCTGGAAACCGTGGCCGAGGCCCGGCTGACCACAACTCTGCCCGAAGGGATTTGCGAACTGGTGCGCCAACGTCTCGGGTTCCAGCTGGTCGCCGACATGAAGCGCGAAGATGGGTCGATCCCACTGATCCAACTGGCACCGGAGTGGGAGGACACGTTCGCCACTTACCAAATCGACGCACAAAGCGCAGGTCTCGACGTCGCGCTTCCGCCCAACCTGTTCAACAAGCTTGCAGACGGTGTCGTGCAAAGCGTTGCGCAAACCGCGGATCGGGGCGTGTTTGCGGCCGTTGTGACTTCGACCCGTCGACGCAGGTTGCTGCGCACGATCCTGCACGCACGCGGCATCTCGAACCCGGTTCTGTCATTTGAAGAAATCGGCTTGGAAGCCAGGCCGGCACCTGTCGGTACGGTGCCCGCGTGATCGGCCTGCCCCCCGACTTGCTGCCGTTTATCAGTAGCGAGCTTGAGCACTTGTTCGCCGTTTTCCTGCGGGTTTCCGCTTTGGTTTCCCTTCTGCCTGCCTTCGGAGAGCGCAGCATTCCGGCCCGCGTAAAACTGGCGATAGCAGTGGCATTTACGCTCGTGGTTTCTTCCGCAATTGACCCGTCCGGGGCGATGTCTGGACTGTTCCCCGTAGTGCGGCTGATCGGCACCGAAATCCTGACGGGTCTGGCACTTGGCTTAAGCTTGAGGCTTTTCGTGCTTGCCCTTCAGACAGCAGGATCAATTGCCGCTCAGGCGACATCGCTATCCCAGCTTCTGGGCGGGGCGGCAGAGGGCGAGGCCGCATCCGTTGTGCGCGGAGTTCCGACTTCTGGCGTCATTCCGTCCGGCGCCAAGGTTGAGCGTGAAATCGAATTTGAACTGTCGTCGCTCAGTCAAATCCGCCTGGCCCTACGAGAACCGGATTTCACAACGGGTGAACGAATCGAAACTGCAGTCAATTCAGAATTCCGAAAGGCAGTGGCCATCATGAGAGATTCCGGCACGGTGGAGTTAAGCATTCCCGCCACCGGCGCACGATCAGCTGCACATGCACTTCGACGCATCGAAAACATCCTGGTAGAGCCGGAAACCAAGGCTCGTGTCGTGGTTGATCAACGCTCGGGCACCATCGTGATGGGTCAAGAGGTGCGTATCTCGAGGGTGGCGGTATCCCAAGGCAATCTGACCCTCACCGTCGAAGAGGCTCCGATCGCAATCCAGCCCAACCCGTTCGCGCGTGGCGAAACGGTGGTCGTTCCCAGAACCGTCGCAGGTATTGACGAAGAAGAAGGCACCGGGCTGGCAGAAATACCCGAAGCGACAACCTTGTCAGAAGTGGTGGCCGGTTTGAACGCTTTGGGCGTTTCTCCAAGGGACATGATTGACATATTGAAGACGATCAAAGCCGCCGGTGCGCTGCATGCTGAATTCATTGTTCGGTGACACCAAGGCCGGCCCAGTCATATTCGGCCCTACTTTGACTTCCAACTGTTCAGCCACCTGCGAAACCTGCTGCTGCGTTCCTCGATCGCGTCGCCTGCGGCATACAGGCCGTCTTCCACATTCTCCATCATTGGGTCGATGCGGGCTTCTCGGAACCTGCGCCAGCGCACCCAGATGGCCCAAACAAGGGCGAAGAAAACAGTCAGGAAGATGATGTTGAACCATGGAATGATCCGCACATCCGGGCTGTCGACCTGCCATATCTTAACGGCGTTCGGAAAGATCGAAAGGAATTCACTGCGCCAGCCGTAGTGACGTACCACCACCCAACGCGGCGCCTCGGTTGTTGATTTCAGGTCTGCCGCTTCTGCCTGCAGGTTCGAGGAGTTCAGCTTGAAATAGGGCGGCCAGCCCCAGCCTGTATCCTCGTTCCGATAGACCATGACCTTGCCGTTGGTCTTGCGGGTCTGGATGAAGAACACATCACGGTTCGGTGTGGTCGGGTCGCTGCCGACATCATGAACCGACCAGAAGATGCTGTTCTCACCGGGGTCGATCCGTTTTTCATAGGTGTCCGAGATTCGAACCACGTCATGCTGCGGCAGGGTGTAGTTCGACACCGCCGCGATCGTGCCCCAGAACAGGATGATGATGGCCCATTTGACATAACGCATTGGTCAAACCCTCACATGAAATTCGAAACATAAATCAGGATCGCGATCAGGCCCAGCGGCACGACATAGATCCCAAGGATAAGTTTGCGGCGAAACGATCCGTCGTACTTTTTCAGCCCGCGCTGGACAAAGGCGTCCCTGTCGCCTGTCATGCCCTTTTTCTCCCAACGCGCGATCAGTTTACCGCGTCGCACCCGGCGGGAATAGATTGATACGCCCACATACAAGACGGTCAGAACGATCAGCAACGGGATCAGAAAGCGGAGTGCGACCAACATTTAACTTCTCCCTACTGCGCCCCAGGGACCAACGCGCGCGATGATATCATCGCTGACCCGATCACTGCCACTCATGTCCGGCTCATGCCCGAACAGCGCGGCCCGGGCGCCTGCCTTGTCCACCTGATACTCTCGCGCAAGGAACTCGGCAACATAGGCTTTTTTTGTTTCCGGCCATGTCGCATAAGTGCGGTAGAACAGCTCTTTGTGGCAAATGAACATCTGGCGCGGATCCAGCGGGGCCAGTTCGGCCAGCAGCATATTCACCAGATCGCGGTGCGGCGTATCGGCGGCGCGCAAAGTATAGAAATAGGCCGGATGATCCGAAGTTACACGCGGCCAGGGCCCCCCGTCCGTCGCCCAGCGCAGCAACTGCGCCAGACCGTGATAAGCCTCGGGCAGACGGTCCGAATGGTTGCGCGCCAGACGGCGCATGTCCCTGCGGTCCAGCCCGGTCAGATCGACATCGGCATCCGCAGCAGCATCGATGGTCAGGAAATCCATCTTCTGCTGCAAGATCGCGGCGGCATCCACGCCGCGCGCCTTGACGATGGGTTCGACCAGATCGTTGTAGTCGAGAAATTTTGCAATTTGGTTCCGCTGCGACGGACCAAAGATGTACTTGATCGGCAGGCCATCCGGCCTGTCCCCCATACAAATCGCCGCCGGGTGATCCAGATCCGGGAACAGATACAGCCCGCCGAAATGCGCCGTCCAGAAGTTGCGCTGCTCGAATGCGGTGTGGCGCAGGCGGACAGGATTGCGCGTGACGTCCCCCGTCTCCTTGGCAGTCTCGATCATCTTCGCGATCAGAACATCATCGAACCAGGCATCCTCTTCGGTTTTGAACCGTTCGACCATCCCCGCCAGTTGCTGTGCCTTGCGCAGAGTGCCGCCCGCGGTGTCGGCCTCAATCTCGATCTTGCGCAGGTTCAGCAGATCGCGCGGCGTTGTGAGTTTGATGACCGAGTTCACCAGCTCTCCGGCCACCGCATCGGTGGCAGTCAGGGCGAAAAGCTGCGCCTCGTTCATCTCGATGAATTCGCGCAGGATATCGCGCGAGGTCGAGAATTTGACGTTCAGCAACGGCGCGCGTTTCTGCTCGGTCGTCAACAGAATGAACTGCCGGTTGACCCCGTTGGGGTTGAGGTAGAGCTCATCCTCCAGCTCAATCCCCACCTCCGGCGAATAGCCCGAGATATCGACATGAAAATCCGTCAGCTCTGTGGTTTTGCCCGCCAGATGCTGCAATGCGCGGTTATACCGCTCGACTAAGGCCGGGCTGGAGATGTGGACGAGGTTGCCGAACATCAGGCCTTGTTCGATGAGGCGGATCATTGTTTAGTGCCCTCCTCTATCCTACCTGAACAATCTTTGGCTTCAGAACCGCCTCTAGCTGCCTGAAACAACTGTTGTAGCGCTCTTTTCGATTCTCTGAATCTCTCCGACTTTTCAATACTTTATCGAGTTCTTTTTTTACTTCTTCTGTTGGGCGGAAACTACCGATTTCTACCTCGCGAAGATCATCTAGAGAGCAAATCAGCTCGTGTTCCAATTCAATAATTGGTTCACTTAACTGTCTTAGGTCCACGCCCCAACGCAACTCGGCCTCATCGAACAGTCGAGCTTGTTTGTTTTCTGTTTCTTTCAACACCTGCCAATACAGAATGAGAGCTTCTGTTCGTTTTCCGTTCGCGCGTACGTTGTCGATCTGTTTTTTGCGTTCCGCGTTCTGGATCTCGGGCAAAACTGAATGAGGTGATCTAAAATAATTGTAGATTTCACGTCTTTCGCGAAATCGACCATACAATTCGATAGCGAGTTCGTAGTCATGCTGCCACTTAGTTTGTTTTTTCCAAGTATTCAGCCCAATCCAAGCGGCTATCGCTGCAGAAATCGCCGCCAAAGCTGTGACGGTATTGGCAATCGCTGAAACTATCTCGGCAAGACCTGGCGTCACCCCTTCCCCTCCAGATACCGCCGCTTGGCCTCTTCCATCCGGCCCATCTCGCGGACGGTGTTCTCGATGGCGACCTCGTCGCTCTTGTCGGCATAGCGGAACTCGCTGTCGGCGTAGCGGTTGATCTCTTGCATCACCATTTCCACCGTGATCGGTTGGCGCAGGTCCTCGATCATGGCCTTCTTGGTGTCGTAGTCGCGGAACAGGAACAGGTCGGGGTTCTCCATCCATTCATCGGGCAGTTCGAAATCCATCGCGCGGACCTTGACCGCGTCGGTGATATTCTTGATCGCACGGCCGGTGAAACGCTCATCCGCCTGTTGGATCGCCTTGAGGTAGGTGCCCAGCTTGGCGATGGTATCCATCTGACCGATCTCACCAGACACCCGGTCATAGACCTGCAGCAAAGCGTCCTCATGCGGGCGGGAGTGGCTTTCGAAACTGGCGGCGACGGCCTTCTTAATTTCCTGCGCGGCATAAGCTTCGTGTTCGCCCAGCGGGATGTCGTGGTTGCGGCCCATCAGCAGATGCAGGATGTCGATGTAATCCTCGCGCGTCTGCGGCCCGTCCACCAGGAACCGCGCGCCTGCTCGCTGGCGCAAGGCGTCGTCCACATTCTCGGGGTAGTTCGAGAACATGCCGAAGGTGCAATTGCCGCGCACGACGGTGTTGGCACCGGCAAAACTCTCCATCAGCACGGCAGTGATTTCCAACTGGCCGGCACTGGATTGCCGGTCACCGCGTTTTCCCGCCAGTTGGTCGATGTCGTCGATGGTGCCAAAACCGATAACCGAGGGGTCGATGATCGTGTTGATAAACGCCTTGGCGTTCTGACCGGATTTGCCCTGATAGCTGTCGATATTGTCGGTGCTCAGGTTCTGATAGCGGAACGGATAGCCCGCGTTCTGGCAATAATCGTTGATCAGCCCGGCGATCATCTGGATCAGGGTTGTCTTGCCGGTGCCTGGTTTGCCATCACCCATGAAGGTGAAGATGAACCCGCCGAGTTCCGCGAACGGGTTCAGGCGGCGGTCGAAGTCATAGGCCATCAGCATCTTGGCCAGCTTCATCGCCTGATACTTGGCGATATGGTTGCCCACCACTTCGTTCGGTTTCTTGAACGTCATGGTCAGGGTGGTGGATTTGGCTTTGGAGGCTGGCTCAAACCCCCGGATCGTCAGGTCGTCAGACTCGATATGCCAGGCAGCGTTCTGGAACGGGGCCAGATGGCCAGCCGATTGCGCGCGCAGGGCGGCCTTCTCCATCAGTTGCTCGGCATAGGCGCTGGTTGCGGCGATCAAATACGCATCATCGGGAGCGTGTTTGGCAAAGGTCTGGTCCAGTTCCCACAACGCGCCATGCAGAGCGAGTTGGCCGTTGTCAGTCAGAACTTCCTCAATCTCGCCGATATCAACCGTGGTCTCACCCAGATGTGAGGACATCAGGTAAGCCAGCGCATTGCCAAACACGTGCGACGTGATCAGAGCCTCCGCCGTCAGCAGTTCCGAGAACTCGGTCTTGCGTGCAGCGGGCAAATCCCCGGCCAAATTCGCACGCTTTAGATCGGCCAGCGGCGTCTGTTCCGCGTAAGCCTCAGCGACGGCCAGAGCGATTGCGATGGCGCGCCGGATGGCCTGCTGCGTGGTGGCCTGCTGCAGCGAAACCAGCGTGTCACCATCGTCCGACGCCTCGATCCGTTCCACCAGATGCACCCCATCGGCGCGCACCGTGCGCCGCGTCACCAAACCCGGTGTCGTCGACCGAAATCGTCGCCCAGTCGTAACGCCCGGAGACCGTTCAAGCGCCACCTCCACCGCCTTTGCAATCCGAGGCGCGTGTTCGAAACCGTTCAGCAAAGCGGTTGCCGCCGGATAATGCTTGCGAATATCCGCCTCACGCAATTCCATCTGATCCGACGTCAAACTCATCTCAAAAGCCGCCCTTACTTCATCTTTTCAAAAATACTCTCGCCGAAGGCGAAAATCTCAATACCTCAACACCTGCCCCGCCTTGCTGACCACGAACTTGCGCACATCTGCAAACCCCGGCGGGTTGCGCTCGGCCAGCACCTGAAACGGGCGCTGCGGCAGGATGATGGAACGTTGGGTACGCGTGGCCCCGGTCTCGGCCCCCTGCCCGCCGAACGGGTCCAGCGCAAAGACCTCGCGCTCAACGGTTGAGAACCAACCGGCGCGCTCCTCGATAACCTCTTCGCTTTGCAGTTCTTCGGTGGTCCAGGCCAGTGCCCAGTCCTGACCTTCGGGCGCCTGCGCATCCTCCAGCACCTGCCGCAGGGGGCCGGATTGCTCGGTATAGGCCGAGGAATACATCGGCCCCACATGGACGCGGCGCAGGTGCTTGGGGTGCAGGTCGTCGAAATCCTGGTCGAAGCCTTTGGCGATGGTCACCAGTTTCAACCCGCACAAGGACTGCGCCATCAGATGAGCCTGCACTTCGGGCCAGCGGCGTTGGTCCTTGGGCAAGGCGGTTTTGCCACTGTCCTCCAACTGCATCAGGTAGATGACCGGCAGGTTGATCTGGCTGTCATAGACCGCCCAGTGGATCAGAAATTTGCGCCGCTCGCCTTCATTCCCGATCCAGTGGCATTCGGGATCGTTGCGAGCCCAGAAAAGCTGTCCCTTCAGCAATTCCTCGTAGTAGAGCCTTTGCGACAGCGCAAATTGTAGCTTCGTGGGGATTGCCTGATCGCCGATGATCGTTCGCACCATGTCGGTTTTCAGATCATCTTCCGAGGGCATATTCGCCAGATGCACCTGCGCCTGCTGCGCGTCGTTGGCCATGGTCAGCAATTCGGCCGCCACCGGAAACCCGCTGTCGCGCTTGTCCATGGCGAGGCTGCCAAAGAACCGCCCCGTATCGCGCCCAACCAGCAGGTACTTCATGGATAGCGCGCGGAAGGTGTAGAGCAACCCCGAGAGGTAACGCGACACGATCCGCACCTCTTGCTTGCTGATCGCGCCCTCCGCCTCCATCGTTGCGGCCACGCGCAGAAGGTGGACGGTGATCACCTCGAATTTGCGGAAATAGCGGCGCGAGGCGAAAGTGTCGGTTAGGCCGACATGGTCTTGGGTGGGGTTAGTATTCATTAGTCTCCACCATCTCCATCACCATCGCCGTCACCCGAATGGTAGCCATCGTTCTCGTTGTAGAACGCAATTTCAGCGGAAACAGGATCTTCTTTCCGGTAAAGGCGATAGACGATGTGACCGACCGCGAAGAATACCAGCATACTCAACGCAATAGCCCAATAGGACTCTGTGATCCAATATAGAACGACGCCAATCCCAATGGCGAACCACCGCACGATCATCGCCGTCTCAACCCAATCCGGTAGGTCAATGTCCTTGCGAGACAACGCCGGAGGAGGACGTCTTTCGCCGTCACTCATAGCGGAGCCTTTCCTTAAGAGCCCCCATACAAATTCTTATCATGCTTCTCGACAATCGAGGCAAACCGGCGGGCAAAGCGTTCATCCGCCTTGGCCTTTTTCTCCAGCACGTCGCGGGCAAAGACCATGTGGTCCTCATGCGCCTCGAGCATGTCGGCCATTTTCTGGTTGGTCGCCGTGCCGATGGCGGCCATGGCAGTTTGCGCTTCTTGGTCGGTCTGCACGCCGATCTCGTTGATGCGGTGGGCTACGTCCTGCTGCTGCGCGGTTTTCAGAGATTTGGTCAGCGCGTCATACAGAACCACACGCTGTTGCGTGTCTGTCTGCAGCTTGTTGATCAGCACCATCTGCGTCGCTGCCTGGTTTTGTAGTGAATCGACCCAGGTTTTGCCCTTTTCAATATAGCGCTCCAGCGTCTGGCTTTTGGCCAGCTTAACTTGCTCTTCCTGAACCTTGGCGTTGTATTGCTTGTTCAGCTCGGCCAGCTCGGTCTCCAGCTGAGTGCGTGCGGCGGCGTCCTGTTCAACGCTGATCTTGTTTTCCAAAGTGATGATGGTCGGGTCCATGCCCTGAATCTCGGCGCGCAGAGCCTCCAGCTCGGCCACGGTGGCCTCACGATCGTCCAGCGTGCCGGTCAGATTGTCCTCGACCTTCACCCGCTGCTCTTCCAGCACGGACAGCTGACCTTCCAGCAGTTTCACGATCACATCCGACTTGGCGATCAGGTCCTGCAGCTTGTCGTCGATATTGGCCGTGCGCATCCTCTCTTGCCGCATCGACTCGGACTTGGCCTTGGCAAAGATGCCGACAAAGCTCTCCCACCCGGTTTTCGAGCGCATCTCGTCGAAATCCTTGGAAAAGGCGTTGGTCACGTCGTCCAGCCCCATGATCAGCTCGGCGATATTCGCATTCATCACCTCAGTATGGGCATGCACGTCCTCAAGCGTCGCGTTCTCGATGTCGATATCCGCCTCGGCAGTGCCGATCTTGGCGCGCGCGGCCTCAATCCGCGAGGTCAGCCCTTCGATCTGTGACTGACTTTCACGCACTTTGGTCTGAGTTTCCTGAATCAATGCCTCGAACTGTTGGTTCGACATCTGTCCTGTCCTTGTTTTTTCTTATCTACCCAATGAGATAGTGAATGTTATGACGATTTACATCCCCATGGGTCTCGAAATCACCAGAACTTTGGCAAAATCAATCAGAAAAAGATAGGCGCGACGATACAATCCAAAGCTGTATTATCAGCCGACGCTGACGTTCTGTTGTCCATATTCTGGATTGATCCGTCCTCCGGAGTGGCCATGGACAAAACCCGCGGCACATGGTTGGGTGCGCGCAAATCTTTTCCTGCCGGAGACTGACTCATGCTGGACGCAACAACCGACCTTAAATCAATCCTGAAAAACCCCGATCTGCTGGTGACCAAAGCTTATATTGGCGGCCAGTGGGTGGACGGTGACAATGGCACCTTTGCAGTGACCAACCCCGCGCGCGGCGATGTGGTTGCCGAGGTTGCGGATCTCAGCCGCGCTCAGGTCGCTGGTGCGATTGCACAGGCGGAGGCCGCGCAGAAGGAGTGGGCCAAGCTGACCGGCAAGGAGCGCGCCGTGATCCTGCGCCGCTGGTACGACCTGATGATGGAAAACGCCGAGGATCTGGGCAAAATCCTGACCGCCGAGCAAGGCAAGCCACTGGCCGAGGCCGTTGGCGAGATCGGCTATGGTGCATCCTTCATCGAGTTCTTCGGCGAAGAGGCCAAGCGCGTTTACGGCGAGACGATCCCCGGCCATCAGCGCGACAAGCGGATCATGGTTCTGAAACAGCCGATCGGCGTTGCAGCCTCGATCACGCCTTGGAACTTCCCCAACGCGATGATTACCCGCAAGGCAGGACCCGCGCTGGCCGCTGGCTGCGCGTTTGTCGCCCGCCCTGCAGCCGAAACACCGCTATCCGCGCTGGTTCTTGGCCTTCTGGCCGAAAAGGCCGGCATCCCGGCGGGTGTGTTCAACGTCGTGCCGTCCTCGCGTGCCAGCGAGATCGGCAAGGAGTTCTGCGAAAACCCGGGTGTGCGCAAGCTGACCTTTACCGGCTCGACCGAGGTGGGACGCATCCTGCTGCGCCAAGCCGCCGATCAGGTCATGAAGTGCTCGATGGAGCTGGGCGGCAACGCGCCTTTCATCGTGTTCGACGACGCCGATCTGGATGCAGCCGTCGAAGGTGCCATGCTGTGCAAGTTCCGCAATAACGGCCAGACCTGTGTCTGCGCCAACCGGATTTACGTACAGGCCGGTGTCTACGATGAGTTTGCAGCCAAGCTGAAAGCTGCGGTCGAAGCGTTGAAAGTCGGCGACGGTTTGACCTCCGGCACCACCACCGGTCCGCTGATCAACGCCGAAGCTGTCGCCAAGGTTGAGGAACACATCAAGGATGTCACCGACAAGGGCGGTGCAGTTCTGACCGGCGGTCTGCCGCATGACCTGGGTGGCACCTTCTTCCAGCCGACAATCGTGACCGGTGTGACGCAGGACATGATGGTCGCGCAGGACGAGACATTCGGGCCGCTCGCGCCGCTGTTCAAGTTCGAGGACGAGGACGATGTGATCGCCATGGCCAACGACACGATCTTTGGTCTGGCCTCCTACTTCTACGCCAATGACCTGAGCCGCGTCTACAAAGTGGTCGAGGCACTGGAGTATGGCATCGTCGGCGTGAACACCGGCATCATCTCGACCGAGCTTGGCCCGTTCGGCGGAGTCAAACAGTCAGGCCTAGGCCGCGAAGGCAGCCACCACGGTATGGAAGACTATCTGGAGATGAAATACGTCTGCCTGTCGGTTTGATAAGGCCCGGTCCGGTGTTTGGGTGCGCTTGCCACAAAAGCGCACCCAAAGCGTCACCTTCTTTCAATAGGCGTTGCTGATTTCCAACGCGACCTGCTGCCCTTCCTGGCCTCGACCGACGGTAAGCTTCTGGAAAAGATCGAAGGACAGGCCATCCTGCCCGCGGGCGACACGGTGTTCTGGTCGATCGGGTTGGTGGTCGAGGATCCAACTTTCAAACACTGAGTAAGATGTGCTTCGTGCGAAATTTGCGCGGGGCTTTTCTTTTAATGTCAGCCTTGAGCCCATTCTACTAAATGCTGCACGGAGCACGAATGTCCGATGGTGGGTGAAGCATCACCAGCCGCACGGGGCCCGTTGGATCAAATCTCCCACTTGAAGCTTGTTTCTTGTTCAGTCACCTCCCAAAGCCTTGTCATTACCGGTTTGTCATACGCATGTGGGTTCAATGTACCCTTGCCGACCGGGCCAACGGCTTCAAAGCGGCCTGTTGGTCCGTAGAGCGCGCGTTGTTCGGTCAAATTCTCTTCGGTGGCGCACATGACTTCGGGATACGACCCTTGCTCGGCCGTTTGAACCATCGGCGTCATGGTCATAAGCCACCAGATGAACCGCATCGTCCGGCTGCCACTTGTACTGATCAGTGACGTTGCCGACGAGCCGGGATGGCAGACATAGGCCTCGACCTTGGTTCGCCCTACGGCTGCAAGCCTGTCCTGTAGTTCATAGGCGAACATCATTTGCGCGAGCTTGCTTTGTGAGTATGCGGTATTAGGCCCGTAACTCTCTTCCCAGTTCATGTCGTCGAATTTGATCGTCTTCAATCCCATGTTGTAGCCAAGACTGGCAACTACAACGATCCGACCCTTCGAGGCTTCGATCCGCTCGAACAGAAGACCACAGAGTAGGAAGTGACCGTAATGGTTGGTGCCAAGCTGGCTCTCGAACCCATCTTCTGTCAGCTTGCGGGTTGGCACCTGCGCGATGGCAGCATTGCAGATGAGCGCATCAATCCGGGGAACGGAATTTAGAACCTCGTCTGCAGCTTCACGCACGCTTGCGAGCGAAGCCAGGTCCATTCGTATGAAGATCACTTCTGCTTCACTGCCGAACTCACTCTTCAGGTCCGCAACAGCTGCCTGAGACTTCTCAGCCGAACGGTTCAACATCACGACCTTGGCGTTCTTTTTTAGGAGCGTCCGCGCGGCCTGGAACCCGGCACCGGCGTTGGCACCCGTGATGAGGTAGGTCTTGCCGGAGAGGTCGCCGAGGCGCTCAGGCATCCAGCCTTTGGGTCCAAATGTGGTATCTGGCATTTTTTATCTCCTATCCGCGTTGGCGCATGGGCCGAGCGAACTTTGTTGAAGCATGGAAATGCAGATAGCTCTCATAAGAACGCGGAAACAGGCAAAATTATCGCAAATACTTGCCCAATTGCATCAAAATAGTTGCCAGCATCGATCTGGAGCCATTACATCCCTCTTATGAGCAAGGATCAGATCAAGCAAATCATTGCAGACCGAACCGAAACGGACGGCCTGACTGAGACGGGCATCAAGGGTGTACGGCTGTTTCGCGCCACGCTTTCAATCCCCTGTGTTCCTGCCGTTTACGAGCCCTGCATCGTGGCCATCGTGAGTGGGGTGAAGGAAGCCGTTCTGGATGGCCGAAGATACGAATACGACAGCAGTCAATATCTCTGCTGTCCGATGTCGATACCGGTCAAGGCCGGTACGCCATTGGCCTCGCATGACAATCCTCTCTACGGGGTTATGATCTCACTGGAACAACGTGTTATGGCCGAGCTGGCGATGGAGATGGAAAATGCCGGGGGCGTTCTGCCTTCGGTCAAAGAAGAACTGCGGGAGCCCGGAATTAGGCTCGCGCGATGGGACGATGGTTTTACTGATGCGCTGCTGCGGCTACTGCGGCTCGGAGACAGCGAGACGGATACAGCGGTTCTCGGCGAGGCGCGATTGCGTGAGGTGCTCTATTCGATCCTGAAGGGAGAAGCTGGCACATTCGCACGGCAGGCATTCGGTGCTGGCAACGCCATCGCACGTTCCATTGCGCACGTGTCGTCACACTTGGATGCGCCGATCTCGATTGACGATATGGCAAGCCGAGCGGGTATGAGCCGGGCCGTCTTCCATCGCAAATTCAAGCAGGTTACGACGATGGCCCCAATCCAGTTCGTTAAGTCGATGCGGCTCAACAACGCCGCCATGAAGATCGCGGGCGGGATGCCTGTGAACGAAGCCGCGATGGACGTTGGCTATGTCAGCCCGTCCCAGTTCAGTCGCGAGTTCAAGCGCACGTATGGGCAATCGCCGAGGCAATGGGGAGAGGCACATCAACTTCCGGTCGATGTTGCATGAAGCTGACTTGCGTGAGCGGAGCGGACCTTGGAGCCACCGCTGCGAACGGAAGCTTTGTCCGCATTACGGCCACTCACTGACCCCACAAAAAAACAACGCCCCGCGTCTGGAGGAACGCGGGGCGGGTGTTGCGACGGTCCGGGAGGAGGAGACCGTCGCAGGATCTTAAAGCGCGTTAGTTCACGGCCTTGGCGTCAACCACATCCTTCTCGATGGCTTTCGCCGAAGAAATCTCGATCCGGCGCGGTTTCAGGGCCTCGGGCACTTCGCGTTTCAGGTCGATGTTCAGCATGCCGTTTTCATGGCTGGCGCCGGTGACACGGACATGGTCGGCCAGCGCAAAGCGGCGCTGGAACGCGCGCGTGGCGATGCCGCGGTGCAGGTAGCTGCGCTGTTTGTCTTCGGCGACTTTCTTACCGGCGACGATCAGCGCGTTTTCCTTCACTTCGACCGACAGGTCATCTTCCGAAAAACCGGCGACAGCGACGGAAATCCGATAGGTGTCGGCATCGGTTTTTTCGATGTTATAGGGCGGGTAGCTGGGCTGAGCCACGTCGTTGGTCAGAACGCGGTCCATCATGTCGGCGATCTGGTCGAAACCGATGGTGGCGCGGTGCAGCGGTGCAAAATCAAATGTACGCATGTGTCGTATCCTCATGTTTGAGCGATTCACGATTTGTTGCCCTCCGTTCGGACGGGCGGTGATGTTTCCCGAACCCCGTTGTGGCGATCCGGCACAATTCACATGGGTAGCGATTTCGCCGAGTTCAAGACCCGCCAGCACCGATGAATTTCGCACCAGAGCTGGACTTGCCCGATCCCACCTGCAACCGGCGGATCGAGGCCTTGGGTTGCGGCGCATCCCGCCGCATGATCGCCTTGAGTTCGGACACGACGCCGGCCAGTTCCATACCAAATCCGACCCTTTTTCCGTCATAGACTCCGACGGCGGACACCACGGACAGGATCTGCCAGCGCGGGCCATTTTTCGCCAGTATGGCCGAACCGGATGACCCAAAGGTAATATCGCAATCAAAGGTAATCAGACCCAGACGTCGTTCCAGAATTCGGCATGATCGTTCGCGCGTAATCGCCTCGGACCGGCCCAACCCGTATGAGGCAATGGTGATTTCCTTGTTGAGAATTTGCCCGCCATGCAAGGCGAAGGGATCGGCAATCGTGTAAGGGATTGGCTTTTCCAGACGCATGAGCGCGACGTCGGCGCGAACCGCTTCAGGCGAAAGCGGTTCATTCGCGCCATAGGCGGGATGGGCGGCGATCTGCACCACGTTGCGTTCGGCCAACGCCTTGCCGTTGCTCAGCCCGGCGCGGAAAACCACCTCGCCAGACCGGTAAGGTTTGCCGGTTTTCTTGTCCAGGGCGCAATGCGCTGCCGTCAGCACCAGGTCCTGCGCAATCAGCGTTCCGGTACAAAACGACCGCGACCCCAAATCCAATCGTCCGACCGCTTCCCATCCATACAGATCATCGCGGTCCACCAGCGTGCGTTTGCTTGATGTCTGGGCGGATGCTGCACCGATCAGAACGGACTGGCAAAACAGGAAGAACAGCAGAAACCTGATCATGGCCTTACGAACCTTGCCCCGATGTTTTTGCCTGAATCACCGGTTTTAGAGCCGTATCCGCGCCCCGCCGACAGTTCTGCACGCAGCAATTGCAGCGCATCCTCAACCGCCGTACCGATCGCGACGCTCTTGCCGCCCATCATCGCCTTGGCCGCAACGACCGAGACAATGCGGGGACGATTACCAGCAAAGGAAAACACCGGCGCGCCTGAAGCGCCAAAATCCACGTCGCAGGACATCACCAGAACACCCCCCTGCCCGGTCACGACAGAACAAACCTCCTGCAGGGATGGCGCCTCGGCCCTGTCCTGTGCGTAGGACACAACACCCACTTCTTCGCCCTGCACAGGGCGTTCACCAGTTTCGAAAGGAATGACCGTTGTGTTCCGGACCGGCTGCCACAACTCGATCAGCGCGATATCATGCCGGACACGTTCTGACGGGGTTCCGCCGTCAAAACGGTATTCTGGGTGGATTACGACCTGCCGGGCAGCGCGGTACGCCGATGCGCGGCCCAGGCGCCAACCAGCGAGAAACTCGATCAACGCGGGGTCAATCCGACGGCGCGTCGATTTGTCGAAAAGGCAATGTGCTGCAGTCAGAACCAGTCCGGGTGCAATCAGTGTCCCGGTGCAAAAACCGGTACCGGCGATATCCAACCGCCCGACGGCCATCCACTCGCGCCCGGAATCCGAAGTCTCAAGGCTTTTCAGCCCCGTGTCCTGCGCCATGGCTGCCATTGGCAACACAGCAAACGCTATGGCCCTGATCCAGTTTCGCACGCATGTCTCCGGTATTGCTAAAGACAGTTTGTTACGCAAACGGTGCGGCGAAAATAGGGCGCAGGCCCAGTCGGGGTTTTTCCATCGCAATTGAGGCAGCGTTGCATCAACCGCGATTACTTCAGAATGGGTACGTCACCGCCGTCGGCTGTTCGGCTTTGTTGCAAGGCCCTGGGCATTGGGCCGCCAGTCGCCCAGTCCAGTAACTCGACCGTGTGCACGACGGGCGTACCTGTTCCCGACCCGATCTGCATCATGCACCCAATATTTCCGGCGGCGATCACATCGGGCTTTTTCGCTTCCAGTGTCCGCACTTTGCGTTGCCTGAGCTGGGCCGAAATTTCAGGCTGCAACAGGTTATAGGTTCCGGCGCTGCCACAGCACAGATGACTGTCAGCCGGCTCGGACACGGTGAAACCTGCGCGCTTCAGCAAATCCTTGGGGTAGGTTTTGATCTTTTGCCCGTGCTGCAGCGAACAGGCCGCGTGATACGCCACACTCATGCCCCGGTCATCACTTTCCGGAAGATCCAGCTGCATCAGAAGCTCGCTCACATCCATGGCAATTGCAGATATACGTTCCGCATCCGCAGCCAGCGCGTCGTTGCGGAACATGTGACCGTAATCCTTCACGGTGGTCCCGCAGCCCGATGTATTGATGACGATGGCATCCAACCCCTTGCTGTCCATCTCGCGCGTCCAGGCCCGGATGTTGGTCGCGGCAGAAGCGTGACTTTCGCGCGTCTTGCCCATGTGATGGGTCAACGCTCCACAGCAACCGGCGCCATCGGCGACCACGACCTCGCACCCCAATCTGGTCAACAGGCGGATTGTGGCGTCATTGATATCGGTGTTCAGCGCCTTTTGTGCGCAACCTGTCATCAACGCCACGCGCTTTTTGCGTTCGCCCTTGGACTCAAAGCACTGCGGATCATCGTTTCGGCTCACTGGCGGGATGTGTTTTGGTGCCATATCCAGCATTGCACGCAAACGCGCATCAGGCATCAGAAAGCGAAATGGCCGCCCCAGCTTTGCCCCGATCAAAGCCCACCTGAACCGCATCGGGTAAGGCAGGATCTGCGCCAGCATCCAGCGCAGTGCACGATCCATGAAGGGGCGCTTGTAGTTCGTATCGATATACTCGCGCGCGTGATCGACCAGATGCATGTAATGCACGCCCGACGGGCAGGTGGTCATGCAAGCCAGACAGGACAGACAACGGTCAATGTGTTTGACGGTCTTTTCGTCCGGAACGCGATTGTTCTCCAACATGTCCTTGATCAGGTAGATACGCCCGCGCGGGCTGTCCAGCTCATCCCCCAGAACCTGGTATGTCGGGCAGGTCGCAGTGCAAAAACCGCAATGCACGCAACTCCGCAGGATGTCGTTGGACCTTCGGATTGCGGGATCCTGCAACTGTTCTTCGGAAAAAGTTGTCTGCATTACCCTACCCCATCAGGCCCGGATTGAATAAACCCTTCGGGTCAAACCGCTGTCGCAATCCCTGCGTCAGCGCGGCCACCCCTGCAGGTTCGGGCTGAAAACGACCAAACCGTGCGATTTCAGCATCGTTGCCCCGAACAAGCGTGGAATGCCCCGGAACCTCGGCCAGCGCGGCCCGAAGATCGACCCCTTCGGGCGCAAGCGTCCAGATCAGCCCTCCGCCCCAATCCAGAAGATGAGTGCAGCCCGGCTGGTCTACGACGCGCAGCATGTCTGTCGGCTTGACGGACGTTTTCCAGACATTTCCCGCAGTGTCTGCGAAGGGCTCGACATCACGAACAGCCTTCCAGATCGCCTCGTTTTCCGCAGCGTCGGTCACTATTCGGTCGGGCTTTTGATGGTTGAACATTTCTGCCAGTTTGCCAACCCGATACGCAACTGAATCGCTGAACCCTTCAATACGAATGACCGTCTCGGACGTTGTTTGTTTCATCTGTGATTCGCCCGGCAGTCGCGCGGCACCCGTGACTTCGAAAGGGGACGCCAGCGCCTCGCTGAACAGTTTCAGGGATTGTGTCCAGTCGCACCCGCTCCACACCAGAGTTGCCGAACTTTCCGAGCGCGGCAAAACTTTCAGCGAGACCTCGGTCAACACGCCAAGCGTCCCCCACGACCCGGCCAACAGCTTGACCAGATCGTATCCGGTAACGTTTTTCATCACCCGGCCACCGTTTCGGATCACTTGCCCCAAACCGCCGACATAGCGCACGCCCAAAAGAAAGTCCCGACACGCCCCCGCCTGCACGCGGCGCGGCCCCGAGACATTGGCAGAAACCACGCCCCCTATTGTCGGCTCGCCTGTTGTGCCCATCAGCGCGCGATGATCCATCGGCTCGAACGCAAGCCTCTGGCCTTCGGCATCAAGCGCGGCATTGATATCCGCTACCGAAGTTCCGGCCCGGGCGACCAATGTCAGCGCACCAGGCTCATAGAGGGTGATCCCGCGCAATCCTGTCACACTCAGGTCCGCATCCGGCCCGGTCACACCTCGGGTACCTCCCCCGGCAATTCGCACCGGCTGCGCCAGCCCGGCTACCATTTCGGCCAGTTCGGCCTCTGTTTCAGGTCTCATGTCTCTTCTTCTGTTCCAAAATCCTCGGGGCGATCGCGTGACGAGGGCAGTGCCCCCTACTCCGCAGCAATTCGGCGCGTCGCCGAAACATCCAGTGGAAACACTTTGGCCGGGTTCAGCAGCCAGTTCGGATCGAACACATCCTTGACCGCCATCTGCGCTTCAAGATCCTGCGCCCCGTACTGATGCGTCATCAGATCGCGCTTTTCGATTCCGACCCCGTGTTCGCCGGTCAGACATCCCCCGACATCGACGCATAGCTTCAGTATTTCGGCACCGAACGCTTCGCATTTCTCAAGATCGCCCGGTTTGTTGGCATCGAACAGGATCAGCGGATGCATGTTGCCGTCGCCTGCATGAAACACGTTGCCGACAGGCAGTCCGAATTCCTCACTCATCTCGCCGATACGTCGCAGCACTTTTGGAAGCGATGAAACCGGGATCGTGCCGTCGAGACACATATAATCGTTCATCTGCCCCATCGCTCCAAAGGCCGATTTGCGCCCCAGCCAAATTCGGGCGCTTTCCTCGGCGGACTGGCTTTCGCGCAGTTCGACCGGGTTGTGACGTTTGGCGATCTCGACGATCTTCGACAACTGGCTGTCGATCTCGGCCTCGGATCCTTCGACCTCGACAATCAGCAGGGCTTCGCAATCCGGATACCCGGCTTTGGCAAAGTTCTCACAGGCCTGAATGCACAGACGGTCCATGAATTCGATTGCCACCGGCAGAATGCCTGACTTTATTATGTCGGACACGCACTGCCCGGCGACTTCGTTATCGTCAAAACCCATCAGAACAGGCCGGGCGCCTTCCGGTTTGCGCAGGATGCGCAGCGTTGCCTCGGTCACGACACCCAATTGCCCTTCCGAGCCGCAGATGACGCCAAGCAGGTCCAGTCCGTCTGAATCCAGATGCGCCCCGCCGATTTCGACCACGCTGCCGTCCATCATTACCATCTTCACGCCCAGCAGGTTGTTGGTCGTCACCCCATATTTCAGGCAATGCGCCCCACCCGAATTCATTGCGATATTACCGGCAATCGCGCAGGCCAGTTGCGATGAGGGGTCCGGGGCATAGAAGAAATCATTGTCTTCGACTGCACCGGTAACACTCAGGTTCGTTCGGCCCGTCTGCACCCGGATGAAACGGTTGTCGTAGTCTACCTCCAGCACATCGTTCATACGTGCGACGCCCAGAATGACACAGTCGGCGGTTGGCAGGGCGCCTCCGGCCAGAGACGTCCCCGCACCACGCGGCACAACCGGCACGCCTTCCTGATGGCAAATACGCAGAACCTCCGAAACCTCTTGCGTGGTAGATGGCAGAACCACCAGCATCGGAGGGCACCTGTATGCCGTCAGGGCGTCGCATTCATAGGCCCGGGTTTCAGCCTGATCGTGAATGATCGCATCGCTTGGCAAAACCTGTTGCAGGCGCATTGTGATCCTGTGCTTTCGTGAAATCACGTCCGGATCAGGCAGTGGCATTTCCATGGCGAACCCTCCCTTTTGGTAAAATAATATTACCAAAAGGGAGGGCTGACAAGCATTCATCTGGTGGCCGCTTCGGCCCCACATGATCAGTACCGTCCAAACGCACGGTCACACCGATCAGCTCTTCACATTGCACTGACAACCGGTCAGACAGACACACAGACGTGATTAACAATCCGCTTACAAAACCGTAGCTTCGGACCATGCGATACCTGATTCTCAACCTTCTCCTTGCTGCGCCAGCCCTCGCCGACCCGCCCGTGATCGAAAATGTCTCGACCAGCAGCAACGGGGATACGTGGCGGTTTGATGTCACCATCCGTCACCCTGACACCGGCTGGGATCACTACGCGGATGGTTGGCGTATTCTCAACATGAACGGCGAACAGATTGGTATTCGCGTTCTGCACCATCCACACGAGACCGAGCAGCCTTTCACGCGATCCCTGAGCGGCATCACGATACCGGCGGGCACGTCGCAGGTTCAGGTGCAGGCCCGTTGCAGCGTGGACGGCTGGAACGCCGAGACGACAATCGTCCAGTTGAAGTGACGATCAGAACACACCCAGACTGAGGCCGGCGGCCATGGCTGCCCCAACTTCGGAGCATTTGTCCAGTTGGTCGGCCGGGATGGTCTTTTCGGCCAGTATAGCCTCGGACGTCTGGGCATGGGTGCAAACAATCAAAGGGGGCTGCACCTCTTTCAATCGCCATCCCGTCGCGATCCTTGCGATCTGACGGGCGGCATTTTGGCCATCTGACCCGGCGCATATCATTTGTGCATACGGACGGCCTTCGATTTTTCCCAAAACCGGATAGTAGCTGCGGTCGAAGAATTCTTTCATCTGACCCGAAATCGCCGCCAGATTCTCGGGTCCGCAGAAGATGTATCCATCGGCGCGCAGCAGGTCCTCGGGCTCAGCCTGACAGGCGGTTTTCAACACCACATCTGCCTCAGCCCGCCCCGCCTCTGCCGCAGCCTCGGCCATCTGACGGCTACCACCGGTGCGTGAATGATAGATGATCAGAAGCTGTGCCATGTCAGACCCGGTGATAGGGGCCGCCCGACAGAATAGTTGCGGCCCGGTAGAGTTGTTCGGCCAACATCACACGGACCAACATGTGAGGCCAGACCATCGACCCAAAGGAAATGGAAAAGTCGGCCTCGGCGCGCAGACCCGGATCTATTCCGTCCGCCCCGCCAATGATCAGCGCCAGATCCTGTCGCCCGGTATCCCGCCAGTTGCCCAGCTTCCGCGCAAAATCGGGAGAGGACAACACCTGTCCCCGCTCATCCATTGTACAGATTACAGCCCCTTTGGGCAGTGCCTTGCGCAGAAGCGCGCCCTCGGCGCCCATACCGGCGTTTTTCTTATCTTCAACCTCGATCACCCGCGCAGGACCAAGGCCCAGCGCACGGCCGGTCCGGTCAAATCGGGTAAGATAATCGTCAAGCAGGGTCTTCTCCGGTCCGGCGCGCAATCGCCCGACCGCAACTATGCTGATACGCATGTCTCTCTAGCCTCCGGCCAGTTAATGCAGGCCGGGATGGCGCCTCAGTTCGCCGAGGCGCTGCCGCCCTGAGGCAGCCACATCTTTTCCAGCTGGTAGAATTCACGCACTTCGGGACGGAAGATATGGACGATCACGTCGCCCGTATCGATCAGCACCCAGTCGCCGGCATCCTTGCCTTCGACCTTCGAGGTGAAACCGAATTCCTGCTTGATGCGATCCGTCAGCTTTTCCGCCATGGCCGAGACCTGACGGGTCGACCGACCCGAGGCAATCACCATGTGATCCGCAACCGACGATTTGCCCTGCAGGTTGATCTGCACGACGTCTTCGGCCTTGTCATCGGAAAGTGAGGAAAGGATGCGTTCAAGCAGCTTGTCGCTGATTGACTGAGAGTGGGCCATTACGCTGGCACCATCATCGGCGGGCAAACCCGCCTGTGTATGTAGAGACAGGACATAGTCCTCCTTTGCTGCGCGCCGCCAAAACCCCGGCGCTGGGGTACTATTAAGGTAACAAGGGGAATGCAACATTTCAATGAATGGGCGATTTCAGGGCGCCTGGCCCTTTCACTCTCTCGAGAGTTGTTGCGCGTCTGCGTCGTCGGGAAGCAAGCGAACCTCACGCTGCGGGAAGGGTATTGTTATTCCCTCATCCTTGAACGCGTCCCACAGCGCCAGGTAGACATTGCCCCGGATATTCGTCAGCCCCTTGGTCGGGTCGCTGATCCAGAACCGCAACACGTAGTCCACGCTGCTGTCGCCGAAACCGGTGATGTGGCAGACAGGTTCGTGCGAGCCGCCGCTCAGCACCCGGGCCACCGTTTTAACGGACCGGATGGCCGTGGCACGTACCTTGTGTGGGTCATCGCCATAGCTGGTGCCGAACTTCAGATCCAGCCGAACGAACTTGTCAGAATGCGACCAGTTCACCACCTGATTGGTGATCAGATCCTCATTCGGGATCAGATATTCGCGCCCATCTCGAGTGACGACCGAAACATAACGCGCGCCCAGCGCATTGATCCAGCCGAACGTGTCGCCCAGCGATATGACATCGCCGGGTTTGATCGACCGGTCCATCAGGATGATGATCCCGGAAATCAAGTTCGACACCACTTTCTGAAGCCCGAAACCGATGCCGACACCGATCGCACCGGACAACAGCGCGATCCCCGTCAGGTCGAAGCCAAGCGTGCGGATCGCGGCCATGAAAACCGCGCCGTAAAGCAGCACCTGAATGCCCTTGGCCAGCAACACCTGCATCGAGGGCGTAATGTCGTCGTTGCTTTTCAGCCCGCGCTCGGCCGCGCGCGTTCCAAGCCGGGCCAGCGTCAGCAGGATGCCGATCAGCAGGACAGCCTTGATGATCCCAAGCGCCGAGATATGCAGATCGCCGATGGAAATCGCCACCCCGTCCAGGAACCCGGCCACATCATCGGTCAACCCCAGGGCAATCAGCGTTGCATAGACCCACATGGACCACTTGAATATCTGCCGCAGCGTTCGGTTCCGCACCAGCCGCGAGACCAGCGCGATGGCCAGCCAGGCCAGGCCCAATGTGGCAAAAACACCGATGATGTAACTGCGCGAGGGCCATGTCGCCTGCTGCATCCCCCAATAAAGTCCCCAGGACAGCAGCGTGAAATATACGAGCGTCAGGCGCCGCATCAGTTGGACCAGAATGCGCAGTCGCCATTTCGGCCAGCCGGAGCGCGCGCGGGCCCAGGCCTCCCACCGGCTCTGTGTCAGCAGTTTCAGCAGGAACGCCAACAACCACACTAACAGGATGATGACGAGTTGGTACTGCCTCCAGCCCGGCGTGACGATCAATTCGATCAGATTTTCAAGCTGTTCTGAAAAAGCCGCCGTCATGTTCGCGTAAAGCTCGGACAGCGTTTCCGGTAGCAAATCCTGGTTCATGCCCGCCAGATTGGCGATCTGTGCGAGGCGATGCAAGCCCGCACGCGAACTGCACCGGTATTGAACCTTGATTGACGTGAGTGGCCGTTATATCTGAACCGCATGAGACTCAATGTGGCCCAACTTCAGAATCTGGAAGACCGCGCGCGTCTGCGTGAACGGTTCTACGGGGCTGCCCGCACGGTCCTGGCGCGCCTATCGGCCGCCTGAGCCAACTCGCCAGCTATTTCTCATTACTTACGGGAGAGGACCGATGTCCCCCAAGACACTCTATGACAAGATCTGGGATGCCCATGTCGCGCACGAAGCCGATGATGGCACCTGCCTGCTGTATATCGACCGCCACCTGGTGCACGAAGTCACCAGCCCGCAGGCGTTCGAAGGCCTGCGCATGGCGGGCCGCAAGGTGCGCGCGCCAGAAAAGACCATTGCCGTGCCGGATCACAACGTTCCCACCACGCCGGATCGCGTAAACGGGATCGAAAACCCGGAATCGCGCATTCAGGTCGAAGCGCTGGACAAGAACGCCAAGGATTTCGGCATTCACTACTACCCGGTGAATGACGTTCGTCAGGGCATCGTGCACATCGTTGGCCCGGAACAGGGCTGGACCCTGCCCGGAATGACCGTCGTCTGTGGCGACAGCCACACCGCCACCCACGGCGCGTTTGGCGCCTTGGCCCACGGCATCGGCACGTCTGAGGTCGAGCATGTTCTGGCCACGCAGACGCTGATCCAGAAGAAATCCAAGAACATGAAGGTGGAAATCACTGGCAAACTGCAACCAGGAGTGACCGCGAAAGACATCACCCTGGCCGTGATCGGTGAGACCGGCACCGCCGGCGGCACCGGCTATGTCATTGAATATTGCGGCGAAGCGATCCGTGATCTGTCGATGGAAGGCCGCATGACCGTCTGCAACATGGCGATCGAAGGCGGTGCCCGCGCAGGCCTGATCGCACCTGATGAGACCACCTTTGTATATGTCAAAGGCCGCCCGCACGCCCCGAAAGGCGCGCAGTGGGAAGCCGCGATGGACTGGTGGAGGACGCTCTACACCGATGAAGGTGCGCATTTCGACAAGGTCGTCACCCTGCGTGGCGAAGACATCGCGCCGGTCGTGACCTGGGGCACCAGCCCCGAGGACGTTCTGCCGATCACCGCAACAGTGCCCCACCCCGAGGATTTTGAAGGCGGCAAGGTCGATGCAGCACGTCGTTCGATCGAGTACATGGGCCTGACAGCCGGTCAGAAACTGAGCGATGTGGAAATCGACACCGTCTTCATCGGCTCGTGCACCAATGGCCGAATCGAAGATCTGCGGGCCGCCGCCGCGATCCTGAAAGGCAAGAAGATCAAGGACGGCATGCGCGCGATGGTCGTGCCCGGCTCGGGTCTGGTCCGTGCTCAGGCCGAGGAAGAAGGTCTGGCAGACATCTTCAAAGAGGCCGGTTTCGAATGGCGTCTGGCGGGATGCTCAATGTGTCTGGCGATGAACCCCGATCAGTTGCAGCCGGGCGAGCGCTGTGCCGCGACCTCGAACCGCAATTTCGAGGGTCGTCAGGGCCGGGGCGGACGCACCCATCTGCTGAGCCCGGCAATGGCTGCCGCAGCGGCAATCACAGGACGGCTGACAGACGTCCGTGAACTGATGTAAGCTACCCTCATATCTAGATATTTGAGGGAGAGACTGAAATGAGTGATTGGGTCAAATGGCTCCTGCTGGGGCTGCTGTCCATAGCGTTCGGCGTCTTTGTGCTGGGCGCGCCTTATGTGGCGTCAATTGCCGTCACACTGGTTACGGGTGTGCTGTTGCTGATCTCCGGCGTACTGCAGGTTGCCGGGGGGTTTTCGGTTGAAGGAACGGGTAACAAAATCCTGTCCTTCATCATGGGGGCCGTGATGTTGTTCCTGGGTTGGTCCTTCCTGGACAACCCGCTGGAAGGTACGCTGACGCTGGCAACGGTTGTTCTGATCCTGTTCATGGCAGGCGGGATTGCCCGAATCATCCTTTCAGTTCAGATGCGCGGAACGTCATTTTTCTGGCCGACCCTGATTTCGGGGATCTTGTCGATCATCCTGGCAGGCATCATCTGGTCTTATGCGGCTGCGGAACCAACGGTTCTGCTGCGGTTGCTGGGCATCCTGCTTGGCATCGAGATGCTGTTCAACGGGTTCGGTCTGGTCTTCATGGCGCTCTTCGTCAAAGGCGCACCAAACGAAACGACAGAAGCGAAAGAAGCTTAAACGCGGGGCATGGGCGCGGCCCTCTCCCGCAGGAGTGTGAACATGGAAAAGTTTGAAAAAGTCCACGGGGTGGCCGCCCCAATGCCGCTGATCAATATCGACACCGATATGATCATTCCGAAAGTACATCTGAAAACCATCAAACGGTCCGGCCTTGGCGTCGTGCTGTTTGACGAGATGCGTTATCACGATCATGGCGGCGAGAACGAAGATTTCGTCCTGAACAAGCCCGCCTACCGCAACACCGAGATTCTGGTGGCCGGTGACAATTTCGGCTGCGGCTCGTCGCGGGAACACGCGCCCTGGGCGATCAAGGATTTCGGCATCAAGGTCGTGATCTCGACCAGCTTCGCCGACATCTTCTTCAACAACTGCTTCAAGAACGGCATCCTGCCTATCGTGGTCGAGGCAGAGCATCACGCGATCCTGATGGAAGATGCACACAAGGGCGAAAACGCCCGCATGACCGTGCATCTGGAAGATCAGCAGATCACCACCTCGGACGGCGTTGTCATCGAGTTCGAAATTGACCCGCACCGCAAGCATTGCCTGCTGAACGGTCTGGACGATATCGGCCTGACGATGGAAAAAGACCATCACATCGACAGATTCGAGGAACATGCCAGCCAGTCCCGCCCGTGGGTCTGATTCTGGAAACGAATCTGGGGATACTCAACCTGACGGGGTCGCCAAGGCGGCCCCGCTCGCATTCTTGGGGTTGAAAACGCGCGGCCCACAACATGTAGGTATCAATTTGACATACACGTCGGATTTGCGTCAAAAATGATGCAATCCCGCACCAGTTGCGCCATCATTTTGCCTGAAAGCACGTGTTTTCTGCCCCTTGGCTTGAGCTGATTGACCGGTTTTGTTCATCTTGCTTCAAAACAGGCATCCGCCGATGACTCACTCGGCAGGCACAAGTTGGAATGAAGTCGGCACAGAACTGACTGATCCAGTTTGAAAGGGTTCGGAATATTGATTGCGCGCACAACCGGGGCGGCGATACGTGGAATACTGGTGGCACTGATGGTGCTTACCCCTGCGTTATATCTGCCGATATCTTCGACGAACGGAACCGAGATTGTCGTCTTTCTCGCGATCCTCGCGTTTTTCCTGACCTTTGCAGAATACAACTCTGCCTTCCCCAGTTTCATTGAATTCCGTGATGCACCGCCGGTAAACCGGCTGCGCTTTGTCGGATTGCTGTCGATGGTCACGTTTCTGACGCTGATCTGCAAAAACATGTACGCCCCGACCGAGCTGACACGCGCGGTCTATTCCATGGGCCTCGCTGTAGCCAACGTGGCTGACTTTCCATATTCACCGGTTCGGCTGATCGTTCTGATGCTTCCTGCTGACGCCGGGCAGTCGATGATCGAACTGGTTCGGGCGACCGCCAGTGTGGCCTATGTCGCGGCCCTGGTGACAATTGCAAGCTTTGCTTATGCCGTGAAGCTGCGCGGCTGGCCGACAGGAAACGGCGCGTTCAATGTCTGGACCAATCTGCCGCTGTTTGACCCGACCAAGGGCGGTGACGTCGTCACCCGCCTGCAGCGCGATGGCCGACTGAATATCTCGATCGGTATCCTTCTGCCGTTCCTGATTCCCGCGCTGATCAAGCTATTGACCGATTTTGCCAATCCCATCTCGCTCAGCAATCCGCAGACGCTGATCTGGACCATGTGTGCGTGGGCCTTCCTGCCTGCCAGCATGATCATGCGGGGGATGGCGACCCTGCGCATTGCCGGGCTGATCGTCGAAAAGCGCCGCGCATACTCCACAGCCGAGTCAACGCAGACTGCATGATCCGCGCCCTTGTCCTGTTGCTGCTGCCCTTCGCAGCGCAGGCAGAGACGGTACGCGTCGCGACTTTCAACACGGAACTCAGCCGGGAAGGTCCGGGTCTTTTGCTGCGCGACATACTGCAGGGTGACGATCAGGTTCAGGCAGTGGTCGAGGTTCTGGGCGCGGTTCGACCCGACATCGTGGCTTTGCAAGGTATCGACTGGGATCTGGACGGCCTGACTCTGACCGCGTTCACCGAACAATTGCGCATCCAAGGCTTGGACTACCCCCACAGTTTTTCGGTACGGCCCAATTCCGGACTGGAAACGGAGGTCGATCTGGATGGAGATGGCGAAACGCAAGGACCCGGCGATGCACAAGGCTGGGGGCGTTTCACGGGGCACGGCGGGCTTGCGGTCTTGTCGCGATATAAGATCATTCAGTCCGAGACGCTGGATTTCTCTGCGCTGCTGTGGCGCGATTTGCCAGGGGCGCAACTGCCACAGCAGGCAGAAAGGCCATTTCCCTCAGCTCAGGCGCAAGACGTGCAACGCCTGTCATCAACCGGTCACTGGGTCGTGCCAGTCGACACCCCGATCGGCAAACTGAACCTTTTCACGTTTCATGCCACGCCACCTGTCTTCGACGGCCCTGAAGACCGCAACGGATTGCGCAACCGCGATGAGCTTCGGTTCTGGTCACTGCTTCTGGACGGGCATTTGGGACCGGCACCGACCGCCCCGTTTGTCATTGCCGGGGACGCCAATCTGGACCACGAAGGTGGCGAGGGTCATCGCGACGAAATCCGGAAACTGCTGGCCGATCCACGCTTGCAGGACCCGATCCCTCGCAATGGTGAGGGTGACACCAACACAGTTCGCTGGAAAGGGGTCGGCGAACTGCGGGTAGACTATGTGTTGCCATCCTCGGATCTGACGGTTGCAGGGTCGGGGATGTTCTGGCCACCAGAAGACTCGGCCCTTCGCAAAACCGCAAAACGCGCCAGCAGGCACAGGTTGGTCTGGGTCGACCTGACTGCGCCCTGAGGCGTGCGCCTGTCAGGCGCCGACTGCGTGCGATGACTGGGATTGCGATACACGAAACTCTGGCGATGTTTTACGCAATGCAACATCCAGATCAGTTTGCGGAATCCGCCCAAGCAAGTCGCGCAGCGCAGTTCCATCCAGACTGTGCGGCACATTCCAAAGATACCGCATCTCAATCAGATGCGGCGCCAGCCGCCAGAACGGGCGGGCCAAATATATGGGCCACCACCGCATCGGCTTCACAAGGACTTGGGCTCCGGTCACACGCGACAGTGCCTTCGCCAGTTCCGAGCCGGTCAGCGTATACCCCGCAAAGGAAACATCGCAGAACCTGGGCAGGCTGGCCCTGCGTTCCGCCAGCTCTACCGCGGTTCTTGCAAGATCCGGCAGATAGGCCCAGGAATGCGGAATGTCCGGATCACCCGGATAGGTGATCCAACCCCTTTGCAATGGCTTGGCGATAACCTGATCGAACCAGTTTCCGGAGGCACAGGTATCTATGAAATCACCTGCCCGCAGGATGATCGTGCAAACCGGCGAAGAACGGTACGCGTCTTCCATCTCGACCCGAATACGACCCAAGGGGTTCGTTGCCTCATGCGGTGTGTCCGCAGACCATGGCCCTGGCGCGTTGGCGTCAAAAACATAGACGTTTCCGGGCACGATAACTGTGGCGCCTGTTTCCGTTGCGGCGGAAATCACCTGTTTGTGCAGTTTTGGAACCTGTCTTTCCCAATCCGGATATTTCGGGTTCCACGCGTTGACGATCACATCCACGCCTTGGGCTTCCGCCTGCAAACTCTGCGTTTTGCGGTCGAAGGTGCGGACCTGCCAGCCCGCATCTTGAAACGCTGCCTTTGCATTTCGGCCGAACCGGCCTGTGGACCCCAGAATGAGAACGGTTTTTGTCATGGCTTTCTCCTGTCAGAGCCAAGATATCCATTCACATCACATGGGGAATTGCCGAAAACAGCAGATCATGTATTCATCTGTGAATGGATAAATCCCTCACCCACTCAGACTGGTCGCTGATTCAAAGCTTTTTGTCAGTGGCGGAAACCGGCTCTCTCTCGGCTGCGGCGCGTCAGCTCAATCGCAGTCAGCCAACGCTCGGGCGGCAGATCCAGACCCTTGAAGCCGATTTAGGTGTTTCCCTGTTCGAACGGCATGCAAGAGGCCTGCGCCTCAGCGATGCAGGTGCTCAGCTTTTGCCGATGGCCCAGCAGATGCATGCGGCCATGAACGCCTTCAATCTGACTGCGGCCGGGCAATCGACGCAATTGGAAGGGTCGGTCCGCATTACGGCTTCGGTCTTTGCCTCGCATCACCTTCTGCCGCCAATTCTGGCCCAGATCCGCATACAGGAGCCGTCCATACAACTTGAGCTGGTTGCCACGGACACCAGCGAAAACCTGCTGTATCGCGAGGCAGACATCGCCGTGCGCATGTACAGGCCCGAACAGGTGGACATTGTATCCCGCTATCTCGGGGACGTGCCGCTTTGTTTCTGTGCTGCCCGCTCGTATCTGGATCGGGCTGGCCGCCCTCAAACCCCCGAGGACCTGTTCCGGCATGATCTGGTCGGATTTGACGCCAACGAACAGATCATCACCGAGATGCGCAACAAGGGTTGGCCCGCCAATCGGGACAACTTTGCCACAAGATGCGATCTGCAAAGCGCCTATTGGGAATTGATCCGCGCCGGCTGCGGCATCGGTTTCAGCCAGGTGCAGGTGGCTGAAGCGGATCCGGATGTCGAGATTCTGCAGCTGGACGTGGAGATTCCGGTATTGCCGGTGTGGCTTGCCGCCCCTCAGGCGATGCGACAGACACCGCGCATTCGCAGGGTCTGGGACCTGTTGGCCGAAGGTTTGCGGGCCAGCCTGTAAGCGATCAGAGCGCCCCTGTGTAGGTACCGCGCGGCGGATAGCTGTTGTCGAGCGCGTATTTGATACCGCCTTTCATGTCCGAAACCGACGGCCGGCCAAATGGGGTCGATTGCAGCCATGCGAAATACAGCGTCCGGTCCGGGGCAATATAGAAATGCCCGGGCTCGGCGAAAAATGCGGCCTCGGCGGTGCCTTCCCGCCCTTTGGACATATACAAACCCCAGTTATCTCGTGCCGCAGGCAGCGGCAGACTGTGCCCGACCCTCAGCCGCGACGTGCCCGCTTTTCCAACAGTTTCAGCCGCCCGCTCGGCCGTGTCTGTGCTCAGCATGATCACTTCGACACCAAGCGCGGCGAAGTCATCCAGCGCAGCTTCCACCTCGCCCATCTGCCGGATACAGATCGGGCAATGCAAACCGCGATACTGAATCACCAGTGTCCCGTTTTCGCCCTTGTCGGCATCCAGATCGAACGTTCCGTGCCCCACGGTCTGGATTTTCAGTTCAGGAACGGCGTTTCCCGGTATCAACATGTGTTTTCCTTCTGATTTGACGGGTTCGTCTCATTGACCCGATGCGGCGCAAACGCTAGGGCCATTGCGACAAAACGCAAGGAGACCCTTCATGTCCAACCCCTCGCTCCTCATCCTGCCCGGAGACGGAATTGGCCCGGAAGTTATGGCCGAAGTGCGCAGAATCATCGACTGGTTCGGCGAAAACCGCGGCCTTCACTTTGACGTGAGCGAGGATCTGGTCGGCGGCGCGGCCTATGATGCGCACGGCAAGCCCCTGTCGGATGAGACTATGGCCAAGGCGCAGGAGGTCGACGCGGTTCTTCTGGGTGCCGTGGGTGGTCCGAAATACGATGATCTGGACTTCAGCCTGAAACCCGAACGCGGTCTGCTGCGCCTGCGCAAGGAGATGGACCTGTATTCCAACCTGCGCCCGGCACAATGCTTTGACGCATTGGCGGATTTCTCATCGCTGAAAAAGGACGTGGTCGCAGGCCTCGACATCATGATCGTGCGCGAGCTGACCTCGGGCGTCTACTTCGGCGAGCCGCGCGGCATCTTCGAAGAAGGCAACGAGCGTGTGGGCATCAACACCCAGCGCTACACCGAATCCGAGATCGAACGCGCCGCACGTTCGGCCTTTGAACTGGCCATGCGCCGGAACAAGAAACTGTGCTCGATGGAGAAAGCCAACGTGATGGAATCGGGCATTCTGTGGCGCGAGGTTGTTACTCGCGTCGGCCAGGAATACCCCGAAGTCGAACTGAGCCATATGTATGCCGATAACGGTGCGATGCAGTTGGTTCGCGCACCCAAGCAGTTCGATGTAATCGTCACCGACAACCTGTTCGGCGACGTGCTGTCCGATTGCGCCGCGATGCTGACCGGTTCGCTGGGGATGCTGCCGTCGGCCAGCCTTGGCGCGCCGATGGCGAATGGCCGCCCCAAGGCGATGTATGAACCAGTGCATGGGTCAGCCCCGGACATCACCGGTCAGGGCAAAGCCAACCCGATTGCCTGTATCCTCAGCTTTGCCATGGCGCTGCGCTACAGCTTTGATCAGGGCGCCGAGGCCGACCGCCTTGAAGCCGCGATCGAGAAAGTTCTGGCCGACGGCGTGCGCACAGCCGATCTGCTGGCCGAAAAAGGGGTCGAGCCGGTCTCGACCACCGAAATGGGCGACGCCATTCTGGCCGCGCTGGACGCCAGCGTCTGAAAAACACCGAAGGCGGCGCGCAGGTCGCTGCCTTCCCCTTTTTTTGGCGCGGGTCAGTTCCCGCCAAAAATATCCTTCAGCAAGTTATCCACCGCTTTGGCAAAACCACCGGGTTTGCGTTTAGGATTTCTGGGTTTTGCCACCTGCTTGGGTTGCTCCGGCAGCATCATCGGCAATGGCGTGGGCGTCATCCCCTCGGTCACGCGCAGCATGGTTTCCCTCCATATCTCTGCGGGCAGACCGCCACCTGTCACTCCGGACAACGGCGTGTTGTCGTCATAACCCATCCAGACACCCGCCACATAGTCCGCCGTAAAGCCAATGAACCACGCATCGCGGGCCGCCTGCGTCGTGCCGGTCTTTCCTGCCACCTGCCAACCCGGCAGCTTCGCGCGTTGGCCGGTGCCTTCGGAAACGACACGCTCCATCATCCAGGTCAGTTGCCGGGCCGCGTCATCGCGGATCACACGTTCACCAATCCCTGTCGTCGTTACCATCACCGGCGTTTCATCACCCAGAAGCTTGAGTTCCGTCAGACCGTACGGTTCAACCGCTGAGCCACCGTTCAGGATGCCGGCATATGCTCCCGTCATCTCGATCAGCGTGCTTTCCGACGCGCCCAGCGCCAGTGCGGGGCCCTGCGCAAGATCGCTGGCGATACCGAAACCGCTGGCAACCGTGCGAACGTTTTCCAGCCCGGAAATCTCGGCGACTTTCACTGCTGGTATATTCAAGGAGTTCTTAAGCGCATCCGCCAGCGTGACCCGGCCATAATACTTCTTGGTATAGTTCTTGGGGCACCATTGCCCGGAACCGGGAATGTCGATGCAGTAGGGCTCGTCCACGACGATATCCAACGGGGAATACCCCAGTTCCAGCGCCGTAGCATAAACGAAGGGCTTGAACGAGGAACCGGTCTGGCGCAGCGCCTGGGTCGCCCGGTTGAACGCGCCCGATACACGGGTCTTGCGACCACCGACCATCGCGCGCACGGCGCCATCAGCGGACATCACAACGATCGCGGCTTGCGCCTTGGACCCGTCGCGCACTTTTTCCTGAAAAATGTACTGCAGCGCCTCTTCAGCCGATTTCTGCAGGCGCTGATCCAGGGTGGTGCGGATTACCACGTCCTCGGTCGTATTGCGCGTAAAGAACTCGGGCCCGCTGGCCATGACCCAGTCGGCGAAGTACCCGCCTGCCCGCGCGGCGGCGGCTTCGGAAAGCTCTGCCGGGTTATTTCGCGCTGCTGATGCCTGAGAGGCTGTCAGGTAGCCCTGCGCCTCCATCAACCCGACCACAAGCCGTGCCCGGTCCTGCGAGCGTTGGAGATCGTTGGTGGGTGCAAACCGCGTCGGGGCGACCAGCAACCCGGCCAGCATCGCAGCCTGGGACGGATTGACCTCGGCCGCCGATATCCCGAAGTACCGCTGACTTGCGGCCTCAAACCCGCGCGCACCGGCGCCAAGGAAAGCGCGGTTCAGATAAATCGTGAGAATCTCATCCTTGGAGTATTTGACCTCCATCGCCATCGCGTAGATGGCTTCCTTGGCCTTGCGCCAGAGTGACCCCTGCCGGCAATCAGCTTCATATGCGGCCTCTGATTCCCATTCGCTTGGCACATAAGGCACACCCAGACACAACAGCTTGGCCGTCTGCTGCGTGATGGTCGACCCACCGTGGCCCGACAAGGGACCGCGCCCTTCACTCAGATTGATGCGAACCGCGCTGGCCACACCCCGTGGGCTGACACCGAAATGGCGATAGAACCGCTTGTCCTCGGTCGCCACAACGGCGTTTTTGAGATGGGGCGAGACAGTGCTGGCCGTTATCACCCCGCCAAACTGATCACCGCGCCAGGCAAAGACTTTGCCGTTGCGATCCAGCAGCGTGACCGAACCACGCGCACGACCGTCCAGCAGCGCATCAACATCCGGAAGCGTAGAATAGACCACGCCGACGGCCAACATCAGCAACAGCCCGACGATTGCGCCGACACGCCACGTCAGCCCCCAGAGCAGGCGGAAAACCCACCGGAACATGCGACGGAACACGCCGCCGCCACCGCCGCCGGTGCGACGCGTTTTCTTTCGCCCAGTCCTGCGCATCGCCGTCTTTCGGGCGTTTGATTTCTTGCCAGCGGGTTTTGCAGCCCGCTTGGTCGCCGTGGGCTTGCGGCCCTTCGACGGATACCTTTTTTCTGCGACCAGTGGCGGCTTTCGGCGCTTGGACTCAGTCATGCTCAAACTCTGCCCGATTGTGCTTTTGCGTCACCTTACCTTGGCAACGCGGTCATGTAGAGGTGTGAAATTCCGGTAATTTCCCTCTCAGATTCGCTTAAAATTTAAACATGTCGGAAATTTTGTGCAAAAAATGTGCAACTTTGCCCTGATTTCCCTCGCGTCCGGGCTGTCAGACCGTTTCCTATGACGCCCGCTCAGGCTCTTTTTCTGCAGGTGCAAACAAACCGGCCTGCCCGGGAAGCAGAGGGGAAAGACGTGAAACTGATCATTGCGACAATCAAGCCGTTCAAGCTTGAGGAGGTGCGCGAGGCACTGACCGAAGCGGGCGTGCGCGGCATGATGGTAACCGAGATCAAGGGCTTTGGTTCGCAGTCGGGCCACACGGAAATCTATCGCGGCGCCGAGTACGCGGTGAACTTCGTGCCCAAGATCAAACTGGAAATCGTGGTTCCCGCCACGATGACCGACCAGATCGTCGAAACCATCACCAAAACAGCCAAAACCGGCAAGATCGGCGATGGCAAGGTTTTCGTCCTCGATGTCGAGCAGGCCCTGCGCGTGCGGACCGGGGAAACCAACGAAGAGGCGCTGTAAGGCGTCCCCACTCATAGTCATTCGAGGAAGTCACATGAACCTGATGAAATCTCTCATCCCTGCTGCCGCGCTTGTCGTGCTGCCGCAGATGGGCCTTGCGCAAGAGGCCGCCGCTGGCGAGACCGCGCAGCACACGCAATACATCCTGACCTCGCTGCTGTTTCTGGTTGGCGGGTTCCTGGTGTTCTGGATGGCCGCTGGCTTTGCCATGCTCGAGGCCGGTCTGGTGCGCTCCAAGAACGTGGCGATGCAGCTGATCAAGAACATGGGCCTGTTTTCGTTTGCCGCCATCATGTACTGGCTGGTCGGCTTCAACCTGATGTATCCGGGTGATGGCTGGATGATCCCTGGCTTCCTGGGCGCAATCGCACCCACATCGCTAGAACCCGTCGGTCTTGCCGGAGTGGAAACCGACCTGTCCTATGCCTCCGTCGGTTCGGACTTCTTCTTCCAGCTGATGTTCTGCGCCACCACTGCGTCGATTGTCTCGGGCACCATGGCGGAACGTGTCAAACTGTGGCCGTTCTTCGCCTTTGTGATCGTGCTGACCGGCATCATCTACCCGATCGAAGCATCCTGGCAGTGGGGCGGCGGTTGGCTGTCCGAGATGGGCTTCAGTGACTTCGCTGGCTCGACTCTGGTCCATGCCGCAGGTGGCTTCGCGGCGCTGGCAGGCGCCATCGTGCTGGGCCCGCGTATCGGCAAGTACAACAAGGACGGCAAGGTTGTTCCGATCCCCGGTTCGAACCTGGCGCTGGCAACTTTGGGCACGTTCATCCTTTGGCTGGGTTGGTTCGGCTTCAACGGCGGCTCGCAGCTGGCAATGGGCACCATCGGAGACATGGCCGACATCAGCCGCATCTTTGCCAACACCAACATGGCTGCTGCAGCGGGTGCCGTCGCCACGCTGATCCTGACGCAACTGATGTATGGCAAGGTCGATCTGACGATGGTACTGAACGGCGCGCTGGCTGGTCTGGTGTCGATCACCGCCGAACCGCTGGCCCCGTCGCTGTTCCAGGCGCTGATCATCGGCGCAATCGGTGGCGTCATCGTCGTCCTGACCGTCCCGATGCTGGACCGCATGAAGATCGACGACGTGGTCGGCGCTATCCCGGTTCACCTGATCGCAGGTTTCTGGGGTACGTTCATCGTGGCATGGACCAACAGTGACGCCAGCTTTGTGACCCAGATCATCGGCTTTGCCGCCATCGGCATCTTCGTCTTCGTGGTCAGCTATGTCCTCTTCTCGGTTCTCAAGGCCACGGTCGGCCTGCGGGTTGGCGAAGAAGAAGAGATCAACGGGCTCGACATGGGCGAGCTGGGTATGGAAGCCTATCCGGAATTCTCCAAGGGCTAAACCTTAAGAAAAAACAAAAAAACCCGGGCAGTTCTGCCCGGGTTTTTCTTATTCAAAGCAAGCGAACTCAAGCTCCAACGTCGACAATCGCCTTGGCCAGAATCGGCACGGTTGTTGCATTCAGTCCTGCGATATTCAGACGGCTGTCACCAACCATGTAGATTCCATGGTCGGTCCGCAGTTTTTCAACCAGTTCCGGCGAGGCGCCGAGGCGCGAGAACATGCCGCGGTGCTGAGCGATGAAACCGAACCGGTCCGATCCGCTCAGGCGTTGCAGCTCGTCCGCCAGTTGCTTGCGCAATCCCAGCATGGACAAACGGGTTTCTTCCAGTTCGGCCTGCCATTCAGCACGCAGCGCTTCGTCCATCAGGATGGTCGTCACAACCCGCGCACCGTGATCGGGCGGGAAGGAATAGTTCTGGCGATTCAGGAAGGCCAGAGTGGCTTGGTTCAAAGCCGTCTGCCCCGCGTCCGCGCTGACGGCCATCAACAGGCCGGTACGCTCGCGATAGACACCGAAGTTCTTGGAACAGGACGCCGCGATCAGGCATTCCTTGACCGATGACGCCACCAACCGGACCGCCTGCGCGTCTTCTTCCAGACCGTCGCCAAACCCCTGGTAAGCAATGTCGATCATCGCCACCAAACCACGCTCGTTGATCAGGTTTACGACGTCCTGCCACTGCACCATGTTCAGATTGGCGCCGGTCGGGTTGTGGCAGCAACCATGCAGCAGAACGACGTCGCCCGCATTGGCGGTTTTCAGATCCTCGATCATGCCGTCGAAATCAACGCCGCGGGTATCGCCGTCGAAATATCGATACTGAACCGTCTCCATGCCCAGATAATTCAGAATGGACAGGTGGTTCGGCCATGTCGGGTTCGACACGAAGACGCACGCCGAGGGGTTGGCCATGCGGATCAATTCGAACGCCTGTCGGCAGGCACCGGTCCCGCCAGGGGTCGCAACAGCTGCAATGTTTCCCCGCGGTACGGACGTGCCCAAGATCAGGCCGATCATCACATCTGCAAAGGCCGGATCGCCGGCCAGCCCTGTATAGGCTTTGGATTCCTGCTTTTCCAGTATGCGCTGCTCGGCGGCCTTGACCGAGCGCATCACCGGCGTCACACCCTCGGCATTTTTGTAGACGCCCACGCCCAGATCAATCTTCTGATCACGCGGGTCCTCGCGGTACATCTGCATCAGCATCAGGATTTTATCCGCAGGCTGCGGCTTGAGGAATTCGAACATCAGTTCTCTCCGGTTGCGACGGGAAGGGTCGGGAAGGCGCCCCATTCAGCCCAGGAGCCGTCATAAAGCGAGTGATCTTTCTTGCCCATGCGTTCAAGCGCAAGGCTGAGGATTGCAGCGGTAACGCCAGATCCGCAGGACGTGATCGCCGGTTTCGACAGATCAACGCCGGCAGCCTCGAAAACGGCACGGCAATCTTGGGGCGATTTCATTGTGCCATTGGCGTTCAACAACTGGCCAAACGGGACATTGCGCGATCCTGGAATATGCCCCGAACGCAGGCCTTCCCGCGGCTCGACCTCAGTTCCGGCGAAACGGGCGGCAGAACGGGCATCAATGATCTCGTGATCTGCCAGTTTCGCTGCCGCAGACACTTGCGTGACGTCCCGAACCAGATGGTTCTGCACCCGGACTGTCATGTGGCGGTCGCGGATGACGGGCGGCAGATCCTCGAGCTCGCGCCCTTCCGCGTTCCATTTCGGCAATCCCCCATCCAGAATGGCGATGTTTTCCTGACCCATAAGCCGGAACAGCCACCAGACCCGGGCTGCGGACATCAGACCGGCCCCGTCGTAGACGACGACCTGATGACCATCACCCACGCCCATCGCCCGCAGGCGCGACATGAATTTCTCGACCGGAGGGGCCATGTGCGGCAGGTCCGAACGGCGGTCTGAAATCTCATCAATATCGAAGAACCGCGCCCCGGGAATGTGACCCGCGTCATATTCAGCCCGGGCATCGCGGTTTTGCGAAGGCAAATACCACGACCCGTCCAGAATCCGCAGATCCGGGTCCTTGATATGTGCGGCCAGCCATTCGGTAGATACGAGGGTTTTCGGATCGTCCTGCATCAATGCCTCCCCTGAGCGAGCTTGATTTTTCCCTATACCCGGCAGCATAGGGGTTCAAGGCTGGATAGGGCTATTCTGCCGCGCTGCGCAGGCGAAAATGCTGAATAATTCCGATGAAACTGATCAAAATCCAGAACCCTTCGATCAGCATCGAAGCCAGATTGAAATTGTGCACCAGAGAATAGACGATCAGCACCGAGCCCAGAAGGTTGATCACCGGAAAGGCCAGATCGTCGGAATTCATCATTCGCATTTGCGTTGCGAAATACGCGGCGACCACGATCAAAGCGCCAAACGAACCGATTGCATCCACGATCGTGAGGGTGTTCAGAATATCGGTCATCAATGAGCCATGCCGTTTTCAGAATTGTCAGAGAGCTGTCCGTAATGGTGCATATTCAAAAAAGCAGCACCCTGCGCCCCCGCGCGATACCCATGAGGCACGTCGGCTGCAAAGCGCAATCCCTGTCCGGCATGTAAGGGCACCCATTCCTCACCACGCAGAATTTCAAGTGTTCCGCCCAGAACAAAGACTTCCTCGGTAACACCAACCGCGTGTGCAGGCGATTCGTGGCTCTGGTTCGGGTTCAGATTGACGTGGAATGTCTCAGCCCCCAATGCGGGATCGAAAGGGAACACGATCTTGACCTCTATACTGCCGGGAAACGTGACCGTCTGAAAGACGGATGGATCGCCGATCGCCGTGTCGATCAGAGCACTCAGCGGCACTTGAAACCCTTTGGCGATTTTCCAGAGCGTAGCGATCGTCGGGCTGGATTCACCGCGTTCGATCTGACCCAACATTGCTTTGCTGACGCCTGTCATTTCGGCCACTTTGGACAGGCTGAGGCCGGATGCTGCGCGCACATCCCTCAGCTTCAGTGTAATATCGTCAGAGTTCATGTCAGCGTCCCGCGAATCCTCTTGTGCGTTATAGCGCACATGTGATACGTGCGCTATAACGCACGAAACCCGATCTATGCAACCCGAGGCAACAGGGAAACAGCATCATGCCATTGTACCGATCCAGAACCTCCACTCATGGCCGCAACATGGCGGGCGCACGCGGCTTGTGGCGCGCCACTGGCATGGAGGATGACGATTTTGGCAAACCGATCATCGCCATCGTCAATTCGTTCACCCAATTCGTGCCCGGGCATGTGCACCTGAAGGATCTGGGCCAGATGGTTGCGCGCGAGGTCGAGGCCGCAGGCGGTGTTGCGAAAGAGTTCAACACCATCGCGGTAGATGACGGCATCGCAATGGGCCATGACGGCATGCTCTATTCGCTGCCCTCGCGCGAGGTGATCGCGGATTCGGTTGAATACATGGTTAACGCCCATTGTGCAGATGCGATGGTCTGCATCTCGAACTGCGACAAGATCACCCCCGGCATGCTGATGGCTGCGATGCGCCTGAACATCCCGGCGATCTTTGTCTCAGGTGGACCGATGGAGGCCGGCAAGATCGACATCGCGGATCTGGACGTCAAGAAAATCGACCTCGTGGACGCGATGGTTGCCGCCGCGGACGACAAGTACACCGACGAACAGGTTCAGCACATCGAGGAAAACGCCTGCCCGACCTGCGGGTCGTGTTCGGGCATGTTCACCGCGAACTCGATGAATTGTCTGGCCGAGGCGCTGGGTCTGGCGCTGCCGGGCAATGGCTCGACCCTGGCGACCCATGCGGATCGCAAGGATCTGTTCCTGGAAGCCGGCCGCCGCATCGTCGAGATCACCAAGCGGCATTACGATCTGGACGAGAAAGGCTTTTTGCCGCGTGAGATCGCGACCTTTGATGCGTTCGAAAATGCCATGAGCCTGGATATCGCGATGGGCGGGTCCACCAACACCGTTCTGCACCTGCTGGCCATCGCGCATGAGGGTGAGGTGCATTTCACCATGTCCGACATGGATCGCCTCAGCCGCAAGGTGCCGTGTTTGTGCAAGGTCGCGCCCAACACCGAGAATGTGCATATGGAAGACGTTCACCGCGCCGGTGGCATCTTCTCGATCCTGGGCGAGTTGAGCCGTGCAGGCCTGTTGCACGAAGAATGCAGCACGGTCCATTCCGCCACAATGGGTGAAGCGATTGCCAATTGGGACATCAAGATCGCCAACAACCCCAAGGCGCAGGAGCTGTTCAAGGCGGCCCCCGGTGGCGTGCGCACCACCCAGGCATTCAGCCAGTCGAACCGTTACAAGGAGCTGGACACCGACCGCGAAGGTGGGGTGATCCGCTCGAAAGAACATGCGTTCAGCCAGGATGGCGGTCTGGCTGTTCTGTTCGGAAACATCGCGCGCGACGGCTGCATCGTGAAAACTGCCGGGGTGGATGCAGACATCCTGAAGTTCACCGGGTCGGCCTATGTCTGCGAAAGCCAGGATCAGGCGGTAAACGATATCCTCACCGGAAAGGTCAAGGAAGGTGACGTGGTGGTCATCCGCTACGAAGGTCCGCGCGGCGGGCCGGGGATGCAGGAAATGCTCTACCCGACTTCGTATCTGAAATCCAAGGGTCTGGGTAAAGCCTGCGCCCTGTTGACAGACGGGCGCTTCTCGGGCGGCACGTCGGGGTTGTCCATCGGTCACGTCTCGCCTGAAGCCGCCGAGGGCGGCGAGATCGGCCTGGTGCAGAACGGCGATACAATCGAGATCGACATTCCAAACCGCTCCATCCATCTGGCCGTGTCGGACGAAGAACTTGCTGCCCGTCGCGAGGAACAGGACGAGAAAGGGTGGGTGCCCACGCAGCCGCGCAAGCGCAAAGTTTCAACCGCGCTGAAAGCCTACGCAAAGCTGACTACCAGTGCAGCCAAAGGGGCCGTTCGTCAGGTTTGACCCCGAAACGGACCGGTTCTTTTCGCGAAGAACCGGCGGGTCTGCCTACTTAACAAAAGCTCCCGCGCCCAATCGCACCATCGGCGTTGCCGATGCCACGTTCGGACTTGGGCCCGGCGCCGCGCATTGCGCGGCGCCGCGCCCAACCAAAGGAGGTGTTTCGCAAGAAGCGCTGACGATGGGCGGGAGCGTTTGCGGTTTTGTCAATCACCAAGTTTGGCGTGAACCTCGTCCAGATCGATTTCACCGATCGGCATCTTGTTTGCCGGGTTTTCGAAATCGTATTTGAATAGATCGAAATCCTGTTTGTAGATCTCATAAACTAGATGCATCGACAGGTCGTCGAAATAAGCCTCGACCGGATGCGCGCGCTTGGGCCCGTGTCCTTCGGATTCGTTGAACCGCGGAATATCCGACAATGCTATGGCGTGAGGGGTCTGGATGTGATCCAGAACATCCTGCATCCCGTCGTTGAAACGTTCGGTCCAGAAAATCCGGTCATACCGCCCGCCATTCACGATGAAGGTCGAGACATGCCCGGACATCGCCGACCAGTGAATGTCCGGATCCATCGGGCGCCGCCAGCGAATCGTATCACGCGCAAAAAGCAGGAACCGGCGAAAGCTGGCGATCTGGTCGAACTCTCCCTTGCCGTCGTCGCCGCCGACCTCGATGCCGTAATTGTAAACCAGCGTCGGCACAAGGTTGCCGCGATACCGTTTCCCATTGCGCTGAATGCCGCAGATCTTGTCGAAAAACGAGCTCAGAACGCGGGTGTACGGGTTGCGCACGCAGGTAAAGGAATAAGACGCATGCGAACGGACATTGCTTGAAATCGGGTCCTGACTCGGGCCAAAAGCCCATTTATGCATGCCATCTTTGGCATCATGTATGTCGCCATCAAAGAACCTGCCATGATCGGAATAATACATGATCTGTCCGATGGTCGAGCAGGCACATTTGGGCACAACACGGTAAACCATGCTTTCGCTTTCGGTCATCCAGGTGCCGGGAAAACCCATCTGCTGTGCCTCCTTATCCGATCGGGTCTCAGATTGACGCGTCGGCTTTGGACCCCAAAGAAGCAAAAAAATTCTGTTTATTCAATCGCTCATCCTCAGTATCACGGTTGCGAACAGGCAGAAACGGAAATCGCGTAACTCAGATGGCAAAGATTGCCTATATTTTGCTGTGCCACAAAGACCCCGACGCGATCATCGCGCAGGCCCGGCAACTGACTGCGGCCGGTGACTGCATGGCGATCCATTTCGATGCGCGTGCAAAGGCTGAAGATTACGCCAGAATACAAACGGCCCTGAAGGACAACCCGAACGTCGCATTCGCGGTCAAACGGATCAAATGCGGCTGGGGTGCCTGGTCGCTGGTTCAGGCAACGCTCCACGCGCTTTCGGCAGCGGTCGAAAGTTTTCCGCGCGCAACGCATTTCTACATGCTGTCAGGCGACTGCATGGCGATCAAGACAGCCGAATACGTTCACGATTTCCTGGACCGCAACGATTTGGATTTCATCGAAAGCCACGACTTTTTCGAAAGCAACTGGATCAAGACCGGCATGAAGGAGGACCGGCTGATCTATCGACACTATTTCAATGAACGTACGCAAAGCGGGCGGTTCTATGCGTCATACGAAATACAAAAACGTATGGGCCTGACCCGTGAAATACCGCAAGACCTGCAGGTTATGATCGGCAGCCAATGGTGGTGTCTGCGACGCCAGACCGTGGAAAAGATCCTGGATTTCCTGCGCCAGCGACGCGATGTCGTCCGGTTCTTCGCGACAACCTGGATTCCGGACGAGACCTTTTTTCAAACGCTTGTCCGCCATCTGATCCCAAGACAGGAAATCGAGAACCGGACGCTGACTTTTCTGATGTTCTCGGATTACGGCATGCCGGTGACGTTCTATAACGACCATTATGACATGCTGCTAGGTCAGGATTATCTGTTCGCCCGCAAGATCAGCCCCGAAGCGCTTGAGCTCAAGGAAAGACTGGGCAGGCTCTATGCCAGCGACGGCATTGACTTCCAGATTTCGAATGAAGGGCGCAGCCTCTATGACTTTCTGGCCGGGCGCGGGCGCGTTGGCCGGCGTTATGCCCCGCGTTTTTGGGAAGCTGGAAACACGCTGGACCCCGGACGCGAAATCTACCTGATCGCCTGCAAGAAGTGGCACGTCGCCAAGCGGCTGGTCGATCAGATCATGTCGGAAACAGACATTCCCTGCGTTGAATACCTGTTCAACGAACAGGATTCGCCTTTGCCGGACCTGGGAGGTATTGAAACCACCCTGGTCAAACGTGGACGTCATCGGCGCGCCGTGGTGCGCATGCTTTTCGAATGTTTTGAAACTGACAGGCTGGTCCTTTGCGTGGACCCTGCAAACCTTGAGATCATTCAGGATTTTTGTGCGGATCAGGCCCGGACGCGTGTTCTGGAGATCGAATGCGATTACTCGGATGAGTACCTGATCGGCCACGCCCGCCGTGTCGGACTGGCCGGGGAAAACACGCCGACGCAGCGGGTCGCCCACCTGTTGCCCGCGCTCAGAAACTCATTGGCTTACGAATCCGAACTGATCCGCGGTGCAGGGCTTGAGGGCCATTTTCGCCTTCGCGAATCCGCCGAACGTGAAGAAAACGAAGCGGCGATCGCCGCGTTTCTGAGGATTTCGCTAGAAAAAGCGCGGTCGGTCATGCAGTTGGACTATCTGTTTCTGGACTGAGCCACGGCAGCTTGGCGACCGTATCCGGATGGCGTCGAGACAGGTCTTCAGGCAATCAATCGCACCCACGCCCGGTTTCCTTTTGTTGCAGAAAATGTCAGCCAACATTTTCGCCGGAGACCTGCCGACCCCGATAGCACGTAGCCGAAACAATCCACATCAAACTCAGTATTGAAACGCACCGCGCTGGGATCACTCGATGCGCAGATCCTTCTGAGCCTTTGTGTCTATTCGGTGTGTTGCCATCGAAGTAAAAAGCCCACCGAACGACGGGCTTTTTTTGGGGCGTTTAGACTTAGTCGTACAATACGGCGGCGATTGCCGGATCTTCCATATTGGACGCGTCATAGTAGTAGAACCCGGTATCAATCAGGGCTGGTACACTTTCACCCTTGGACGCGGCCACCGCCGCCTTTACCGTTTCGTATCCGATACCGACGGGGTTCTGGGTAATGGCCCCTGCCATCAGGCCGCTCTTGATCGCGTCCTTCTGGGCCTTGCCGCTGTCATAGCCAATAATGACCAGACCTTCGGTGCCCAGTTCCTGCACACCGTTCACAACGCCAATCGCCGATCCTTCGTTGGTTCCGAAAATGCCGTTCAGATCTGGATTGGCTGTCAGGATCGCCTTTGTCACCTCGGTGGATTTCAGATGGTCGCCCTGTCCGTACTGAACGGTTACGACCTCGATATCGGGATACTTCTCGGCAATGCGATTGACGAACCCATCGCGACGGTCGATGCCCGTGCGGCTGGTCTGGTCATGAGCCACGACGGCAACCTTTCCTTTGCCACCCAGCATTTCAGCCATCTTGTCAGCGGCCAGACCCGCAGCAGCCAGATTGTCTGTGGTCGCAGTGGACACCGGAATGTCACTGTCTACCCCGCTGTCAAATGCGATGATCGGAATGCCCTTGTCATTGGCTTGTTTCAGCAGCGGGATCGCCGCCTGGCTGTCCAGAGCGGCAAAGCCGATGGCCTTGGGGTTGTTGGCCAGCGCAGCGGCCAGCATATCGATCTGGCGATCCACCATGGTTTCGTTGTCAGGCCCTTCGAACGTGATGGTGACATTGTATTCGTTCGCCGCCTGCTCGGCACCGGCCTTCACGGCCTGCCAGAACTGGTGCTGGAACCCTTTGGACACCAGCGGGATATAGACGTCCTCGGCCACGGCCATCGAGGCCGGAACGGAAAGGCTGGCAGCACTGAGCGCCCCCAGAATGAAACGACGTGTAAACATGATTTTCTCCTCCAGTTGGTCGTTTTTTTTCGTTTCTGAAATGATCAGCCGGTTTTCTTGCGCCGGGCCATGTCGGCATAGACGGCAAGGATGATGATTGCTCCGGTCACGACGGTCTGCCATTCCTGCGCGACCGACAGCACCCGCAGACCATTGGTCAGAACCGCCATGATCAGTGCGCCGATCAGCGTGCCCAGGATGGTGCCGCGCCCGCCGGACAGGGATGTGCCGCCGATCACCACGGCTGCAATCGCCTCCAGCTCGTACCCAAGACCCAATGCCGGTTGCGCCGAATTCAGCCGCGAGGCGATCAGGATTCCCGCAATGCCGCAGATCGCACCGGCCAGCGCATAGATGCGCATTTTCCACATGTCGGTGTTTACACCGGACAGGCGCACTGCCTCTTCGTTCGAGCCCAGCGCAAAAGTATAACGGCCCAGAACGGTGCGCCCCAAGATGTACGAGGCGGCGATGGCCACGAGAAACAGGATCAGAACGCCGTTGGGGATCGGCAGCGCCGGAATGACCTCACCGATCAGCGACCCGCGCGAGATCTGGTCGAAACCAGGTGTGTCATTGAAATAGATCGGCCGCGTGCCGGAAATCACCAGTGACAGACCCTTCAGGATCAGCATCATACCCAGCGTGGCGATGAAGGGCGGGATTTTCATCTTCGCCACGAATGTGCCCGAGCACAGCCCGCAAAACGCACCGGCCGCGATGGCCGCAGCCACACCCAGCAGCAATGGCATGCCCAGATAAGTCAAAACCACACCCGCGATGACTGCGCAAAACGTCATCAGCGTGCCCACCGACAGGTCAATACCGCCGGTAATGATCACCAATGTCGCTGCCACCGCCAACACTCCGTTGACCGACGTTGCCTGCAGAATGGCAATCATGTTCGAGGTCTGCATGAAGTTGGGCGATGCGATCGAGAAGCCGATCAGCAGGGCGATCAGACTGGCGAAGGCCAGCAGCTTCTGGTACGCGCCGCTTTCTGACAGGCCCGCAAGTGGCTTTTTCTTGTCGAGATCCGTTGCTGTGGTCATTGCACTGTCCCTGTAACCTGCATCGCCGCCTTGCGTTGGGTGGCCAGATGCATGATGTCTTCCTGAGTGGTGTCTTTTCCGCCGGGCAGGATGCCGGTCAGCCGGCCCTCGCACATCACGGCGATGCGATGGCTCAGCCGCATGATCTCGGGCAGTTCGGATGAGATCACGATGATGGTTTTGCCTTGTTCTGCCAGCTCTTCCAGCAGCTTGTAGATTTCCGATTTTGCGCCGACATCGATGCCGCGCGTCGGCTCGTCAAAGATCAGAATATCGCAATCCCGCAGCAACCATTTGGCAATGACAACCTTTTGCTGGTTGCCCCCTGACAACAGCCGCACTTCCTGAACGTCGGATGGCGTCCGGATGCCCAGTTGATTGATGTAGCTTTTGGCGGCGGTGCCGATTTCACTGTCGTTCAGAACGCCGCCTGTCCCGGTGAAAAGATCCATCGAAGCCAGCGCGATATTGTCCCGTACGTTCATGCCGGTAGCGAGGCCGAAGTGCTTGCGATCCTCGGAAAGGTATCCGATCCCGGCCCGCACCGCATCCCTGGGGGATCTGATCGAGACGGATTGTCCGTGCACCCGGATTTCACCACTGTCTTTCGGGTCCGCTCCAAATATGGCTCGCGCCACCTCGGTCCGGCCCGCCCCCATCAGACCCGCAAATCCCAGTATCTCACCCTTCTGGACCGAGAAGCTGACACCCTGAATTTCAACGCCCCGTGACAGGTTGCTGATCTCAAGCGAAACTTCGGCCCCGGCCAGATCGGGTACTTCCAGCGGTTCTTCCTTGACCTCGCGACCCACCATCATCGCGATGATCTGGCTGATCGGGGTTTCGGCAGCACCGACCGTACCGACATATTCGCCGTCACGCATCACCGTTACCCTGTCGGCGATCTGTTTCAGTTCGTCCATTTTGTGGCTGATATAGACGATGCCCACGCCTTCGGCCTTGAGGCGCCGAATGATTACAAAGAGTTCGGCAATCTCTGCATCGTTCAACGCCGCCGTTGGTTCATCCATGATCAGCACTTTCGAGCGGTAGGACAGAGCCTTGGCAATCTCGACCATCTGTTGCTTGGCGATGGTCAGGCCGCCGACCAGCGCCCTTGGGTCGAGCCCCAGGTTCATCGAAGCAAAGATGTCGGCTGTCTGTGCATTCAGCGCCGCATCGTCCAGTCGACCAAAGCTTTTGCGCGGCTCGCGGCCGATAAAGATGTTCTGCGCCACAGTCAGGTCGTTCATCAGGCTCAGCTCCTGATGAATAATGCCGATCCCCAGATCCTGCGCCTGACGCGGGGATTGCGGACTGACGACCCGGCCTTCGACCGACAATAACCCACCATCGCGCTGATAAATGCCTGAAAGGATTTTCATCAGCGTGCTTTTCCCGGCGCCGTTCTCTCCCATCAGCGCGTGAACCTCGCCGGGCACCAGATCGAACTGCACGGATTTCAGCGCGTGCACGCCGGGGAAGTGTTTTTCAATCCCCGTCATTTCGACCAGTTTCGTCATTTCTCCTCCCATTTGTCCCTCAGTCCCCGTGTCGCATCCGGTTCACATCACCGCTCCGATCTGCCACGGAACAAACTCGACCCCTCCGAAGCCAAGCTGCTCGCTTTTCGTCTGTTCGCCCGATGCGACGCGGATCAGAATCTCGAACAGTTCCTCGCCCTTGGCTTCGATGCTGACGCCCTCGGTGACGATGTCGCCGCAGTTCAGGTCCATGTCGTCGGACATGCGGGCATACATTTCGGAATTGGTGGCCAGCTTGATGCAGGGTGTCGGCTGATAGCCGGAAACCGAGCCGCGCCCGGTGGTGAACACAATCAGGTTCGACCCTGACGCCACCTGACCTGTGACCGAGCAGGGATCAAACCCCGGACTGTCCATGAAAACAAACCCGTGTTTGTCGACGATCTGGCCAAACTCGTACACATCGCGCAGAGGCGCCGTACCGCCCTTGGCGACCGCACCCAGCGATTTTTCCAGAATCGTCGTCAGCCCGCCGCGCTTGTTGCCGGGGCTGGGGTTGTTGTCCATCTCGCCGCCGTTTCGTTCGGTGTAGTCCTCCCACCAGCGGATGCGGGCGATCAGCTTTTCTCCAACTTCGACGGTTTCGGCACGACGGGTCAAAAGATGTTCCGCACCGTAGATTTCGGACGTCTCCGACAGAATGGTCGTGCCACCGTGCCGAACCAGCAGGTCCGAGGCGTAGCCAAGCGCCGGGTTTGCCGTGATGCCGGAATACCCGTCTGAACCGCCGCATTGCATTCCGACGGTGATTGCACTGACGGGCGCGGGTTGCCGGGTCGCCTGATTGGCCAGTTCGGCAATTCCGCGCAGCTCTTCCAGGCCCCGCTCGATGGTTCGGCGCGTGCCGCCTTCGTTCTGGATCGTCATGTAGCGGAGCGCGCCATCGGGCCGGATCGGACGCCCCCCGACAAGATCGGACACCTGCATGACTTCGCAGCCCAGACCGATCAGAAGAATGCCACCAAAATTCGGGTGCTGCGCATAGCCTGCCAATGTGCGGAACAGGGCGGCATAGCCTTCGTTCTTGCCGGACATTCCGCAACCGGTGCCATGAACAATCGGCACAATGCCGTCGACGTTGGGGTAAGCATCCAGAAGGCCCGATTTCTCGGCCGCCTCGGAAATGAAACGCGCGACCGAGCCGGAACAGTTTACGGTGGTCAAAATGCCGATGTAATTACGCGTGCCCACTTTACCGTCCGCCCGGTGAAACCCCTGAAAGGTCCGGGTGCGATGTATTTCTGGCAATGGCACGCAGGCAGACGCATGCGCATAGTCCTGCTGATGCTCTCCCATCCCAAGGTTGTGGACATGGACATGCGCGCCCGGCGCAATATCTGACTTGGCCTGCCCGATGATCTGGCCATACCGGATGACATTCGCTCCTGCGGGGATATGCACCACGGCAATCTTGTGACCGCGCCCGATTGAACCCGGCAAAGGCGCAGGCACTCCTGTCGGGCAGTCGCCAGCCGAAAGATCCCGCAGCGCAATGACCACATTGTCATCCGGGTTCAGCCTGACGGTGTCCTGCGTCTTGCCCTGAAGGCCCTTGTTTTTCTGCTGTGCTTGCATTGTTTTCCCACTTGCCTGCACAAATTGCTAATGAGCGAACCCACACTTGTCAACTAACATGTTAGTATGCTAGATCGAAAATCATGAACCGACCTCAAGACATCGACGCAACCTTGCTGCCTGAAATTGCCGTGACAGAAGGCTCGCTGGCACACCGTGTTTATCTTGCGATCAAGCAGGCTATCCTGTCCTTGGATTTCCTGCCGGGCGCAAATCTGAAAAAGGCGCCTATCTGTGAGCGGCTTGGTGTCTCGCGTGCGCCCGTGGCCGAGGCGATTGCCCGGCTGGCGGCCGAAGGGCTGGTGGATGTGGTTCCGCAATCGGGAACGCGGGTGTCCTATTTCTCGATGTCGGAAATCCGCGAGGGCGTCTTTCTGCGCGAAGCCCTTGAACTGGCTACCGTCGCCAAGGTCGCTCGTGATTTTACCGAAGACCAGCGCAAGCGCCTGAGTCGCAACATGCGGCTGCAGGAACTGCTGATCGAGGATGAGGACATCCCCGGGTTCTATCAGGCCGACGAGGAATTTCACGCCCTGCTGATGGCCTTTACCGGCTTTGTCCGGCTACCGGACGTGGCGCAAACGGTTTCACTGCAGGTCAGCCGTGCACGCATGCTGCTGTTGCCTACCCCGGGCCGCGTTGCGGAAACGCTGCAGGAACACCGCGCGATATTCGACGCGGTCCAGGACCGCAACGAACAAGCCGCACAGGAGGCGATGCGCCATCACCTGGGACAGCTGATGCCGCGCATCGAGGTTTTGGAACGCGAAAAGCCGCACCTGTTCAACATCAGCTCCCACCCAGAACGAGAGGCAGGATGACCGTTTCTCAGACCGAACTCCTCAACAACCGAACTTCACGCCCTGTTCCTTTGACTCGCATGGGTTTCGGGGGCGCGCCATTGGGAAACCTCTATCGCAAGGTGTCCGATGCCGACGCACAGGCCGCGCTGCATGCGGCCTTCGATGCCGGGATCCGTTTCTTTGACACCGCCCCGCAATACGGGCTGGGCCGGTCTGAACAGCGTTTCGGAGAGGCCATCCCCGTCTTTGGACGTGACAACATTCAGCTTTCCACAAAGATCGGGCGCCTTCTTGTGGACTGCGAACCGCACGAGGTCACACCCGAAGCTTTCGTGGATGTTCCCAGGAAACGCATCGTATTCGACTACACCTATGACGGTGTCATGCGATCCTACGAAGCCAGTCGCGAACGGATCGGTGTCGCCAATGCCGACATTCTTCTGGTGCATGATGTTTGCGTGTTCAGCCAGGGCAGTCAGGAAGCATCCGACGCGAAGGTCCGAGAGCTTTTTGACGGCGGCGGCTACCGAGCACTGACTGAATTGCGTGAGGCGGGCGAAATCGCCGCGATCGGCGCCGGGGTCAATGAATGGCAGGTGTGCGAGAAATTGCTGGGTCTGGGGGATTTCGACGGCTTCCTTCTGGCTGGACGATACACGCTGCTGGAACAGGAGGCGTTGGACAGCTTTCTGCCGCTCTGCGAAAAGCGCGATGTCGGCATCATTCTGGGCGGCCCCTACAACTCGGGCATTCTGGCGACCGGCGCGGTTCCCGGAGCAAAGTACAATTACGTGGATGCGCCACCGGACATCATGGACAAAGTGCGCAAAATCGAGGCCGTGTGTGACGCTCACGGCACCCCGTTGATTGCGGCCGCCCTGCAGTTCGTTCTTGGGCATCCATGTGTCAAAACTGTTGTACCCGGGGCGGTCAGTGCGGCCGAGGTGAATGCGAATGTCGCCTTGCTGGAGCGCAATATTCCCGCTTCGCTGTGGTCGGATCTGAAATCCGAAGGCCTGATCCGCGCGGATGCCCCCCTGCCATCGGAGACGGCCCATGCTGCGTAACATCAATCCACTGCTTTCCCCTGACCTACTACATGCCTTGCGATCCATGGGTCACGGGGATGACATCGTTATCGCTGACGCCAATTTTCCCGGCTCCAGCGTAGGCCCCGAATGCCTGAGGGCGGATGGATCCTCGGCCAGTGATATTCTTCGGGCCGTTCTCTCGGTCATGCCGCTGGATAATTTTGTTCCCGACCCCGCCCTGACCATGCAGGTGGTGGGAGACCCCGAGGCGGTCCCCGAGGCGGTGGCCGACTTTCAATCCATCATTCAACAGACAGCCGACAACCCCGTCGAAATACAAAGCCTTGAGCGCTTTGCATTCTATGAACGCGCATCCCAAGCTTTCGTCATCGTCCAGACCGGCGAGCGCAGGCTTTACGGCAATATCATCCTGAAAAAGGGCGTGATTGCATGAGAATTGATGCTCATCAGCATTTCTGGTCTCTGGATCGGGGTGATTACGGCTGGCTGACAGCCGAGATGGGGCCTATCTACAGGGATTTTCTGCCCGCCGATCTGCTGCCCCTGATTGAACGTGCCGGAATTGATGGCACTGTTCTGGTTCAGGCTGCCCCGACCGTTGCCGAAACTGAGTTCATGTTGTCGTTGGCGAACAAAACTTCCTTTGTCAAAGGCGTCGTGGGCTGGGTTGATTTCGAAGCACCAGACGCCCCGCAGCAGATCGCAGCGCTGGCAGAAAACCCACTCCTCGTCGGTCTGCGCCCGATGATTCAGGATATCGAGGATCCTGAATGGATGCTGCGAGAATCTCTGCACCCGGCCTTTGCGGCGCTCATCGCTCACGAACTGACCTTTGATGCGCTGACCTTGCCCAAGCATCTTGGGCCGTTGCACAGTTTGCTGGCCAGATACCCGCAGATGCGGGTTATCGTGGATCACGCATCAAAACCGGCGATCCGGGACGATCGGCTGTCTGACTGGGCCGATGACATTGCCGCAATCGCCAGCAACAGCCATGCGTTTTGCAAGCTGTCCGGACTTGTGACCGAAGCGCAGCCCGGCTGGGACATCGGCGACCTGCGCCCTGTCGTGGATCATCTGCTGAACGTGTTCGGACCCGAACGCCTGATCTGGGGCAGCGACTGGCCGGTTTGCACTCTTGCCAGCAGCTATGAACGTTGGGTCGAGGTTACCGACATACTGCTTTCGGGTCTGACCCCTGAAGAACGCTCGGCAATTCTGGGCGGCAATGCGCTGCGCGCCTACAGCCTGAGGGATTGAAATGAACCTGTCTGAATTTGACCGCGACGGAGTGTGGCTGGGTCGTATCGAACGGGCCGGCATTGGCCCGTGCGTTGTCACCTTGCGCGGTGAAAGCCTGATGGACATCACATCAAGAACCGCGCCTACGGTCCGGGACATCCTCGAACGCGAAGATGCCGTGGAATATGTCCGCGCTGCCGAAGGTGAGGTGCTGGACCCTGTCCGCGATGCCTTTGCCTGGCTTGCCCCTTGTGATCTGCAGGCCGTCAAAGCCTGCGGCGTCACCTTTGCCGGCTCAATGGTCGAACGCGTGATCGAAGAAAAGGCCGGTGGCGACCCGGCCCGGGCCGACAGCATTCGCAACCGGATCGGTGCCCGCATCGGCAAGAAACTAGGCGATATCGTCCCCGGATCGGACGCAGCTGCAAAGGCAAAACAAGCCCTGATCGAAGAAGGTTTGTGGAGCCAGTACCTTGAGGTGGGCATCGGACCCGACGCCGAGGTATTTTCCAAGGCACAGGTCCTGTCGTCGGTTGGGTACGGGGCCGAGATTGGCCTGCACCCGGTTTCGGAATGGAACAACCCAGAACCCGAAATCGTGCTTGCCGTGAATTCGCAAGGCGTGATCATGGGTGCGACATTGGGCAATGACGTCAATCTGCGCGACATCGAGGGGCGCTCGGCCTTGTTGCTGAGCAAGGCCAAGGACAACAATGCGTCCTGCGCGATCGGTCCGCTGATCCGGCTGTTCGATGACCACTATTCGCTGGACGATGTACGACAGGCCGAACTGACACTGACTGTAAACGGTCCGGACGGTTTCAACCTGAACGGAAGCTCCTCCATGTCCCAGATCAGCCGCGATCCTGCAGATCTTGTTTGCCAGACGATCGGGCGGCATCACCAGTATCCGGACGGCCTGATGCTGTTCCTCGGGACCCTGTTCGCCCCGACGCAGGATCGGGAAACACCCGGAGGAGGGTTTACACACAAGCTGGGAGACGTTGTAACCATCGCCAGTGAAAAGCTGGGCACACTGACCAACACAGTGCGTCTGGCGACTGAGTGCCCCGAATGGCGTTTCGGGGCGTCCCATCTGATGCGAAACCTGGCCCGGCGCGGCCTGCTGTAAGAAAGAACCACAATATGCTCACCGGAAAACACCTGATCGCTGGCGAATGGATTGGCGCGGACACTGTCTTTGCTTCGCAGCCGACAGAAGGCCCCGCCCATGACTTTGCGGCAGGAACGGCATCTCACGTCGACGCCGCCGTCGACCCCGCCGAAGAGGCGTTTGCAACCTACGGCTGGTCCTCGCGCGCCGAACGGGCAGAGCTGTTACGCCGGGTCGCCGACGAAATCGATGCCCGGGGGGATGCAATCACCGAAATTGGCAGCCAGGAAACCGGCCTGCCCGCAGCCCGCCTGCAAGGAGAGCGCGGGCGGACAGTGGGACAGTTGCGCCTGTTCGCAGATTACATCCTTCAGGGTGATTATCTGGACACGCGCCATGACCCTGCTATGCCCGACCGCGCGCCCCTGCCGCGCCCGGACCTGCGGATGATACAGCGCCCTCTGGGTCCGGTTGCCGTATTCGGCGCCTCCAATTTCCCGCTGGCGTTTTCGGTTGCGGGCGGTGACACCGCCGCGGCGCTGGCCGCCGGATGCCCGGTTGTCGTCAAGGGGCACCCGGCACATCCCGGCACTGGCGAGATCGTCGCACAGGCCATCGACGCCGCCATCAAGGTTTGCGGGGTCCACCCGGGTGTCTTCTCGCTGGTTCAGGGTGACACACGTGAAGTCGGTGAACGGCTGGTTCGGCACCCATTGATCCGCGCAGTTGGCTTCACCGGCAGCCTGGCCGGGGGGCGGGCGCTGTTCGATCTGTGCGCGCAACGGGACGAGCCTATTCCGTTCTTCGGTGAACTCGGGTCGGTCAACCCGATGTTTATCCTGCCTCAGGCGGCAGCTGCCCGCGCCGCGGAGATCGGTGTGGGCTGGGCCGGTTCGCTCACCATGGGTGCAGGTCAGTTTTGCACAAATCCCGGCATCGCCGTGGTGATCGATGGCCCGGATGCCGACGCACTGGAAGCGGCCACAGCAGCTGCGCTGCAGGAGGTTGCTGCCCAAACTATGCTGACCGACGGAATCGCGAACGCATACCGGCAAGGGTCAGATCGCGTGGCGGCCTGCAACGGTGTTACCCGGATCCTGGGCAAAAGCTGTGAGACACGCTCGGCCAGACCCTGGCTGTTCAGTGTTTCCGGCAAAGACTGGCAATCGGACCATCGATTGCAGGAAGAGGTGTTTGGCCCGCTCGGCATCATCGTGCGCGTTCAGGATATCAGCGAAATGCGCGATATCGCCCGTACGATCGAAGGCCAGTTGACCTGCACCGTTCACATGGATGCGGGCGACGCGCAGGATGCCGGTTCGCTCCTGCCTCTGCTGGAGCGAAAAGCCGGGCGCATTCTGGCCAACGGGTTCCCCACCGGGGTCGAAGTTTGCGACGCGATGGTGCATGGCGGGCCCTACCCGGCCTCGACCAACTTCGGTGCAACTTCTGTGGGAACTCTTTCGATCCGGCGCTTCCTGCGTCCCGTTTGCTATCAGAATATCCCGGCCGAATTGCTGCCGGAACAGGGATGAGGTCCGGTATGCCGAACGAAGGAACACCAGCGCGACTGGCCGGGAAAACCGCCCTGGTCACAGCGGCAGGCCAAGGCATCGGCCGAGCGTCAGTCGAACTTTTTGCCGCCGAAGGGGCGCAGGTCATTGCATGCGACATCAACTCTGACGCGTTGGCCTCGCTTGATGGAACAGCGGGCGTGACCACGCTGCAACTGGATGTGACGGATGCCAATGCTGTGCAGGCCGCTGTCGCGGACTTGCCGGCACTGGGCGTGCTGTTCAATTGCGCGGGCTATGTTGCAAACGGGTCCATTCTGGAATGCGAGGACCGCGACTGGGATTTCAGTTTCGACCTGAACGTCAAGGCCATGTATCGGCTGACCCGGCTGATCTTGCCGAACATGCTGGAAAACGGCGGCGGCTCGATCATCAACATGTCGTCGGTTGCCTCGTCGATCAAGGGCGTGCCGAACCGCTTTGCCTATTGCGCCTCGAAAGCGGCCGTCATTGGTCTGACCAAATCGGTCGCGGCGGATTTCGTCACGCAAGGGGTTCGCTGCAACGCGATCTGTCCGGGGACTGTGGACAGCCCCTCTCTGCATGACCGGCTGAGCGAAACCGGCGACTATCAGAAGGCGATGACGGATTTCATCGCGCGCCAGCCCATGGGGCGCATCGGAACCGCCGAAGAGATCGCGGAACTCGCACTCTACCTGGCCAGCGACGCCAGCAAATACACCACCGGACAGCCCTTTGCCATCGATGGCGGCTGGACGATCTGAACGAATGAGGGAAACAGGATGAAACTTCTGCGCTTTGGGCCTGTCGGTCAGGAAAAACCGGGCCTTCTGGATGATACCGGAGTAATTCGGGACCTGTCGGGGGTTGTGGATGACATTGCCGGCGAAACGCTGGGCGATGAGAGCCTGCAAAAACTCCGCGCGCTGGACCCCGCTCAATTGCCGCAAGCCGATGCGAATACCCGGATCGGTGCATGTGTCGGGCAGGTCGGAAAGTTTATCTGCATTGGCCTGAACTATGCCGACCATGCTGACGAAAGCGGTATGGAACTGCCGCAGGAGCCAGTCGTCTTTTTCAAGGCAACCTCGGCCATCATGGGGCCGAATGACACCGTGGAAATCCCGCGCGGATCGGTCAAAACCGATTGGGAGGTCGAACTGGGCGTGGTTATCGGCAAAGCCGCAAAATACGTGTCAGAAGCCGAAGCGTTAGACCATGTGGCGGGCTATTGCGTGATCAACGACCTGTCTGAACGCGATTTCCAACTGCATCGCTCGGGCCAGTGGGTCAAGGGCAAGTCGGCGGATACGTTTGGTCCGATTGGCCCGTGGCTGGTGACGCGGGACGAGGTTTCGGACCCGCAAAACATGGCAATGTTTCTTGAGGTGAACGGGCATCGTTATCAGGACGGATCGACCCGGACGATGCATTTCGCCGTTGCGACAGTAGTTTCGTACCTTTCCCAGTTCATGTCCCTGCAGCCGGGCGATGTGATCGCCACCGGAACACCGCCGGGTGTCGGGATGGGTCAGACACCGCAGACCTATCTGAAGCCCGGTGACAAAATCGAACTGGGTATCGAAGGTCTGGGCGTGCAGAAACAGAACGTCGTTGCTGGCTGATCCGGGCAACCGTGAACTTGACCATGTCCGGGTGCGGCGCTAAGGCCCGGATATGGACAAGCAAAAGAAACCCTCTCGCCAGCAGGTCTATACGCTGCTGGTTCAGATCGGACGGAAAGAAGGTGACGGTCTGCCCGAGGGCGCGACCGGTGCCGCACTGATGTGTTTTGCCAGCGGCGTGGACGAGGCGGAAGCGGTACGGGAAACCGTGGCGATTCTGAAACAGGCCGATACTGCTCCGCTGGATGTTACCGGCTATGGCACACTGGCCGAGCGTGAGGCGCAGGGCCATGACATCGATTCTGACGAACGTGCTCTGATGCAACGGGCGCTGGATGAAAACGCGGTCATCGTCGCGCAGATGACGCCGTTTTTCGGGGAGCTGGAACAGTCCTAGTTCCGCGCCCCGAACCATTTGCGGTAGATTTCCGAATACGTGCCGTCTTCACGCAGGGACAGCAGCGCCTGGTTGACTTCTTCGACCAAAGGCGAGCCGGTCGGAAAGGCGATACCATAGGTTTCGCGCAGGAAAATTCCGCCTGTCACCGAGGCGATTTTCCGGCCTTCATGCGCAGCGTAATAGGACAGGATCGGTGCATCGAAGACGACCGCGTCCAATTCCTCTTTCTCGAAGGATGTCAGCATCTCTTCCAGTCCGGGATAGCCGGTAAACTCAATTTCGCGACGGTTCAGAAAGTTGGCCGCGGTCGAGCCCGAGATCGTGCCCACCTGCTTGCCATAGAGGTCGTTGACCGAGTTTACGCTGCCGGTGATCGCGTCCACTGTCATGACCGATGTAATCCGGGCCGTGAAAACGGACACGATGAACAGCGAAGAAACAACCAGAATGACCCCCAACAAACGGCCAAAAGGCGTCCGGGGCATGCGTTCTTCGAAGCCGCCATTGACCACGAGATTCAACGCCCACCAGAAAGACGGGAACCATGCCTCGTTCAGCTTGCGGTCAAAATAGGGTTGCGCACGTCGTTCGAAACTCCACATCAGCATCCCGCCGCCCAGCAGGATCGCAAAAGCCAGCCCGATCGCTATGAACAGTTCGCGCGACAACAGCGCCTGCAGCAGGGATGGCCGGCGCATTGCTTCGGACGGAACCATGATCTGCAAACCGGATTCGAAAATCGGCTGGCTGAAATCCATACTCGTTTCGCGTGACGCGGTGATCGAGATATTGGCGATCGCAAGATCGGCTGTCCCGTCCTGCACCGAATTCAGCATGTCCCCAAAGGCATCCAGCCGGTTGACCGAATACTCCCAGCCCAGCGCGCTGGACAGGGCTTCCAGCAAGTCCATGGAAAAACCGCTCTGGTCCCCGTCCTCGACATAGGAAAACGGGGGGCGTGTTACGGTCGAGACCGTAAGCGATTGCGCCTGGCTTTGCTGTGCAAGAACGGCGAAAGTCAGGCAGACCACTGCGAAGAATAGGCGTTTCATCGACAAGATACCTGTTTCGCGGCCCTCTAGCTTAGTTTTGGACCGGGCGGCAAGGTGATCGCGGGGTAAAGCGCCATGTTTTCCGGACGTCTCAACCAGACATGCGTGGGCAAAACAGGTGGAAAATTTGCGCCCTGGGGTTGGCAATCGGGCCAATTCGTTGAATCTGTGCACGAACCTGCCCAGCAATACAGACAAGAGGCCCGCGATGACAGACCCGGTACAATTGACGGCAGACCTGATCCGTTGCCCATCGGTCACACCCGAGGAAGGCGGCGCGCTGGTTCTGTTGCAGAAAGTCCTGTCGGACGCGGGCTTTGAATGCACCCGGGCGGATCGCGGCGGGATCAGCAATCTGTTTGCGCGCTGGGGCAGCAAGGGCCATGCGCGCAGCTTCGGCTTCAACGGGCATACCGACGTCGTTCCTGTAGGTGATGAGGCAGCATGGACCATGCCGCCCTTTGGGGCCGAAATACGCGACGGGGTCATGTATGGCCGGGGCGCCACGGACATGAAGTCGGGCGTCGCTGCGTTTGCAGCCGCAGCCATTGATTTTGTACGGGACACTCCGCCGGACGGAGCCATCATCCTGACCATCACCGGGGATGAGGAAGCCGATGCGCTGGACGGCACAACCGCATTGCTGGATTACATGGACGCTGCGGACGAACGTATGTCGGTCTGTCTGGTTGGCGAACCCACCTGCCCGAACCGCATGGGTGATATGATCAAGATCGGGCGGCGCGGCTCGATGACCGCATGGTTCACTGTCAGTGGGGTACAAGGCCATTCGGCCTATCCTCATCGCGCGAAGAACCCGGTGCCCGCCATCGCTCGGCTGATGGACCGGCTGGCCAGCCACCAGCTGGATCAGGGCTCGGACCATTTCGATGCGTCGACCCTTGCGGTCGTCACAATCGATACCGGAAATCCGGCCACGAACGTGATCCCCGCGCAATGTCGTGGGGCAGTGAACATCCGCTTCAACGACCTTCATTCCGGGCAAAGCCTGAGCGACTGGCTGCACGCCGAAGCGGACCGGGTTGCCGAAGAGTTTGGCGTCACAATCGATACCCGCATCAAAATCTCCGGCGAAAGCTTTCTGACGCCGCCGGGCCCCCTGTCGGATCTGGTTTCGCGCGCGATCGAAGCCGAAACCGGAATCGCTCCCGAGCTGTCCACAACCGGCGGCACATCGGATGCGCGCTTCGTCAAGAACCATTGCCCGGTGGTCGAATTCGGGCTTGTCGGGCGCACCATGCATCAGGTCGACGAATGCGTCGAAGTCGCGCAAATCGAACAGCTCAAGGCGATTTATACCCGCATTCTCGGGGATTACTTCGCCTGATCCATGCAACGCACTTTGATTATCATGATCAAGGAACCACGCCCGGGTCGGGTCAAGACGCGACTGGGTCGGGATATCGGCATGGTTGGTGCAGCGTGGTGGTTTCGGCATCAGGCAAGGGCTCTGATCCGGCGGCTGCGCGATCCTCGGTGGCAGATCATGCTGGCCGTTTCACCCGATCGGGAGGGTTTGGCCAGCCGGATCTGGCCCGCCGATTTGCCGCGCGTCGCGCAAGGGCAAGGCGATCTGGGCGTCCGCATGGCCCGGATGTTACGCAGCGCTCCGGACGGGCCCGTCTGCCTGATCGGTGCCGACATACCGGGTATTACCCGAAACCACATCGCAAGCGCCTTTCGCGCCCTGGGGGCGACGCAAATGGTATTTGGACCTGCGACAGATGGCGGGTACTGGCTGATTGGTGCGCAAGGCGTAGCGGCGCTGCCACCCGGATCGTTCAATAACGTGCGCTGGTCGACGGAACACGCGCTGGCGGACACACGCGCCTCGATCCCCGATCGCAGCTTCGTGCTGCTGGATTATCTGAACGACGTGGATACCGTCGCAGATCTGCAAACCTGATCCACACGACTGTTTTTTGGTCATGACGCGGTCGCATCCCCGTGCTAGGCCGAATTCATGACTCGCATCCCCACCAAGCAGGAGGTCCTGGACTGGATCTCGGCGAACCCCACCCTGACCTCGAAACGCGATATCGCCAAGGCCTTTGGCATCAAGGGCGCGGACCGAATTGACCTCAAGCGTATCCTCAAGGAGCTAGAGGCCGAGGGGCATCTGGAAAAGCGCAAGCGCAGCTATCGCGACCCCGACCGTCTGCCTCCCGTCAGTGTATTGCAGGTGAAGGCGCCGAACGCTGACGGCGATCTGTTTGCACGCCCGCTGGAATGGCATGGCGAAGGCGTTGAACCCATTGTCCTGATCATTGCCCGCGCCAGCGATCCGGCGCTGGGCGAAGGGGACCGCATCCTGGCCCGCCTGACGGTGGTGCATGAGGAAGACCACAATTACGAGGCGCGACTGATCCGCCGTATCGGAACCAACCCGCGCAAAATCGTCGGCATCTTCCGCAAAGGGGCCGAGGGCGGGCGGATCGTTCCCATCGACAAGACCGGCCAGACCGAATGGCTGGTTCAGGATGGCGCGGTGCTGGGCGCCAAAGACGGCGAACTGGTCGAGGCCGAGCAGGCCGGGCCAAAAAACCGCATGGGCCTGCCCCGTGCGCGGATCGTGGAACGGCTGGGTGATCCGTCTGCGCCCAAGGCCGTGTCGCTGATCGCCATCCATCAGCACGGCATCCCGGACGATTTTCCGGACAAGGTGATTGACGAGGCTGACAAGGCCAAACCCGTTGGCCTGAAAGGGCGCGAAGACCTGCGGGACATGCCGTTGCTGACCATCGACCCGTCGGACGCACGGGACCATGACGACGCCTGCTATGCGCATGCCGACGACGATCCCAAGAACCCTGGCGGCCATGTCATCTGGGTCGCGATTGCAGACGTGGCAGCTTATGTGCAGCCAGGTACGGCATTGGATCGCGAGGCACGCAAACGCGGCAATTCCAGTTACTTCCCCGACCGTGTGGTGCCGATGCTGCCGGATCGTTTGTCGGGTGATCTGTGTTCGCTGCACGAAGGCGTCCCGCGCGCCTGTATCGCCGTTCGAATGCAGATCGACGCGGATGGCAACAAGATCGGCCACCGCTTCGTTCGGGCCCTGATGCGCTCTGCTGCTTCGCTGAATTACACCGAAGTGCAGGAGGCTATTGACGGTAATCCCAATGACCGTACCGGACCCCTGTTGGAACCGGTTCTGAAACCGCTCTATGCTGCGTATACCGCGCTGAAAAAGGCGCGCTCGGTACGGCAACCACTGGAACTTGACCTGCCCGAACGCAAGATTGTCCTCAGCGACACCGGCGAGGTGCTGAGCGTGGCCTTCCGCGAACGTCTGGACGCACACAGACTGATCGAAGAGTTCATGATCCTCGCCAATGTCGCGGCAGCTGAGACGCTGATCGCCAAGCGCCAGCCGCTATTGTTCCGGGTGCATGAAGAACCTGCCCCCGAAAAGCTGGAAAGCCTGCGCGAAACGGCTCAGGCCGCGGGCCTCAACCTGGCCAAGGGACAAGTGTTGCAGACACGCCACCTGAACGCGCTGCTAAACGCCGCTGCCGGAACCGAGGATGCGGAGCTGATCAACCTCACCACCCTCAGGTCGATGGCGCAGGCGTATTACAACCCCGAGAATTTCGGCCACTTCGGTTTGGCGTTGCGGAACTATGCGCATTTCACTTCGCCCATCCGTCGCTATTCCGACCTGATCGTGCATCGCGGGCTGATCTCGGCCCATGGCTGGGGCAAGGATGGGTTGACCGAGGATGACATCGATCGCCTGGAAGAGACCGCGACCCACATCTCGGACACCGAACGTCGTTCGATGATGGCGGAACGGGACACAACCGACCGCTATCTTGCCGCCTATCTCAGCGAGCGGGTGGGCAATGAGTTCACCGGTCGCATTAGCGGCATCGCCCGGTTCGGTGCCTTCGTGAAGATGGATGAAACCGGCGCGGACGGGCTGGTGCCGGTGCGCTCACTGGGTCGGGAGTTCTTCCATTTCGACCGCGAGGCCGGAACCCTGATGGGGTCGGACACCGGCCTGATCATCGCCATAGGTCAGCGTGTCACTGTTCGTCTGACTGAAGCGACGCCTGTGACCGGCGGGCTGGAGCTGGAGTTGTTGTCGATTGACGATCAGGCCTTGCCGCGCGAACGGGGGCCGGCAAAGCGGGCAACCCGGCGCAAGGCGGTCAGTACCAAGCGCAAGAAGGACAAGATCAAGCGCAAGGTCGAACGCAAACGCCGTCAGAGGTGATAAGTCAGCGCCCGCGCGATCAGCCAACCGTGACGGGTTTCGTCGATCTGGTCAATGTCATCGAACAACACGGCCCGATTGCCATCGATCCGGTCTTCACCGGGAAAGGCCGAGGTGAAATCGCCCATCAACCGGCTCTGGCAATGCACGAACAGGGCGAAGCTGGCGGACTTGTGGCTACCAAGCCGGACCGTTGATCCCTTGGGCGCCAGGTAGGCAGGCTGGCCCCAGCGCAACGCCTCAGCCAACGGCTGCGCGGCTTCCAGATCGCTTGCGGTCTCAAAGACCAGCTCTCGCAGGATCAGGGCACCCTTTCGAGTGCCCTGGGGCAGTTCCTCGAAAGCCTGTGCCACTGCCGGGTTCTCAAAGGGTCTCATACCAATGGGATCGCCTGTTCCATGCGGTCAATATAGCTGTTCAGCAGTTTATCCTGTTTGATCCGCCGCGTCAGCGGAGTGTCCGACGGTGTCGCCCGCATCGCCGCGAGAATTGGACCAACACTCATATCCGCCGATGTCGGGTGTTCCGCCAGCAGGAACGGAGATTGCCAAAGAAATGCGGCGATGGATTCCAGATCCCGCTCGATTCGTTCCATCCGTTCAGCAACCGAAAATCGGCCAACCCCCTGCGCCTGCAATCCTTTCAGAACGGATTTTCGGATGGCATTGGAAACCGGCTTTCGGATCAAAGCCGGTACAGAGGTAAAGAACGTGTTTCGCAGGATCGGCCAGACCTCGTCATTGCCCCAGCGGTCCAGAACGATCTGAAAATACAAGTGCTCTTCAGCCATTCGCACCAAAGCACGCGATTGCGCCTTTTGAATGTCGCTCAGGCCCCGGTCGAATTCGGCGCCCTGCGCCTCCAGCCAGTCCCGGATCAGGTCACTGTCCGGCACCAACCGGTCGGGTGTGCGCAACACCGGAAGCTTGTGGTGCGGCATCTTTCGGGGATCCAACAGATCCGACCGCTGCCACGACTGGCCGGAGTGCTGGAGCATGAGAGCCGTTTTCACGCAAAAAGGGCTGGCGCTGTATTGGCCAAAGGCGGATGGGAAGGTCAGAAGGGTCAGCATCAAAATCGCTCCTAAATGGGATGGTCGATGCATAACCTCGACTGATGACAGAAACTGACATCAGGTTTAGGCTAAGTTGCATCATGACCCGAACCACCCGACTGTTCCAACTGATGCAGGCCCTGCGCTCGGGCCCGTCTCCCAGAACGTCCTCACAACTGGCGCAGGATCTTGGTGTCTCGGCCCGCACGGTTCACCGCGACATAGACACATTGCGCGGCCTTGGCGCAGTCATCGACGGAGAGGCCGGTTTTGGGTTCACCCTGATCGAAGACGCGACCTTGCCCCCGCTTGGTTTTACCGATGATGAACTTGAAGCCCTTGTTCTTGGCCTGCGCGAAGTGCAGCAGATCGGGGACCCTGCCCTGTCCGACGCAGCCAGCGCGGCGCTGCGCAAATTGCAGGGCCGCCTGCCACAGCGTCAGTCCCACAGGCTAAGCCATGCGGTGCTGACGGCAACACGTTTTGACCGCCCGGCCACGCCCACGATTCATGTCCCTGATCTGCGGCAGGCCACGTGGGATGAACGCACGGTCGAGTTCGCCTATACCGATGCAAAAGGCGATGCCACCACGCGGCGCGTCAATCCGCTGAGCATCGTCTATATGGATCGGGCCAGTATTCTGCTGAGCTGGTGCCACCTGCGCCGGGATTTCCGGTTTTTCCGTCTGGACCGGATGCAGGACATGACGATTTCGGATGAAAGCTTTCGCCCCAATCGCGTTCCCTTGCTGCGGAAAGCACTGGCCCGAATCCGAGAAGATCGCGAGGCGCATAGCCGGGAAAACCAGAACGGCGAGTCCTAACAGCCACTTAAGCAACGCGCGGTCACCAAACGGGAAATTAACCACGGATTTGTACCCCATTCGTTCCTGCACAGGACGACGAGGGGAGCAAGTCATGTTGCGTTATGTATATGCTGACGAACTGCATAAATTTCCAAAACTTGCCAAGGGGATGTTTCTGGACCGCGCCGATCAGTTCAAGACCCGGCTGGGGTGGGATGTTGATGTCGACGAAAACGGCGAAGAACGGGATCGGTATGACGATCTGAACCCGCTTTATGTCATCTGGGAAGAACCCGATGGCAGCCATGGCGGTTCGATGCGGATACTGCCGACAACCGGCCCGGTCATGGTAAACGATGTCTTTGGTCATCTGACGGGCGGCAGTCCTATCCGCAGCCCGCTGATCTGGTAGGTTACGCGGTTCTGCCTGTCGCGCAATGCCAGCCCGCACACGGCAGGTGTCATAATGCTGAGCGGTGGCGAAGTGATGGAAGGATTTGGCCTGACCCATATTGCCGGTGTCTTCGACGCAAGGATGATCCGGATCTACCGTCTGATAGGGTCTTCGCCGGTGGTGCTGGGGTCGCAGGGCAAGGGCCGGGATCAGATCTCGGTCGGGCTCTGGCCCTATTCAGCCGAGGACTGCAGCCGGGTGGCTGAACGGGCGGGGGTTTCCCGAGACCTGTCCCGGCTGTGGTTTCGTGCAGCGTTCGGGGGCAGTGCGCAACATCGGTTCGCGCTTTCGGCCTGAATTCGGGAAAAGCGGACTCCGCGTCTGGTGATGACTGACGCGGCCCTGTAGGGTCGCGCCATGTCCTTGCCTCTTGTCACCTTTTCCGATGATCAGGCCGCCGCCTATGACAGCATTTCCGAGATGCTGAAATCGGCGGGCGTCGACCTTGACGATGACGCGCTGCTCAGGCCGCCCGGAGGTGGAAAGACAGAAACGATGGCCGTGATCGGCAAGGCCGGGTCAGGCAAAACCTTGCTGTTGGCTGAATTGTTCAAGGCGCTGGCCGAAACCGGTGTTCAGATCGTGTCCGGCGATTTTGAAAGCCGTAAGTCAAAGGACAAGCGCAGCCTTGCCATTCTGGCCCCGACCAACAAGGCGGCCAGCGTTCTGCGCCTGCGCGGGGTTCCCGCAACAACCATCCACCGCATCCTTTACACGCCTGTATACGACCCGGAATATGAGCGTATTGCCGAATGGCTCGCAGGCAATGACGAACGCCCTGAAATCGAGGGGCTGACGGATGAGGCGCTGGATCGGGCAGCGGCATTCTATGCCAACAACAAATCCATCCCCGGGGCGCTAGCCGCTGCCGGGCTCCGGGGTTCGGATTTCATTACCGGGTGGAAACGCCGGGACGAACCGCTCGATATCGGGTTTGTGGACGAAGCCTCGATGCTGGATGACCGGCAGTTCGAGGACCTGAAAGAGATTTTTCCAACCTTGCTGCTGTTCGGAGATCCGGCCCAGCTTGCGCCTGTGAACCAGTCCGGCAGCATGGTATTCGAAGCTCTGCCCGAGCCTCGGAAGCTGACACTGCACCGGGTCCACCGGCAGGATGCGGATAACCCGATTCTGGATCTTGCCCATGCCTTGGCGGACCCGGCAATGGGGTTCGAGGATTTCGAAAGGCTGGTCGAGCAGACCGCCCGGCAGGATGACCGCGTCGTCTGGGGGCAGCGGGTCGAGGTTGACCTGATGGCGCGCAGCCCGGTTCTGGTCTGGCGCAACGCCACGCGCATTCGCCTGATCAACGCCTTCCGGCATGTTCACGGCGCCCCCGACACCGAGTTGCTGGAGGGTGAACCCCTGATCTGCGACGGTCTGGAACTGCCGCTGAAACACCGCAAGAAGCGGCTGGATCTGGAAGCGCGCGGCCTGATCAAGGGCGCGCAGGTCATCTATCTGGGTCCCGGGCGCAAACCGGGTTTTTCACGTCTGCATGTGATGGGGGCTGAAGATCCGCAGGTCAGCGCCGCCTCGATCGTCAAGATCGAGAAACCGGACGAGGAAGAACCGTTTATCCCCTATGCCGCCCGTATGGGGGCAACCTTCCTGCATGGTGCTGCCGTGACAATTCACAAAGCGCAGGGGTCGCAATGGGACACGGTGCAGGTTTTTGCGCCCGATATCTACGCTGCCGCCAGAATGGGTCGTACCGAGGCGGGACAACCCCTGTGGAAGCGCCTGGCTTATGTGGCCATAACCCGCGCGCAGGAACGGCTGATCTGGGTCGTGCGCAATCGCCTGTCCAAGCCATCTCATCCACTGCGCGTTGATGACCTGCGCACAGCGCCCGTGGCATCTCTGGTTCTGGAGGCTGAAGACACATGAAGACTATCATCGTAACCGGCGCAAGTTCCGGTATCGGCCGGGTAACCGCCGAGTTGTTTCTGGAAGAAGGCTGGCGCGTCGGCCTTCTGGCGCGCAGTGCCGATGTTCTGACGGCAATGTCAGAGGCTCACGAAAACGCTGTCCCCTTGGTTTCCGATGTAACGAATCCGGACGCAGTCGCCGCCGCCTTCGATGCTTTCACCAAACAGGCTGGCCGTCTGGACGTGCTGTTCAACAACGCGGGCATCTTCGCGCCTGGCGGAACCATTGACGAGATCGCGCTGGACGACTGGTACAACTCGGTCAACGTGAACCTCAACGGGATGTTCCTGTGTGCCCGGGCGGCCTTTGGCATCATGCGCCATCAGTCGCCGCAAGGTGGGCGTATCATCAACAACGGTTCGATAGCGGCCCATGTCCCGCGTCCCAACTCGGTCCACTACTCGGCGACGAAACACGCGATCACCGGATTGACCCGCAGCCTGTCGTTGGACGGGCGGAGCTTTGGAATTGCCTGCGGCCAGATCGACATCGGCAACGCGCGCACGCAAATAGTGCAGGGCCTGGTCGACGCGGCGATGGCAGAAGGCACGACCCCGGACCCGACTATGTCTGTCGAGGATGCGGCACGCTCTGTGTTGCATATGGCTTCGCTGCCGCCCGAGGCGAATGTTCAGTTCATGACGGTGATGGCCACCACGATGCCTTACATCGGCCGGGGCTAAAGGTTTACTTCTCGCGCAGCAATCTGAACGCGGTCGAGGCGCCCCACCCGGCCGAGATCGCGATGACAAGCGACATCAGACCGTACCAGACCGGCTGTTGGCGGGACATGTTGAACAGAAACCGTTCAAGTCCAACCTTGCGCACGTCGATCACCGTCTCGAATTGGGAAACAACCTCTCCGCCGCGTGTCAGCAGAATGCGCGCGACATAGTCGCCCTCGGTCAAGTCTGCAGGCATGTCGATCGAGGTTCTGAACAAGGTCTGCTCATCCACAGCCACGGTGTTTTCTCGGATCGAGTAAAGTCCCTCATGCTCGCGAATTCGAACAACCGCATCCGCAAAGTCCTGCGCGCCGCGTATATGCATCGCGGCACCCACCGACCGGATGGCACGTTCGATCGAAACCCGGTGGCGCAGATCTTCTACGTCCGACAGGATGGAATTCAGCGGTGAACTGGTTGCAACGGCATAAAAGCTGGGTGCCAGATCGACCAACACGCTGTCGGTGTTCACCCAGATACCCAGCCGCTTTTCTTTTCTTCGCACCGTTACAGGGCTGGATGGCCCGGCAACCGCAACGATCACTTCCAGCGGCGGGCCCGGCGGGATCGGCGCTTCGCGCTTGACCGCCCCGAAGATCAGTATTTCGGAACCGTCAAAGTTTGCGGTGATGGCAACTCGGTCCTGGCTGAGGCCAAGAACGACCTGCTCATCCTCTGCATACGCGGGCAGGCAAAAAAGGCACAGAACGGCGATCAGATAACGCATCATGATCAGTGCCCTCCCGCATCGCCAAGCGAGTACAACTCGGAGGGTTGAAGCAACAGGTCCAGCGCAAGTTTTCCGCATACGGCAAGCACCAGGGCCGCCAGCAGAACACGCAACTGCTCGGCCGGCATGCGCGACCCGATGACCGTGCCGATCTGCGCCCCGATAACGCCACCAACCAGCAGAAGCACCGCCAGGACCACATCAACAGTGTAGTTCGTGGTGGCATGCAGCATTGTTGTAAACGCCGTCACGAAAATGATCTGAAACAGCGATGTTCCCACAACGACCTTGGTCGGCATACCCAGCAGGTAGATCATCGCAGGCACCATGATGAACCCGCCGCCCACGCCCATGATGGCGGACAGCACGCCGACGCACAGACCGACCAGCGCTGGTGGAATGACCGAAATATACAGGCCCGAAGTCCGAAAGCGCATCTTGAGCGGCATGGCGTGAACCCAGCCGCGCTGACGTCGCTTGGGGGGGGAACCTCCGGCCTTTTTTGACTTGCGCAGCGCGTTGAGGCTTTCGATGAACATCAGGCTACCGACGACACCCAGAAACACGACGTAACACAGTGTCACCAGCAGATCGACTTGACCCAGACTTTTGAGGTAGTTGAACACCACAACACCCAGCGCCGCGCCGATCAGACCTCCGGTCAGCAACACGGTGCCCATTCGAAAGTCCACGGTCCTTCGCCGGAAATGCGCCAACACGCCAGAGAACGACGACGCCACGATCTGATTGGCCTCGGTCGCAACTGCCACAGCGGGAGGGATGCCGATGAAGAACAGCAGCGGGGTCATAAGGAACCCGCCGCCAACTCCGAACATGCCGGAAAGAATGCCCACCATTCCGCCCAGACCCAACAGCAGAAAGGCGTTCACGGATACTTCGGCGATTGGAAGGTAAATCTGCATGATGTTCTCTAAACGGGCTGGGTGTGTTCGTGTAATGTGACAAAGCCCGTCTTATTGCAATGGGTCTGGCCGCAAGTGCGACGCACCGGCACGGTCTTGGCAACGTTCTGGGCGAACAATCTCTGTTTATGACCCACCTGCGGCAAAGACAGACTGACCCGCACAACAATCCCGGAGCCAGAGTCCGAGGATTCGGAAAGCGAAAAAAGCCTGTCTGCAGACCGGGTTATGAAAGAGGGCGTTTGCATACCCCTTTAGAGCGGGTGCGACATGCAAAATCAACTCTGCATGCCGCTCTGCAGCGAACAGGACTGAGATACTAGTCCGAACTGGACCTATCAGCGTTCCTTCACATAGGGTTCGCCCCCGGCGCGTGGCGGCACGGCCTTGCCCACGAACCCGGCAAGGATCACCACGGTCAGGATATAGGGCAACGCGTCCATGACTTGCACCGGTATGACGACCCCACCCAGATCGATGTTCTGGAATCGCAGGGCGATGGCCTGAAGCAGACCGAACAGAAGGCAGGCCCCCATCGCGTGCCAGGGTCTCCATTTCGCAAAGATCAGGGCCGCCAGCGCGATAAAGCCACGCCCGGCTGTCATGTCCTTGACGAACCCCGCCTGAAGCGCGGTGGCCAGATAGGCACCGGCGATCCCGCAAAGCAGACCGCAGATGGCAACAGCGGCATAGCGAAGCCCCACAACGGAAACACCGGCCGTATCCACCGCGGCAGGGTTTTCACCCACGGCGCGCAGTCGCAGGCCGAACCGGGTGCGGAACAGGATCCACCAAGTGGCAGGCACCATCAGAAAGGCGACGTAGACGAGAATCGAATGCCCAGACAGCAACTCGGAATAAATCGGGCCAATGAACGGAACACCGCTTAGTGCTTCGGCAAAGGGAAATTCGATCGGTCCAAACCGTCCGCCGCCGATCAGTGAAGGTGTTCGCCCCCCCTGCTGGAACCAGCTTTGCGCCACAAGAACGGTCATCCCCGCCGCCAGAAAATTGATCGCAACGCCCGAGATCAACTGATTGCCCCTGAATGTGATCGACGCAACGCCGTGCAGGGCCGACAAAACCAAGGAAGCAGCAATACCTGCCAGCAAGCCCAGCCAGACCGACCCGGTCACTGCTGCCACGGCGGCGGAAAAGAAAGCCGCCATCAGCATCTTGCCTTCTAGTCCGATGTCGAAGACGCCCGCCCGTTCGGAATAGAGCCCGGCCAGACAGGCCAGCAGCAGCGGGGTTGCAAGGCGGATGGTTGAGTCCAGGACCTGGATGATGATCAGGAATGTTTCCATCACTCAGCTCCTTTCCGCATACCCAGGAACAGTTTTTCAAGCGGCATGCGAACCATGTTGTCCAGCGCGCCGGTGAACAGGATCACCAGCGCCTGAATCACCACGATCAGCTCGCGCGGAATACTGGTCCAGAACGCCAGCTCGGCCCCGCCCTGATACAGGAAACCAAAAAGAATCGCCGCCAGAAACACCCCGAACGGATGAGAGCGCCCCATGAGCGCCACCGCGATACCGATGAAACCCGCGCCCTCGGTCGAGTTCAGAACCAGCCGCTCCGCCTCGCCCATGACGTTGTTGATGGCCATAAGGCCAGCCAGCGCGCCCGAGATCAGCATGGCGATGATGGTAATGCGCACGGGTGAGATGCCTGCGTAGACGGCCCCGGTTTCCGAATGACCATAGGCCCGGATTTCATAGCCAAGCCGGGTGCGCCAGATCAGCGCCCAAACCACGAAACAGGCCAGAACCGCGACAAAGAAGGTGATATTGGCCGGGGCACCTTTGAACAGAACGTTTTCGGCCGTCGAGAACATGGACTGGAACGTAGGCAGATGAACGGCTTCGGGGAACCGGGCGGTCGCCGGATCCTGCGCCCCCGGGGGGCGCATCACATTGACCAGAACATAGTTCAGAACCGCCGCTGCGATAAAATTGAACATGATCGTGGTAATCACGATATGGCTGCCGCGCTTGGCCTGCAGATAGGCCGGGATCGCAGCCCATGCCGCACCGAAAACCATTGACGCGGCGCAGGCGGCCAGAAGGGCAATGCTCCAGTGTGGCCAGGGGACATAGAGGCAGACGATGGCAACCCCAAGGCCGCCCAGCATGGCCTGTCCTTCGCCGCCGATGTTGAACATGCGCGCATGAAAGGCGACGGCCACCGCCAGCCCCGTGAACATGAAGTTCGTCGCGTAATACAGGGTGTAACCCCAGCCATAGGTCGACCCAAGCGCGCCGGAAACCATGAGCTTCACGGCCTCGACTGGGTTTTCACCGATGGCCAGGATGACCAGTGCCGAGAGGATTGCGGCCAATATCAGACTGATCAGCGGGATCAGGACGACATCGGCCCATTTGGGCATTTTTTCCATACTACGCGGCCTCTCCCGCCACACCGGCCATCAACAGGCCCAGTTCTTTTTCATCTGTCTCATGGGGCAGACGTTCGCCCATGATATGACCGTCAAACATCACCGCAATCCGGTCGGACAACGAGAAGATCTCTTCCAGCTCGACCGAGACCAGCAGGATTGCCTTGCCCTGATCACGCAGCGCGACGATCTGTTTGTGAATGAACTCGATCGCACCAATGTCCACACCGCGTGTGGGCTGGCCGACCAGCAGCAGGTCGGGGTTGCGCTCGATCTCGCGGGCAACGACGATTTTCTGCTGGTTTCCGCCCGAGAAGCTTTTGGCTGTCAGCCACGGGTTGGGCGGGCGGACGTCGAATTTCTCGATCTTGGCCTCGGTATCGGCCCGAAGGGCAGCGTTGTCCATGAAAATGCCGCGCTTGTAGGCAGGGTCACGGTGATAGCCGAAGGCGACGTTTTCCCAGGCGTGGAAATTCATGATCAGACCTTCGCGCTGCCGGTCTTCGGGGACATGCGCGATGTGCTGATCGCGGCGCGCGCGCCCGTCCGAACCCGGCCCGCTCAGCGCCAGTGGGGTGCCGTTAAGTTTGATGGACCCCTGCCCCGGTCGCATTCCGCCCAGAACCTCCAGCAATTCGGACTGACCATTGCCAGCAACACCAGCGATGCCGACGATCTCACCGGCACGGATCGTCAGATCAATACCTTTTACGCGCTCGACACCCGCCTGATCGCTCACCCGCAGATTCTCGATCTCCAGCACCGGTTTGCCTGGCTGGGCGGGCACTTTATCGACTTGCAGCAGGACCTTCCGTCCAACCATCAGCTCGGCCAGTTCCTCGGGGCTGGTGTCGGCAGTCTTGACCGTCGCAGTCATCTGCCCGCGGCGCATGACCGAGACCGTATCGGTGTTCTCCATGATCTCACGCAGCTTGTGCGTGATCACGATGATGGTCTTCCCCTCGGCCCGCAGACGGTCAAGGATGCGGAACAGCTGATCAGCCTCGGCCGGGGTCAGAACGCCGGTCGGCTCGTCCAGAATCAAAATCTCGGCCTTGCGATACAGGGCTTTCAGGATTTCGACACGCTGTTGCATGCCCACGCCGATCTCGTCGATGCGTTTGTCCGGATCCACGAACAGTTCGTATTCTTCTTCCAGCGCTTTCAGTTCCTTGCGCGCCTTGGACAAAGACGGGGCCAGCAGCCCGCCGTCTTCAGCGCCCAGAACAATGTTCTCCAGAACGGTGAAATTCTCGACCAGTTTGAAGTGCTGGAACACCATCCCGATCCCCGAGGCAATCGCGGCCTGGCTGTCAGGGATTTCGGTCTTTGTCCCGTTGATCCAGATCTCGCCTTTGTCGGCTTTGTAAAACCCGTATAGGATGCTCATCAGCGTGGATTTGCCCGCACCGTTTTCACCGATTATCCCGTGGATCGTGCCGGGGGCGACGCTGATGGAAATGTCTTTGTTGGCCTGAACCGGCCCAAAGGCTTTGGAAATCCCTTTGAGCTCAATGGCGGGGACGGTCATGTCTTGCCCTCAATTGCCGAAGGGCCGCGTAGTCAAACAGCGGCAGAGTGAGTTGGGACGGGAGATAAAATCCCCCGTCCCATGCGATATCAGAACTGCAGTGCCGGGCAGCTGTCGTTCTCGTAGTAGCTGACAACAGAGATGTCCCCGTCGATGATGCCACGACGTGCAGCTTCTACGGCATCAGCCATCTGGGGGTGTACCAGTTCGCGGTTGTTATCGTCGATTGCGACACCAACTCCGTCTTCGGCCAGACCCATGGCGAATACGCCGGTTTCAAGGTCTTCACCCGCTTTCATCGCTTCATAAACAGCAACGTCCACACGTTTCAGCATCGATGTCAGGACCTTGCCCGGGTGCAGGTGGTTCTGATTGCTGTCCACACCGATCGACAGGATACCTTCGTCTGCCGCAGTTTGCAGAACGCCAACACCGGTGCCGCCGGCAGCCGCATAGATCACATCAGCGCCCTGGCTGATCTGGGCTTTGGTCAGTTCCGAACCCTTTACAGGGTCGTTCCAGGCGGCCGGGGTGGTGCCGGTCATGTTGGCTACCACGTTGATGTCCGGGTTCACAGCCTTGGCGCCCTGTGCATAGCCGCAACCGAAGTGGCGGATCAGCGGAATGTCCATGCCGCCGATAAAGCCGACGGTGCCGGACTTGGACGCCATCGCGGCCATCATGCCGACCAGATACGAGCCTTCATGCTCGGCAAAGCCGATCTGACGGATGTTCGGCGCGTCCAGCCAGGTTACGTCAACCGCGACGAACTTGGTGTCCGGATAGTCGCCTGCAACAGCAGACAGCGGATCGGCCATTGCAAAACCCATGGTGATGATCGGGTTGGCGCCGGCTTCCGCAAAGCGGCGCAGGGCCTGCTCGCGCTGGGCTTCGGACTGAAGCTCGATCTCGCGGTAGGTACCGCCGGTCTGATTGGCCCAACGTGACGCGCCGTTATGGGCCGCTTCGTTGAACGATTTGTCGAACTTGCCACCCAGGTCAAAGATCAGGGCCGGTTCTGCAATTGCGGCACCCGCTGTCATCGCGACTGCGGCTGCGGCACCCATCAAGGATTTCATCAGGGTCATTGGTTACTCCCGTTTTGTTTTTTTGTCGGCTGGAGCCAAGATAGCCCCCTTTACCCACTCAGAGCGAGCATAACTGTTGTGATGGCGGGAATTAAGGCCGTTTGCAACAGCCATGGTCAACCACTATTTTGACCAATCGGTAAAAAACTTGCCTGCCTTCAGATCAGGCTGCATTCCATTTGGATCGCATCGAGCTTCTGATTGTTTTCATGAAGGTAATACCCCTTACGCAGGCCGCAGACCTTGTAACCACAGCTCTGATAAAGGGAAATTGCCGGCAAATTGTCGGCCGCTACGTCCAGAAAAGTATGTGTGGCACCCAGTTTTTTTGCCTTGTTGTGCCAGTCTTTCATGCATTGCCTTGCAAGCCCCTGCCTTTGATAGGCCGGGTGAGTTGCAATCGTCAAAAGCTCCGCCTGATCGGCAATAACCTGAATGACGGCAAATGATCGTTCATTTCCAACAACATGCGTGAATCTGTTTTCCAGAAGATCGCAGAACTCCTGGGCGCTCCACGGGCGGGCCCGGGTAAAGGCCGCGGCATGCGTCTTTGCAAGATCCTCCGGTTTCATTCGTCCAGCAACACCGGAGGCAGATCTTTCGATGGGGCCGCATCGGCCGCACGGACATAGAGCGGCGCTGGTGCCTCTGATACAGACTGCCAGCGACGCCACGTAATCCGGGCAATCGCGCGGGCTTGCAAATCCGCGTTGTCGTTCAGAACCAGGACTCCAAACGTTTCTGCCGTCTTTTGGCCGATCAGTTCCGGGTCAGAATCATGCAAGGAAACATAAACCTGCTCTCGCGGCGCGCGAATCGCAGGGATGCTGCCCTGAGGCGCAAATTCGGCCAGAGCATCGAATCCCGTCACGCCGACAGCCGGAATTCCCAGGCCCAGCGCCAAACCGCGCGCGGCAGAAACCGAGATTCGGATTCCGGTGAAATTGCCCGGACCTATGCCAACGCCGATCGCATCCAAATCCGCCCAAGTACACCCGCCCAGGGCCAGAACCTCGTGCAGCAGCGGCATCAGGCGTTCCGCCTGGCCGCGCGTCATGGGTTCAGCGCAGGAGGTCACGATTTCGCCGTCCCGCAACAAAGCGGCCGCGCAATGCGCGGCCGATGTGTCGAATGCCAGTATGGTCGGATCAGACGGCAACCGGGCGCACCTCGGTCACTTCGGGGATGTAGTGACGCAGCAGGTTCTCGATCCCCATTTTCAGGGTCAGGGTCGACGATGGGCAGCCCGCACAGGCGCCTTGCATATGCAGATATACGACCCCACGGTCAAAGCCGTGAAAGGTGATGTCCCCACCATCCTGTGCCACGGCCGGACGCACGCGGCTGTCCAGCAGGTCTTTGATCTGATTGACGATTTCCGCGTCCTCGCCGGTATGTTCGGCGTGCCCAGAGGCGGTTGCGGCGTCTGCGCCCATAACCGGCTGACCGGACTGGTAGTGTTCCATCACCGCGCCCAGAATTGCGGGCTTGATGTGATCCCACTGCACGTCGTCAGACTTCGTGACTGTTACAAAATCATTGCCGAAGAAAACTCCGGTAACGCCGTTCACCTCAAAGATCCGCTTGGCCAGGGGTGACTTCTCGGCAGCTTCGGCCGTCGGGAAGTCTGCCGTACCCGCTTCCAGAACGGTTTGGCCGGGCAGGAATTTCAATGTTGCAGGGTTGGGCGTCGATTCGGTTTGAATGAACATGGCGCGGCTCCGGTTGGGTTGTACCTGATATGCGGGCAGGCGCCGTGGAAGTCAAGATTTGGAACGATTCTAAATCGTACTGGCAAAATCGACCGCATCCTCCAGCCGGTCATCCCCCCAGAACAGCTCGTCGCCTGCTACGAAACTGGGCGCCCCGAACAGGTCCAGGGCCTGAGCGCGCTTGGACTGCTCGAACAAAGCTTCCTTGATAGCCGGATCCTTTGATCGCGCAATCATATCGCTGCGCAACCCGGCAACGACAAGACAATCAGCCAGCACGCTTTCGTCCGAGATTGTGCGCCCGTCGGCAAATTCTGCTTGGTACACAGCGCGCACAAATGCCGCTTTTTGGTCCTGATCCTCAATGGCCAGAACCAGCCGGGCGGCCAGAACTCCGTTTTGGGGAAAAGGGTTCGGATGCACGAAATCCAACCCGCGCTTTTTGCACAGACGCTCCATGTCACGCCACATATAGCGCCCTTTGGCGGGATAGATATTGAACGGAGAATTGTCCCATCCCTGCGCCGCGAAAATCGGGCCCAGAAGAAAGGGCTGCCAATCCACGGCAACCCCTTTTTGCGCCGCCACCAGTTCAACCCGCATCGCACTGAGATAGGAATATGTCGAAGCAAATTCGAACCAGAATTGAATACGGCGGGTCATGTAGGGGCCTCAGGTAATAGCTTCCAGCTTTTCCTTGCTCAGATCCCCGGGCACGATAGTGATCGGGATCGGAAGACTGCCGGAGTTGCGTGTCAGTTGCGTCACCAGCGGGCCGGGCCCTTTCTTTTCAACGCCCGCACCCAGAACAAGCACCCCGATTTCAGGGTCCGACTGGACATGTTCAATGATCTGAGGCACCGGGTCGCCTTCGCGGATGGCCAGTTCGGGTTCGATACCCTGCTTGTCGCGCATCCATTTCGCAAACACCTCGAAATGTGCGTGAATGCGCTCGCGCGCTTCTTCCCGCATGACTTCCGCCACACCGATCCAGTGGTTGAACTCATCCGGAGGGATGACCGACAGAACCGTTACCCCTCCGCCGGTATGCGCCGCACGCATTGCCGCGAAACGCATGGCATTCAGGCATTCGCGGCTGTCGTCAAGTATGACCAGGAACTTACGCATTTGTGTCCTCTTTTGTTTCCGGGATCATGCCCGACAGTGGGGATACTGGCAACTCGGAAGCGCGCCGCATTGACGTGTTAGCGGTTGCTGGCGGCCCAGTCCCAATACAACTCACGGGCGCGGCGGGAAATCGGGCCGACCTGATACCGGGTATCTTCCAGTGCCGTGACCGGTGTGACCTTGTTCATGTTCCCGGTCATGAACACTTCGTCAGCGTTGTGGAAATCATCAAAGCTCAGGATGGCTTCGTGCACGGTGACGCCATCTGCCAGCAGGTTCTTGATATGACGCGCGCGCGTGATCCCGGCCAAAAAGGTTCCATTTGGGGTGGGTGTGAACACCTCGCCATCGCGAACCATGAAAATGTTGGCCGTTGCGGTTTCCGCCACATGTCCAAGGGCGTCAGTGACAAGCGCATTTGAAAACCCTTTTCCGCGCACCTCCTGCAACATCCGGGCGTTGTTGGGGTAAAGACAGCCGGCCTTGGCGTTCACGACTGCGGATTCCAAAACCGGGCGACGGAATCGTGTGGTGCCCAGCGTTGCCGACGCGGTCTCGGGCGCCATTGGAATTTCTTCCAGACAGACCGCAAAACCGGTGCTGTTTTCCTGCGGTACGATCGCGGTCGCGTCGCCATCGATACCCCAGTACATCGGACGGATATAGACAGCGGCATCGGGGCTGTAGCTTTCCAAGCCTTCGCGGACGATCCCGATCATCTGATCAGTGGTCACGAATGGGGTCAGCATCAGCGCCTCGGCCGAGCGATTCACGCGGGCACAATGCGCCTCAAGGTCCGGGGCCATGCCATCAAAATACCGCGCCCCGTCAAAGACGGACGATCCCAGCCACGCACCGTGATCGGCCGCGCGCATGATCGGGGCATCCCCGTCATGCCACTGACCCTCGAAATAGGTACGGATATTCTTGCCGACTGCCATGGCGCCCTCCCTAGCTTTTGGCAAACCTAGGAAGGCGTTGAGGCAACGTCCAGCGTAATCAGCCCTGTTTGGCGCCGACCATGCCCACGATTTCGTAGGTCTGCTGCAGGATCGGAGATGCAATCGCGCGGGCCTTCTCGGCGCCCCGTGCCAAAATCTGGTCGATCTCGGCCTCTTCGCCCATCAGTCGGGCCATCTCGGACGAGATCGGCGCCAGCTTCGACACCGCCAGTTCGGCCAGCATCGGTTTGAACTCGCCAAACTGCTTGCCGCCTGCTTCGGCCAGAACCTGCTCGGCAGTCTGGTCGCTGAGGGCGGCATAGATGTTTACCAGATTGCGCGCCTCCGGGCGTTCTGCCAGCCCGTCGATCTCGGACGGCAGCGCATCCGGGTCTGTCTTGGCCTTGCGAATCTTCTTGGCGATCGCGTCGGCGTCATCGGTCATGTTGATCCGGGTCATGTCGGACGGATCCGAAGACGACATCTTGCGCGTTCCGTCGCGCAGGTTCATCACGCGCGGCGCAGCACCACCGATGACCGGTTCGGTCACAGGGAAGAAATCTACCCCATAGTCGTGATTGAACTTGATCGCGATGTCACGGGTCAGTTCCAGATGCTGTTTCTGATCCTCTCCCACAGGCACATGGGTTGCGTGATAGGTCAGAATGTCCGCCGCCATCAGCGCAGGATAGGCAAAAAGACCCAACGAGGCGTTTTGCGCATTCTTGCCCGCCTTGTCCTTGAACTGCGTCATCCGCTGCATCCAGCCCATCCGGGCGATACAGTTGAAGATCCACGCAAGCTGCGTGTGTTCGGCCACCTGGCTCTGGTTGAAAAGGATCGACTTTTCCGGATCAAGACCGGCGGCGATAAAACCAGCGCAGACTTCGCGGGTCTTTTCGCGCAGACGCTCCGGGTCTTGCCAGACGGTGATCGCGTGCAGGTCGACCATGCAATAGATGGTCTCGAATTCAGGGCCCTGCATATCCACAAAACGCTTGAGCGCACCCAGGTAGTTGCCAAGGTGCAGGTTTCCCGAAGGCTGGATGCCGGAAAACACGCGCGGCGTGAATTGAGTTTCGGTCATCGAAGGGAACTCCCGTCTGGAAAAATCAGCCCCCGTCGCTTACCCATGAGGTCAAGGGACGTCAACAGCCGCGAAAGGCCCGCCCAATGAGCAGCGAACAATATACACCTGCCGTGAACCCTCTGCCGCCTGTCGTTGTGGCGCTGGTGTTGTTCATCATGGGTATCGAACTGGCGTTTTCCCTTGGTACGCGCGGGATCGTCGGCGGACCTTCGGCTGTCGGATGGCGGCTGGACGCGCTGCAAAGCTATGCCTTCTCGCCGGACATCTTCGACTGGATGGTTCAAAACGGGCGGTGGCCCTTCGAACATTTGATCCGGTTCGTGACCTATCCCTTTGTCTCGGCCAATTTCACGCAGGCCATTTTTGTCTGCGTGTTCGTGCTGGCCATGGGCAAAATGGTGGCCGAGGTGTTTGGCGGCTTTCCCATGCTGTTGATCTTTGTGCTGTCAGGTGTCGGCGGTGCACTGGCCTATGCGCTGATCCTGGATCCCCGCTACCCGCTGGTCGGCGGGTTCCCACCGGTCTACGGTCTGATCGGCGCGTTCACCTGGCTGTTGTGGCGCAAACTGTCGCTGGTCGGCGAAAACCAGTCACGCGCTTTCAGCCTGATTGCCGTGCTGATGGGCATCCAACTGCTGTTCGGCCTGCTGTTTGGCGGCACGTCCGACTGGGTCGCCGATCTGGGCGGGTTTGCCACCGGCTTTGGCCTGTCATTCTTTTTGGCCCCGGGCGGATGGGCCCGGATTGTCGGGCGCATCCGGCGCGACTGACGGATCAGGACCGGCGCAAGGCGCGCCTGAATTCCGATACTTCAAATGCCCGCAACAGGTGGCCCAGAGCGAAATAGGTGATCGCGGCAATCGCAATCAGCAGGAACAGGGCCGGATAACGCCATCCGGGCAGGGCAAAGACCCAGCCGAACAGGTGCAGCGCTACAAACAACACAACGCCCAATCCAACCGAGGCCGCGACGATCCGCCATGCACGGCGCTTGAAGCGGGCGTCAAAGCGGGCCTCTTCCCCCATCCGGCGTGCGCCGATGGCCAGTAGCGCCACCATCGCCCACCCGGCAGCCGAAGCCGCAATGGCGGGCGCGATCCAACCCACCACCGGATACAGGCCAAAGGCCAGGGCAGCATTCACGATCATGGCCACCACCGCGTAGTGAAACGGCGTGCGGGTGTTTTCCCGGGCGAAGAATAGCGGTTGCAGCAGCTTTTGCAGCATGAAGGCTGGCAGGCCGACCCCGTAAATCGCGACGGCCAGCGCCGTGGCGGCTGTGTCTTCGGGGCCGAACTGGCCCCGCTCGAACAGCACCGAAACCAGCGGTGTGGGAATGATCACAAACGCCACGGTCGATGGAATGGTCAGAAGCAGCGTGAATTCGCCCGCACGGGAAAAGGCGTTGCGCGCACCGTCCTTGTCGTCCGCACGCAAGCGGCGCGAAAGATCGGGCAGCAGCACGATGCCCACAGCGATGCCCACCACACCCAATGGCAACTGGTAAAGCCGGTCTGCCGCAAACAGCCAGCTGACGGCTTTTTCGGTTTTCGACGCCACCAACTGGCCCACCACCAGGTTGACCTGCGTCACGCCCATCGCCAAAGCTGCAGGAACCGCGACACGAACCAGATTGCGCATCTCAGGGCTGAGCTTGGGAAGCCCGGGACGAATACGGATACCTGCGCGCTCGGTTGCGACCCAGACCAGTGCCAACTGTGCGACACCGGCCGCCGGAATGACCGCCAGCAGCCAGCGGATGACTTCGCCACCGGATACAGCACCAAGAATAAGGGCCGAACAGGCAAAGATGTTCAGCAACACCGGCGCGGCCGCAGCGGCGGCAAACCGGCCCGTCGCGTTCAGGACGCCAGAAAACAAGGCCGCCAGCGACATGAACAGGATGTAGGGAAAGACGATATACCCATAGTCCACCGCCAGATCGAAACGTTCGTCGCCATAGAAGCCCTCGGCCGTGACCCAGACCAGCGCGGGCATGAAGACCATGACGAGGCCGACCAGCGCCAACACAGCCAACGCCAGCAGGTTGAAGGCGTCCTGCGCAAACTCTTGTGCGTTCTCGCCGCCCTCAAGGCGCTTTGAGAACATCGGAACAAACGCTGCGTTGAACGCGCCTTCGGCGAAGAAGCGACGGAACATGTTGGGCAGGCGGAAGGCCGCGACAAATGCATCCATGACCGGCCCCGGACCAATATAGGCGGCCAGAAGGATTTCGCGCAGAAATCCCAGGATGCGGCTGGCAAGCGTCCAGAAGCCGACCGTGAACAGGCCCGAAAACAGGCGGATCTGCTTCATGAGGCCGCGCGCTCGGCGCCTTCGGTGATCGCTTTACGCAGCTTGGCTTCCAGCCCGCGCTGCTTGCTTTCCGAATAGTATTTCAACCCGAACATATCCTTGACATAGAAGGTGTCGACCACCTGTTCGCCGTAGGTCGCGATCACAGCATTGGCGATATACACGTTGGATGCCGCCAGGGTTCGGGTCAGGTCAAACAGCAAACCGGGACGGTCGCGGGTATCGACCTCGATGATCGTGTAAATTTCAGACCCGTCATTGTCGAACATGATGTGGGTCGGAACGTTGAAGGCGCGTTCGCGTTTTTTGATCTTGTCCCGCGATTTCAGCGCATCGCGCGCCACCACCTCACCCTTGAGGGTTTTGTGGATCATCTGGGTCAGGCGTGGCAGGCGGCTGGCTTCGAATGGGTGGCCTTCGGCATCCTGTATCCAGAACGCATCGGTCACATAGCCGTCCTTGGTCGTATAACTGCGTGCATCCACGACGTTGGCCCCGACCAGCGCCAGCGCGCCGGCGATCCGCGCGAAAATTCCGGGGTGATCGCCCATGGCGAAACAGGCGCGGGTGGCATCGCGGTCTTCGTCCGGGTGCAGGCGGATTTCCATCGCTCCGGGGTCGCCGCTGGTTTCCAAAGCCTGCAGCATCTCGGCAAATTCGATGTGGGTGGAAAGATTGAGACCCTGCCAGTAAGGATCGTAGTGCCGTCCGGTTTCGGTTTTCAGGTCGGCCTTGGACCAGTCGTCCAGCGCAACACGCAGCGCCTTCTTGGCCTCGGCCCCGCGGTTGGCCCGGTTCAGATCCTCCATCCCTGTTTCCAGCGCGCGTTTTGTTTCGGCATGCAGCGCGCGCAACAGGGTAGCCTTCCAGTTGTTCCATGTATCTGGGCCGACGCCGCGAATGTCACAAACCGTCAGCACCGTCAAAAGGTCCAGCCGTTTGACTGTCTGCACTGCCTTGGCAAAATCACGCACCGTGCGCGGGTCGGAGATATCGCGTTTTTGTGCCATGTCCGACATCAGCAGGTGATAACGCACAAGCCATTCGACCGTTTCGGTGTCTGACTTGTTCAACCCGAGACGCGGCGCGATCTTGCGGGCCATCTGGGCGCCGAGAATCGAGTGATCTTCAGGCCGCCCCTTGGCAATGTCATGCAACAGCAGCGCCACATACAGAACCTTGCGATTGACGCCCCCTTTCAGGATCGACGAGGCGAGCGGCAGCGATTCAACCAACTCTCCGCGTTCGATCTGCGCCAGGTTGACGATGCACTGTATGGTGTGCTCGTCCACCGTATAGCTGTGATACATATTGAACTGCATCATCGCCACGATGGGCTCGAACTCGGGCAGGAAGGCCGACAACACGCCAAGTTCGTTCATCCGGCGCAGGGCGCGTTCCGGGTTGCCGTGTTTCAGCATCAGGTCGAGGAAGATGCGCTGCGCCTCTTTGTCATTGCGCATTTCATCGTCGATCAGATGCAGGTTGGCCGTGACCAGGCGCATTGCATCCGGGTGGATCAGCATCCCGGTCCGCAACCCTTCCTCAAACAGACGCAGCAGGTTCAGTTTGTCGGACAGAAACTTGTCCGGGTCACCAACATCCAGACGGCCATGCACCACTGTGTAGCCTGATTTGACACGGCGGCGGCGGCGAAAGATGCGTTCCAGCAGCGGCGCACCTTTTACATGCGCGGCCTCCAGCTTGGTCAGAAAGATCCGCGTCAGTTCTCCGACACGTGTTGCTTCGCGGAAATATCGCTGCATGAACACCTCGACCGCTCGCCGACCGGCGCGGTCCTGATAGCCCATGCGGTCGGCAACCTCGACCTGCAGATCAAAGGCCAGCTGCTCGGTCGCGCGCCCCGTGATCAGATGCAGATGCGACCGGACAGCCCACAGGAACTCCTCGGCCTCGACAAAGCCCTTGAATTCATCAGGTGTAAACAAGCCAAGCGGAACAAGCTCGGCCACGTCGTGAACGCCATATATGTACTTGGCGATCCAGTACAATGACTGCAAATCGCGCAGACCCCCTTTACCCTCTTTCACATTGGGCTCGACCATATATCGCTGGCCTTGCTTGAGGTGTCGTGCGTCCCGCTCCTGCAACTTGGCTTCGATGAATTCACGCTCGCTGCCCTTGAACAGATCCGCTTTCAGGCGCTCTTCCAGACCCGTCGCCAATTCCCTGTCCCCGGCAAGGTACCGCTGCTCGAGCATCGAAGTGCGGATCGTGAAATCATCCGCGCCCAAACGCAGGCAATCCCGGATCGTGCGCGATGAATGCCCGACCTTCAATCGCAGATCCCAAAGGATGTAGAGCATGGATTCGATCACGCTCTCGGCCCACGCGGTGATCTTGTAGGGGGTCAGAAACAGCAGATCGACATCGGATGAAGGGGCCATCTCGCCCCGGCCATACCCTCCGACCGCCAGAACCGCGATCTTTTCACCCTGGGTCGGATTGGCCAACGGGTGAAGATATCGGCCGGAGACCAGCATCGCGGTTCCGACCAACTGGTCCGTCAGGTAGGTGTACGATCGCGTCAATGGTCGCGCCGCAAAGGGTTGCTCCGCAAACGCATTGGCGATGGCCATGCGTCCGGCCTTCTGCGCATCACGCAAAACGCGCACGGTTTCCGCGCGCATTTCAGCATTGTCATTGCAGTTATCGAAGGCTTCAGACAAACGGGCACTGACGCCCTCACTGTCAAAAATCTCGTTTGCCGGGCAGATCAGGCTGCCTTCGGGCTCAGAGACCGGCGCCCGCAAAGCTTTGTGGAGCAGGGTCAATCACAACCACCTGTTTGTTCTGGATCGTGGCAACCGCCAGACCACGTTCATTTGTTCCATTCGATCGCAGACGGAAGATGCCGCCAACGCCCTGAAACCCAGCATTCTGAGTCAGGGCGGCACCTGTCAGCGCGTCCGATTTCCCCTGCCCGACCAATGCGCCGATGGCCGCGATGCCATCATAGGCCAAACCGCTGATCGGGTGCGGTGCCTCGCCATAGGTCGCATTGTACCGTTGGCGATAGGCTTGTGCCTTTGCCGGATCCGGCAAGGCAAACCACCCGCCCTGCACACCCGGCAATTCCAGTGTTTGCGGCGGAATATCCCAGCGTGTCAGCCCGATGAATTGCGTCGTAGCCGGAGAAATACCAGCTTCGGGCAGCAACTGGCTGAACAGCGGCAAGGCACCGGCGGTGGTTGCCGTCAGAAAGATCGAATCGGCCCCGGTTGCATCGACCGTCGACTTAATCGTCGGAACCGAGCCGATGACGCCCTGCTGCGAGCGGTCAAATCCAACCGAACCCGCATTGTTGACCCGGCTTGTGCTGAGGGCTGAAATAATTGCGGTTTGGCCCTGCTGACCTGCCCCATCGTTACTGTGAACGACGACCATTCCGGTTTTGCCCTGCTGGGCCGCGTAATTCACCAGCCGACCAGCCGTGTTTTCAAAGGTCGGTCCCAGCACAAACACGTTTCCACCGGCGACGCTGGTGTTGTTGGAAAAGGACAGAACATTGATGCTTTTGTCCAGAACGGCCAAACCGGCGGCATTGGCTGCCTGCGCGTAAACCGGGCCGATGATGATCTTCGCACCATCATCCACGGCCTGTTTGGCCACCGTGCCGGCGATACCCGCGTTTCCTGCAGTGTCATAAACCCGAAGATCAATCTGCACATTCTGAAGATCAGCCATGGCCAGACGGGCGGCGTTTTCAAGGCTTTGGGCCAATGCTGCATCCCCCGATTGCGCCGATCCGCGTGGAACCAGCAGGGCGACAGGCACCGGTTTGGATGCGTTGATCGAAGGACCCCCACCCAGTCCGCCGGGCTCACAAGCGGCCAGAAGCGCGGCAGTGGCGAGGACAACGGCGGATTTCGCCAACTTGCGAACGGGCTTGCAAACGGTAAACATCTAAATGAAAACTCCCTGATCCGGCGGCTTGGAACGCTGCTATTCTATTGAGCCGCGATAATAAACGTCATGCAGTGAGGGTCCAGCTTTGAATTTCCAGAAGGTCAGATTAGGCGCGGGATTGTATTTTGTTGCCACTCCGATCGGAACGGCGCGCGACATCACGCTCAGGGCGCTGGATGTACTGGCCTCGGCTGACATGATCGCCGCCGAAGACACCCGCAGCCTGCGGCGCCTGATGGAGATTCATGGAATTCCCTTGGAAGGGCGGCGCATTCAGGCCTACCACGACCACAGCGGCGCAGGCGCGCGCCAGAAAATCCTGGACGCGCTGGCGCAGGGAATGTCAGTGGCCTACGCATCCGAGGCCGGGATGCCGCTGATTGCCGATCCCGGCTACGACCTTGGCCGGCAGGCGGTCGAGGCCGGGCATTCCGTGACCTGTGCCCCCGGACCTTCTGCTGCCCTGATGGCCTTGACGCTTGCCGGTTTGCCCACGGATGCGTTCTTTTTTGCAGGCTTTCTTCCCAATGCCTCGGGCGCGCGCCGCAGCCGGATTGAGGCGCTGCGCGACATACCCGGTACGCTGGTGTTCTACGAATCACCAAAGCGCGTCGCCGCCAGCCTGTCCGATCTCGCCGAGGGTCTTGGACCCGACCGTCAGGCCGCGCTGTGCCGCGAACTGACCAAGAAATTTGAAGAGGTCCGGCGCGGCACGCTTGGGGATCTGGCCGAAGCCTATCGCGGCGAAACCGTAAAGGGCGAAGTTGTCTTGTTGGTTGATCGCGGCCATTCGCAAAACATTAAGGACTCTGACGTAGAAGAGGCTCTGAAAAGAGCCTTGGAAACCCATTCGGTTCGGGACGCGGCTGATCTTGTCTCGCAGATGTTCAAACTGCCGCGCCGCCCCCTCTATCAGAAGGCTCTGAAACTCGGGAAGGAGTGAAATGGCCAGTCGTTCGGTCAGGGGGTCAGTTTCCTACCACGCGGGTCAGTCTGCGGAACTGTGCGTCGCGGCTGATTATGAACGGCGTGGTTTCACAATCACTCACCGTCGTTGGCGCGGGGCCGGTGGTGAGATCGACCTGATTGCACGCGATGCGGACGGTATCGTCTTCATAGAAGTCAAGAAAAGCAGCAGTTTTGAAAAGGCCGCAGCGCGGATCAGCCCCCGCCAGATCAGCCGAATCTACACCTCCGCAGCCCAGTTTCTGGAGCATGAACCCAATGGGCAGCTGACGAATGTCCGATTTGACGCGGCTCTGGTCGACGCGAGCGGAGCGGTTCAAATCATCGAAAACGCCTTCGGTCAGGTTTGATCGCCATTGAACCCCCTGCCCCTCTGCGCCATGTATCAGGCGAGAAAACGAGGGATACGCCATGAAAATCGCCTTTCAGATGGACCCAATCGGGACCGTGGACATCAATGCAGACAGTTCGTTCAGGCTGGCGGAAGAGGCACAGGCCCGCGGACATCAGTTGTTTTTCTACGGACCCGATCAGCTTGCTTATCAGGAAGGTCGCATTACAGCGCTTGGCCGGGACATGACGGTACAGCGCGTTCCCGGCGATCCCGCGGTTCTGGGGCCAGAACGCGAAGTGGATCTGGCCGATTTCGACGTGATCTGGCTGCGTCAGGACCCACCGTTCGACATGCACTACATCACCTCCACGCACCTGTTGGACCGCCTGAACGGGCACGCCCTTGTGGTGAATGATCCCTTCTGGGTGCGCAACTACCCGGAAAAACTGCTGGTTCTGGATTTTCCTGACCTGACCCCGCCAACCACAATTGCGCGGGATCTGGAGACAATCAAAACCTTCAAGGAAAAACATGGCGACATCATCCTGAAGCCGCTCTACGGCAACGGCGGCGCCGGTGTGTTCCGCCTGGATACCAATGACCGCAACCTGACCTCGCTGCATGAACTTTTCACGGGCTTTTCGCGTGAACCTCTGATCGTGCAGAAATTCCTGCCCGATGTCCAAAACGGCGACAAACGCGTGATTCTGGTGGACGGGCAACCGGTTGGTGCCATCAACCGCGTTCCAGCAAAGGGCGAGACACGGTCCAACATGCATGTTGGCGGCCGGCCAGAAAAGATCGGCTTGTCCGACCGGGATCTTGAAATCTGCGCCAAGATCGGTCCGCTGCTGAAGGAAAAAGGCCAGGTGTTTGTCGGCATCGACGTGATCGGCGACTACCTGACTGAGATCAACGTCACCTCGCCCACCGGTATTCAGGAACTGGAACGGTTCGACGGGGTCAACGTCGCAGGCAAAATCTGGGACGCAATTGAGGCAAAGCTCTAGGCCATCGTCCGGGCGCTGATGCGAAAGCTCAGCGCTTCGGCCACATGGGGTTTGCGGATGTCAGGCGCGCCGTCGAGATCCGCAATCGTGCGCGCAACGCGCAGGATACGGTGGAACGCGCGGGCTGACAGTCCAAACCGTTCGGCCGCCTTCAACAGCAACTCCCTGCCTTCGGCGTCCGGCGCGGCAACTTCCTCCAGCAGCGCCCCCTCGATATCAGCGTTTTGACGCACCGACGGGTTTCCCTGAAATCGCGCTGCCTGAATGCCACGCGCCCGTTCCACGCGCGCTGCAACCACAGCCGAACAGTCACCTGACGGCGGCAGATCCAGATCGGTAAACCCGACCGGAGGAACTTCGATTCGCAGGTCAAAACGATCCATCAAAGGACCAGAAATGCGCCCCAGGTAGTCCTCGCCACACATCGGAACCCGCGAACAGGCACGCGCAGGATCGCTCAGATAGCCGCATTTGCATGGGTTTGCGGCCGCTACTAGCATGAACCGGCAAGGGTATTTCACATGCGCATTCGCGCGGGCGACCATGACCTCGCCGGTTTCGATTGGCTGGCGCAAAGTTTCCAGCACGGTGCGCGGAAACTCGGGGAACTCATCCATGAACAGCACCCCGTTATGGGCCAGGGAAATCTCACCGGGTTTGGCACCCTTTCCGCCGCCGACGATGGCCGCCATCGAAGCGGTGTGGTGCGGTTCGCGAAAGGGGCGGCTGCGGTTGATGCCGCCTTCGTCCAGCAAGCCGCACAGGGACTGGATCATCGAGGTTTCCAGTGCTTCGACCGCTGTCAGCGGTGGCAGGATACCGGGCAACCGGGCGGCCAGCATTGATTTGCCCGATCCCGGTGTGCCGATCATGATCAGGTGGTGTCGCCCCGCCGCAGCAATTTCCAGCGCCCGTTTGGCGCGTTCCTGCCCCTTCACATCGCGCAGGTCTCGCGTAATGGGCGCAAGTGTCACTTCGCCGGGCTGCGCGACCGGCAATGGCGACTGACCCGAGAAATGCCGGACCACATCGCCCAGAGATTCGGCGCCGATCACTTGCGTGGCATCAACCCAGGCCGCTTCCGCGCTTGAGGCTTTGGGGCACAACAGGGAACGATCCTCGGCAGCGGCGGTCATGGCCGCGGGCAAGGCGCCGACGACGGGGACCAGCGATCCATCCAGGGACAGCTCGCCCAGCGCAACTGTTCCTTCCGCGGCATCGGCAGGAATGATCTCCAGCGCCGACAGCAGGGCCACGGCAATGGGCAGGTCGAAATGGCTGCCCTCTTTCGGTAAATCGGCGGGCGACAGGTTGATGGTGATCCGTTTGGACGGCAGGGCGATGGCCATGGAACTGAGGGCGCTGCGCACACGATCGCGCGCTTCGGACACGGCTTTGTCCGGCAGGCCTACGATCGAAAAGGCTGGCAACCCCGGTGAAACGGCGCACTGAACTTCGACCGGACGGGCATCAACCCCTTGAAATGCGACAGTGTGGGCGCGGGCAACCATTGTCTTCCTGTTGTTGGTTAACAGGACGTTGCTGCCATGGGTGCGGTTTAGGAATGGTTAACGGCGGTGTTCATTTCCCGACCATCGCCTTGAATTTCGGCCATGCTTCGGGGTCGGCGACCGTCTTGTCCCGACAAAACGCGTTGCAGAACCCCCAACTTGCGCCGTCAAGCTCCAGGAAGTGGGTGGCTACTTTACCGGAATAGGGACAGTTTTCATTGGCGGAGGGGCCGCTTGCAACTGGCCTGGCCTGTGAAACCCCGCCGATGGGCCACGGGATTGAAGAAAGGTCCTGCGCGTAAGGAAAAGGATCGTATTGCACGGTCAAGCCCATGGCCCGCCATTGCCTTACGCAAGGGTCCGAGAGCAACTCCAGGCAATAGTCGCGGCTCGCCGAGGACACCGGCAGCCCATAGCCAATGATGCGGGCCGCAACTGGTGTATAGAATACATCTGCCAGAGAATACGCGCCGAACAACGGACCCGAAGCCGCACCGGACACCGAACGGGCGTGATCCCACAATGTTTCGATGCGCTTCAGGTCTGACAGGGTTTCGGGCGAAGGGTCAAAACCCACCCAGCAGTGAAGCAGTTGCATCGGGCATTGGCTGCGTAACGCCGAAAAACCCGACACCATTTCTGTGCAAAGCCAGCGCGCGGTTGCGCGGGCCGCCGGTTCGTTGGGCCACAAGCCTGCCTCGGGGTGCCGTTCAACCAGCGTCTCGGCCATGGCCAGGCTTTCACCAACCACAGTTCCGTCCGGCAAACGCAAGGCCGGCACAAGCCGTGCCGGAGCCAGAGATTTCATGTCTTCGTCCATTGTGCCGGAATACAGACCGATCAAATGGCTTCGATAAGGCAGGCCGAACTTTTCCAGCATCAGCCATCCACGCATGGACCAGCTGGAAAACAGGCGGTCCCCGATATACAGGTCATAAGTCATGCGGCAACGATGCCGCAGGGCTTTGCATCAGTAAATCAGAGAATTGTGGGCACTCTTATCACGGAATGTGATTAATAGACCCAACCGACCATGTGCTGCCGTCCCGCGAAATCCGCGTCACCGACAGATTGTCGATCCGGTGTGAAAATGCCTGTTGCGCATCCAGATCAAGCGCGCGTTGCACCTGTGTCAGGATAACGCCGAAATGGGCGACAATGACCAGATCCGCGCCTGTGTGCGCTGCGATCAGCCGATCAATGGCCCGGTCCACCCTCAGGCGCACGTCGTTCCAGCTTTCGCCACCGGGCGGGCGTATGTCGCCGGGATTGTCCCAATAGGCAAATGCAAGTTCGGGATCTTCCGCCTCGATCTCGGCAAAGGCGCGCATCTCCCAGCGGCCAAAGTTGATTTCCCGCAAATCACGGTGATGCGGCAACCGTCTCCGCGTGCCCTGAATGGCCGTTGCCGTATCCGCCGCACGGGACAAGTCGGATGACACGATCAGAGCATCTGATGGCAGGTGCTCGTGCAACCGGTCAATTGCGGCCTGATCGCTCAGATCAGCAGGCAGATCCGACCAGCCGACCATGGTTTTGGCATGTGTGGGCCCGTGTCTGACAAGAAACAAACGTGTCATGGCAATTGCCCCTTGAGGACCAGCGGCAATCCGGCTGTCACCTGCACGACCAGCTTGGCCTGCGCGGCCAGCGCAATGTTCAGACGCCCCTGCGCCTCGCGGAACCGGCGGGCCAGCGCGTTTTCGGGCACGATGCCATGACCGACTTCGTTGGACACGACAACCAGCCGGGCCGGGCAATCGCGCAGTGCGTTCAGCAAATCCTCCTGCGCAGATTGCAGATCGGATTCTGCAAGCAAATGGTTGGTCAGCCACATGGTGGCGCAATCGATCAGACAGATCTGATCCGCTGCCAGTTCGGCCAGAACCGGGGCCAGATCCATGGGCGCCTCAATCGTGGTCCAGCCTTCCCCGCGCTGATCCAGATGGCGCTGAACCTTGGCGTGCATCTCGCCATCAAGCACTTGTGAAGTTGCAAGATAAACCCGGCTTTTTGCAGTTGAAACAACCAGTTGTTCCGCAAAGGCAGATTTCCCCGAGGCCGCCCCGCCCAGTACAAAGGTTAAATCGGAGCTCACGATCCCTACCTTTCAAATGATCCATCTGGTCTTTCTGTGCGTATCGACACTAGGTCGGCATGGCAAGCCCGGCCCGCGCCTGTGAAGGGGAGATTTGCATGGCACTGGATAACGCAAAAGATTTTTCGATGTCCCGGCAGGCAATGAAAGCCGAGCTGCTGGACGCTGAAACCGAACTTCGGCTGGCTTATGCATGGCGGGATGAACGAGATGAGCAGGCGCTGCATCGCCTGATCACCGCCTATATGCGTTTGGCGATTTCAATGGCCGCCAAGTTCAAGCGCTATGGCGCGCCGATGAATGATCTGATTCAGGAGGCCGGGTTGGGCCTGATGAAAGCCGCCGACAAGTTTGACCCGGACCGCGGCGTGCGCTTTTCGACCTATGCGGTTTGGTGGATCAAGGCCAGCGTACAGGATTACGTGATGCGAAACTGGTCGATGGTGCGGACCGGATCGACCTCTTCGCAGAAATCTCTGTTTTTCAACATGCGGCGGGTTCAGGCCCGGTTGGAACGTGAAGCAGCGACCGAGGGTATGGAACTGGATCGCCATCAGCTTCACCAGATGATCGCGGCCGAAATCGGTGTCCCGCTGCGCGACGTCGAAATGATGGAGGGGCGTCTGTCCGGTTCAGATTTCTCGCTCAATGCGGTGCAGTCGGCCGATGAAGACGGGCGCGAATGGATCGACGCGCTTGAAGACGATCGCGAACAGGCCGCTGAAACCGTGGAAAGCCGTCACGACACCGAACAGCTGCGTGAATGGTTGCTGAAAGCGATGCAATCGCTGAATGAGCGCGAGCGTTTCATCGTGCGCGAGCGCAAACTGCGTGAACCTTCCCGGACATTGGAAAGCCTCGGGCAGGAACTGGGATTGTCTAAGGAACGTGTACGTCAGCTTGAAGCCGCCGCCTTTGTGAAAATGCGCAAGAACCTTGAAGGCCAATCGCGCGAGGTGCAACACTTCATCGCATGAAACAGTTTGCGATTCTTGTTTGGGCCCTGACCCTTACCTCCGGGTTGGCGCGACCCGCGCAGGCCGACAGCCTGATCCCCGATGATGTGACGGCCGCCATGCAGGCGGCGGATGTGGTCATACTGGGTGAAATTCACGACAACCCGCGCCATCACCTGGTTCAGACCCAGGCGCTTGAGGCGGTTTCGCCTTCTGCCGTTGTTTGGGAAATGGTGACGGAAGAAGGTGCCAAACGTCTGGCTCAGACGGCAGCCTCCGACCCCGAGGAATTGTCACGTATTCTGCAATGGGCCGAGTCAGGCTGGCCACCGCTCAGCATGTATTACCCCGTCTTCGAGGCAACGGATGCGCCGGTTTACGGGGCGATGGTTCCACGAAAGGCCGCCCGAACTGCCATGGAACGAGGTGCCGCCACGACGTTTGGCGCCGATGCCGCGCGCTTTGGCCTGACGGTACCCCTGTCAGCCGATGATCAGGCCGCGCGCGAGGCCGATCAGCTTGCTGCGCATTGCAACGCGGTTCCGACCGAGATGTTGCCCCAGATGGTTGCGATTCAAAGGTTGCGGGATGCGGTCCTGACCCGCGCGATCCTGCGCGCAAAGGATGAAACCGGCGGGCCGGTCGCGGTTATCACTGGCAACGGCCACGCTCGCAAAGACCGCGGTATCCCGACCTTCCTGTCGCGCCTGAGCCCCGGTCTGAAGCTTTATGTTCTGGGCCAGTCCGAAGATGGCGTTATCGATGGCACGTTTGACACCGTAATCGACAGCCCCGCTGCCGAGCGGGAAGATCCGTGCGAAGCCTTTGGTGTGCAGAATTAACAACTGGAACAACCTGCTTGCGTTGCCTAATGTCGGGACCGACCGGGACGGGAAGGGCAGATGATGCTGGCATCCAAACGCATATTGCTGATCATTGGCGGCGGGATTGCGGCCTACAAGTCGCTGGACCTGATCCGGCGGCTGAAAGAACACGGTGCGGCGGTGACGCCGGTCCTGACGGGCGCGGCAGAAGAATTCGTGACGCCCTTGTCCGTGTCCGCTCTGGCCGGAGAAAAACTCTACCGAGATCTGTTCGATCTGACGGATGAGGCCGAGATGGGCCATATCCAGCTGTCCCGTTCTGCTGACCTGATCGTAGTGGCTCCGGCAACGGCGGATCTGATGGGCAAGATGGCTGCTGGGCTCGCTAATGATCTGGCCTCGACCCTGTTGATGGCAACGGATACGCCCGTGCTGTGCGCACCCGCAATGAATGTGCGTATGTGGGATCATCCCGCGACGCAACGAAACCTAAGGCAATTGCAGGCCGATGGCGTCCGGTTCGTCGGTCCGAACGAAGGCGATATGGCTTGCGGCGAGTTCGGACCGGGCCGCATGTCGGAACCTCTGGAGATCGTGGCCGCGATCGAGGCCGCATTGGGCAATGGCCCCCTGTCCGGAAAGCGTATTCTGGTGACGTCGGGACCGACCCACGAACCCATCGACCCGGTGCGCTATATCGCCAACCGGTCGTCTGGCGCGCAAGGCACGGCCGTGGCCCGCGCGCTGGCATCCCTGGGGGCCGACGTGATCTTTGTAACCGGCCCAGCAGATGTACCTCCGCCCGATGGCGTGCAGGTCATCCCAGTGGAAACCGCGCGCCAGATGTCCGAGGCGGTCGATGCAGCCCTGCCTATCGATGCCGGCGTGTTTGCCGCAGCCGTGGCTGACTGGCGGGTTGCCAGCGCGTCCGATCGGAAGCTGAAGAAAAGCCGCGACGGCCTGCCCGCGCTGGAGTTTGCCGAAAACCCTGACATCCTGAAACGTGTGTCGCACATGACGGAAGGGCGGCCCAGACTGGTTGTCGGCTTTGCCGCCGAAACCAATGACGTAGTCGAAAATGCGACGGCCAAACGCACGCGCAAAGGATGCGACTGGATCGTCGCGAACGATGTCAGCCCCGCGACGGGCATCATGGGCGGTTCGGAAAACGCCGTGACCCTCATCTCGCAAGATGGGGCCGAAAGTTGGCCTCGCATGGGCAAGGATGAAGTGGCCCGGAAACTGGCCGCCAAAATCGCCGACGCTTTGACAGAATAAGATACCGGCCCCGCGTGGCACGGCAAGAGGTGCAGCAATGGTAGCAATTCGTGTAATCCGTGAAGATGGAGCGGACCCTTCGGTTCCCCTGCCCTCGTATGAAACATCGGGCGCGGCGGGCGCGGACGTGCGGGCCAATCTGCCGGGTGGCGCGCCGATCCGGCTTGAACCGGGTCAGCGGGCACTGGTGCCGACCGGGCTGCGGATCGAAATTCCCAACGGGTATGAGGTGCAGGTGCGCCCCCGTTCCGGGCTTGCGCTGAAACACGGAATTACCTTGCCAAACACGCCCGGCACCATCGACAGCGACTATCGCGGCCCGTTGGGTGTGATCGTTCTGAATGCTGGGCAGGATGTGTTCGAGATCACGCATGGCGAACGCATTGCGCAACTTGTGGTGGCCCCGGTTGTGCAGGCCGTGTTCGAGGCCGCGGTTGCCCTGTCCGACACCGAACGCGGGGCAAGTGGCTTCGGTTCGACCGGGCGCGGCTGATGATACTGGTTCTGGGGCTTGCCGCCGGGCTTTGGGGCATCGGGTATTTTGCCGGAGTTTCACGCGGGGCGCGGAATGTATCCGTTGCCGTATTGTTGGCCGGGGTCATCATTGCCCAACTGGTGCTGCCGGATGGAAACCCGCTAAGGCAGGCGACCGGCGGATCGGCGGCCGTCTGGCTGATCCTGGGTGGCGCGGCCGGTCTTGCTCTGATTTATGGCAGGTTGTTGAGGATGCTGCGCGCTCGCGCAGTGCCTGCCAAGGAGCCTGCTATGCCATCTGATCAATTCAGCGAAACCGAACTTGACCGCTACGCCCGACACATCGTTCTGCGCGAACTGGGCGGACCCGGGCAGAAACGGCTGAAAAAGGCGCGGGTTCTGGTCATTGGTGCCGGCGGGCTTGGCGCCCCGGCCCTGCAATATCTGGCAGCGGCAGGTGTCGGCACAATCGGCGTGATCGACGATGATGAGGTCGAAAACGCCAACCTGCAGCGGCAGGTGATCCATCGGGACGCGGATATCGGCATGCCCAAAGTGTTTTCCGCCCAACAGGCAATGGAGGCGCAGAACCCGAATGTGGTGGTTCTGCCCTATCATCGCCGCCTGACAGATGAGATCGCCGAAGAGCTATTCCGCGATTTTGACCTGATCCTGGACGGTACCGACAATTTCGACACTCGTTATCTGGCCAACCGAACGGCAGTGGCGCTTGGCAAGCCTCTGATCTCGGGCGCGCTGTCGCAATGGGAGGGGCAACTGAGCGTCTTTGATCCGGCTGCGGATGGCCCCTGCTATCAATGCATTTTCCCCGAAGCCCCGGCCCCCGGGCTGGCTCCTTCCTGTGCCGAAGCGGGTGTCGTTGGCCCCCTACCCGGTGTGGTCGGATCCATGATGGCGGTGGAAGCCATCAAGGTCATCACCGGCGCGGGGCAGGCCTTGCGCGGCGAAATGCTGATCTATGACGCGCTTTACGGCGAAAGCCGCAAGATCACCCTGTCCAAACGCGACGATTGCCCGATCTGCGCAAGCGCCGGGGTTTAACCCAATCCGCCGCGCGCCAGCGGCGCGCGGCCCGGCCCAACCCCGCCAGGGCAAGTCTTTGATGTGTCCCGCGGGGGCGGGAGCGTAGCGCTAACCCAATGCGCGATCCAGATCGGCGATCAGGTCTTCGGCGTCTTCAAGCCCGACAGACAGGCGGAAAATACCGTCGCTGGCATAGGCGCGGTAGTCCTCAAGCTGCGCACCACTCAGCCGGAAGGACGTTTCCATCAGGCCATCGGTTCCCATCCAGAAAATCAGGCTGCGATGATGCCCCAGCGACACCGCGTAGTGAATCACCTCAAGCCGCTCGATCATCTGCTGCGCGATACGCTCGCCATCCGCGGCGCTACCTACCTGAAACGAAATCATGCCGGATTTGTTCGACATCTGCCGTGCCGCCAGATCCGCCTGCGGATGCGAGGCAAGACCCGGATAGATGACTTTCGTGACACGTGGGTCGTCTTCCAGCCAGTGCGCCACGGCCATTGCACCCGCCTCGTGCGCTTTCATCCGCAACGGCAGGGTCGAAGCCCCGCGCGCGATCAGCCAGGCGTTGAAGGGGGACAAAACGCCTCCATGATGAATACCTGCCTCGATCCGCATTTTCGCGATCAGCTCGGCGGACCCGGCAACGGCGCCGCCAATCGCATCACCATGGCCGCCGATATATTTGGTAATCGAATGCATCGTCAGATCAACGCCAAGACCCACCGTGTCCATGCCCAAAGGCGATGCAAAGGTCGCATCACAGCTGAGCAACGCCCCGGCGTCACGCGCCAGTTTCGAGACGGCGGCCAGATCGGTCAGGCGACCGATCGGGTTCACCGGCGTTTCCGTGTGGATCAGGCGGGTGTTGGGGCGAATTGCGGCCGCCACCGAGGCCGGATCGGACATGTTGACCGCCGAGACTTCGATCCCCATACGCGGCAAAGTCTCGCGTGCCAGTTCCGCGACCCCTGCATAAGAAACATCCGACACGATCAGATGATCTCCGGCGGACAGAAAGGTGAAAAAGATCGCTGACGCAGAAGCCATCCCGGACGCGCTTGCCAGACAGGCTTCAGTCCCCTGTAACGCGGCAATCTTGGCCTCCAGACCCGCGACCGTCGGGTTCGCCCAGCGCGAATAGACAAACGGGCTGTCCGGCGTCAGGTCATGGGCCGAAAAACCCGCCAGATCCTCGGTCACATAGGTCGAGCTCATGTGGATCGGCGGAGCAGACGCGTTGGTCGAGGCATCCGGCGCATCGCCTGCGTGGATGGCCCTGGTCATGATCCCGGCGGGACGGTTCGGCTTGGTCATATCCTGTCTCCCTTTGCCGACGACCCTGCGTGCGCCACACTACCGATGCAAGCCGGATTGCGACTTTTTCAGGCGACGTGCACGCCCGCCCTCTGGACCATCACAGGCAGGCTGCCTACCTTGTCGGACAAAGGAGATCTGAATGACCAACCCGATCCTGTCCGACTGGAACACCCCTTTTGCAATCGCCCCATTTGCCGAGATTTCGGACGATGATTTTGCCCCGGCGCTGGATCAGGCATTGGCCGCGCACACCGCCCAGATCGATACCATCGCGACAAATCCGGACGCCCCGACATTCGCCAATACAATCGAGGCACTCGAAGCCGCCGGGGAACAGCTGGACAAGGTTCTGGCGGTCTTTTTTACGGTCGCAGGTGCGGACAGCAACCCGGCGCGCGAAGCCCTTCAGCGCGATTTCTCACCCAAACTGGCGGCCCATTTTTCCGCGATCTCATCCAACAAACCTCTGTTTCAGCGGGTCGCCGATCTTTGGGCGCGGCGCGGTGAATTGGGCCTGACCGACGAACAGGCGCGTGTCCTGATGCTGACCCACCGCGGTTTTGTGCGCGCGGGTGCGGCGTTGCAGGGTGATGACGATACCCGCATGCAGGAAATCAAATCCCGCCTGGCCACGTTGGGCACATCCTTCACCCAGAACCTGCTGGCGGATGAAAGAGACTGGTTCATGGAGTTGACCGAGGGTGATCTGGCCGGTCTGCCCGGTTTTGTTACCGATGCCGCCCGTGCGGCCGGCAAGGAGAAAGGGCTGGATGGCCCGGTTGTGACCCTGTCACGGTCCTTGATCGTGCCGTTTCTGCAATTCTCGCCCCGCCGCGATCTGCGCGAAAAGGCGTATCTCGCGTGGGCGGCGCGTGGTGCGAAAGGCGGGGAAACCGACAATCGCGGGATTGCCGCTGAAATCCTTTCGTTGCGCGAAGAACGCGCTACGCTGCTGGGTTATGGCAGCTTTGCCGATTACAAGCTGGAAACGGAAATGGCCCGGACGCCGGATAGGGTGCGGGACCTGCTGATGCAGGTTTGGAAGCCTGCTAAGGCGCGCGCAGATGCCGATGCCGAAACCCTGACGCAAATGATGCAGGAGGACGGGGTCAACGGGCCGCTGGAAGCCTGGGACTGGCGATATTACGCGGAAAAACGGCGCAAGGCCGAGCATGATCTGGATGAGGCCGCGCTCAAGCCGTATCTGCAGTTGGAGCGTATGATCGAGGCGTCCTTTGCCTGCGCCAATCGGCTGTTCGGGCTGGAATTCAAGCCGCTGGATTTCCCGCTCTATCACCCCGATTGCCGCGCATGGGAGGTGACGCGCGATGGCAAGCATATCGCGGTGTTCATCGGGGACTACTTCGCGCGCGGTTCCAAACGGTCCGGTGCCTGGTGCAGCGCAATGCGCGCGCAGGCGAAATTCCCCAAGGAACAGGCGCCAGTTGTCATTAATGTCTGCAACTTCGCCAAAGGCGACCCGGCGCTGCTGTCCTACGACGACGCGCGCACCCTGTTTCACGAATTTGGCCATGCCCTTCATCAGATGCTGTCGAATGTGACCTATGAAAGCATCTCGGGCACAAGCGTTGCGCGGGACTTTGTGGAACTGCCCAGCCAGCTTTACGAACACTGGCTGGAAGTGCCCGAGGTACTGGCAAAATACGCAACGCATGCAGAAACCGGCGAACCGATGCCAAAGGACATGTTGGAGAAGGTACTGAAAGCGGCCAATTTCGATCAGGGCTTTCAGACCGTGGAATATGTCGCCTCGGCTCTGGTCGATCTGGCATTCCACGACGGCGCGGCCCCAGCCGACCCCATGGCGAAACAGGCCGAAGTTCTGGCCGAAATCGGAATGCCGCGAGCCATCGGAATGCGCCACGCCACTCCGCATTTCGCGCATGTCTTTTCCGGGGACGGATACAGTTCCGGCTACTACAGCTACATGTGGTCCGAGGTCATGGATGCCGACGCCTTTGCGGCATTTGAGGAGGCGGGCAGCGCCTTCGATCCTGATCGCGCCCAGGCGCTTGAGGACAACATCCTGTCCACCGGAGGCTCACGCGAGGCCGAAGACCTGTATCTCGCCTTCCGTGGCCGTCTGCCGGGTGTCGAGGCACTGCTGAAAGGGCGGGGCCTGATCGCCGCCTGATCCGGGGGGGCGTCAGTACCCCAACTGGCGATCCACCAGATGCAGGAAGGGCTCGCCCGCCTCACCGCGCCGGATGTTTTCGCAGATAACCTGCGCGGCAGTGATCTCGCGGGTTTCGGACGCGATATGAGGTGTCACAGTCACGTTGGGATGTGCCCAGTACGGATGCTCGGGCGGCAGTGGTTCGGTCCGGAACACATCCAGCGTGGCATGGCCCACCTGCCCGGAATTCAACGCATCCAGCAAGGCATCATCGTCGATCAACGGCCCGCGACCCGGGTTGAGGATTCGGGCACCTTTGGGCAATAGAGCCAGCGTTTCCGTGTTCAGCGTGTTTTCCGTCGCTGCCGTATCGGGCAGCAGCAGAACCACAATTTCTGCCTGAGACAGCGCCCTTTTCAATCCCTTCTGCCCATGCAGACAAGTCACGCCGTCGACGTCCTTGGGCGTGCGGCTCCAACCGGTAACATTGAAATTCAGCGCGGCCAGTGCCTTGGCGCAGGCCAGCCCCAAAGCGCCCAGACCCAAAACCGTTACATGCCGTTGCTGCGCGAGAGGCGGCGCTTCAGGCGTCCAGACGCCGTCCTGGACGGTGATGTGACGATCCATCCCCAGATGGTAGCGCAGCACATGCCCGACGACCCATTCTGTCATGCCTTGTGTCAGCCCGTGATCGACCATCCGGGCCAGCGGCACGATCAGTGTTTCATTGTCCGCGATACTTTCGATTCCGGCCCACAGGCTGAGTACAGCCTTGAGCCGACTGAAGGGCCCGAAATCCCGCAATCCGCCCGTCGGTCCGTAAACCACGTAGTCGACCTGTTCCGGTGAAATCTCTGGCGACAACTCAAACTCCAGCCCGGCTTCGGACAGGCCCTGGCGCAGCAACGGCTCATAAACAGGCCAAAGCCCGGGACGTGCGGAAAACAGGACATTCACTGTCATGGATTGCCTTTCAGATTAACGAGGACGATGGATATGCGCGCTTTGAACGATGCCGAACGCGGCCATCAGAACCAGCATGGCCGAGCCGCCATAGCTGACCATGGGCAGCGGAACGCCGACAACCGGGGCAAGACCCATGACCATGGACATGTTGACGGCAAAGAACAGGAAGAAGTTCAGTGCAATGCCCAAAGTCACAAGCGATGAGAAACGGTCTTTGGTCGTCAGCGCGGTAACCATGCAGAAAATCAGGATCAGAGCATACAGGATCAACAGCGTGATGCCGCCGACGAACCCGAACTCTTCGGCCAGTGTGGTAAAGATGAAATCGGTATGTTTCTCGGGTAGGAAGTTCAACCGCGACTGAGTGCCCTGCATAAACCCGCGTCCGTTCCAGCCCCCGGATCCCAGGGCAATCTTGGACTGTGTAATGTGGTAACCCGCGCCAAGCGGATCGGTGGAAGGATCGAGAAACGTATCGATGCGCCTGAACTGGTAGTCCTTGAGCAATTGCCAGTCTGTCCCACGGCTATTGAACACTGTGGCGATCAGCCCGACACCTGCTGCAATCACGGCGGCGAAATAGGCCCAGTGGACACCAGCCAGAAACATCAGGCCACCGCCAGCAGCCAGCAACAGGATCGACGTACCCAGATCAGGCTGTTTGAGCACCATGAACGTTGGGATCAGGATCAGGGCAACAGGGATGAGCACCCAAAGCGGGCGCGAGGTCTTGTGCGACGGCAACCAGTCGTAATAGGCGGCCAGCACCATGACCAGGGCAACCTTCATGACCTCGGACGGTTGAAGCCGCATGAACCCAAGGTCGATCCAGCGCTGCGCGCCCATGCCGACCGTGCCGAAAAGCTCGACAAAGATCAGCAGAACGATCGAGCCGAGATAGGCCAGAACCGACATGTTGCGCCAGAACCAGATCGGCACAAGCGCCACGATGAACATGGCCGCCAGACCCATCCCGAACCGCTCCATCTGCGGTTCGGCCCACGGGGTCCACGAACCGCCCGCCACCGAATACAGCATCAGGAACCCGGCACTGGCCGTGCTGATCAACAGCAGGGTCAGCGGCCAGTTCATATACAGAAACTTGCGAAACCCCGACGGCGTGGATTTGACGGCATATTCAAGATAGCTCATGCGCGGTCCTTTTCATCCGGACGCGCTTTGGGGCGGCGATCGCCCTCCAGCCGTTTTTGCTGTTCCTTGATGCGCTCGCGGTCGGCAACCGGATACGCCTCAAGCGGGGGCGTACCGTTGTAGAGCGCCTGAAGCATGATGTCCCGCGCGACAGGGGCCGCCGCCTTGGACCCACCGCCGCCATGTTCAACGACGACGGCTATGGCGTATTTCGGATTATCGTACGGGGCAAAGCTGACAAACAGCGCGTGGTCGCGCCGTTCCCAGGGCAGGTCTTCGTTTCGGATCACGCCAGCGGCGCGTTCAGCTTTGGTAATATTGCGGACCTGACTGGTACCCGTCTTGCCCGCCATGCGAAACTCATCTGCGATGATACGGCTGCGGTAGGCCGTTCCACGCCGGTCATTGGAGACCGAGAACATCGCTTTGCGCACCTGTGACAGGTTCCGCTGATTGACCGCAAGTGGCTCACCCGCGCCCGAGGGCTGTTCGACCCCGTTGACCGACCGGACCAGGCGCGGCGTCACGGCGCGGCCTGTGGCGATCCGCGCGGTCATGACGGCAAGCTGCATGGGCGAGGCCAACATGAAGCCCTGACCGATCGAGGCGTTCGCGGTGTCCCCGACCAGCCATTCCTGCCCGTGGACCCGCTGTTTCCATTCCTGATTTGGCGCCAGCCCCCCTGCCACGGCCGACATCGGAATATCGTGCTTGATGCCCAGCCCGAAGGTTCGGGCCATGTCGGATATCCTGTCGATGCCCACGCGCAGGGCAACATCATAGTAGTAGACGTCGCAACTGCGTTTGAGAGAGGTTTCCAGATCGACCGTACCGTGCCCGCCGCGCTTCCAGCAATGGAACCTGCGGCTGCCGACTTTCAGATGACCCGGGCAATATACCGTGTTGCCGGGCCCGATCACGCCTGCCTCAAGCGCAGCCATGGCCGTGATCATTTTGAAGGTCGACCCCGGTGGATAGGTACCCTGTACCGTCTTGTTTGCCAGCGGACGATATTTGTCCTGTGTCAGCGACCTGTAATCGGCGACCGAGATACCGCGTACAAACAGGTTGGGATCAAAGCTGGGGGCCGAGGCAATCGCACGCAGATCGCCGGTTTCGCAGTCTATCACAACCGCCGCCGCGCTTTCCCCGGCCAATCTGGCCTGTGCGTATTGCTGCAGATCGGCGTCGATCGACAATTGCAGGTCGGCCCCGGCTTCACCCTCCTGGCGGTCCAGTTCCCGCATCACGCGACCGGTCGCGTTGACCTCGACCCGCTTGGCCCCGGCCTTGCCGCGCAGGGTGGCCTCCTGCTTGGCCTCCAGCCCGACCTTGCCGATCTGGAACCGGGGGATGCGCAAAACCGGCTCGGGGTCTTCCATCTGGCTCAGGTCGTAGTCGCTGACCGGGCCGACATAACCGACGATATGGGCGAAATCCTCATACCGGGGATATTGGCGGGTAAGACCGACTTCGGGCGTCACGCCGGGCAGGGCAGGCGCGTTCACCGCCACTTTCGAGATGTCCTCCCACGTGACCTGATCTGCCAACGTGACCGGCAGGAAGGGTGCGGACCGGCGCATTTCCGTCCTGGCACGCTCGATCTCATCCTCGTTCAGGGGGATCAGTTCCGAAAGCTTGGCAATGACCGAGTCGATATCACCCGCGTCTTCGCGCACGATCACGATCCGGTAGGACGGCGAGTTCTGGCCAATGACCTGCCCGTTCCGGTCATAGATGCGCCCGCGTGTCGGCGGGATCAGGCGGATGTTGATCCGGTTTTCCTCGGCCAGCAGCCGGTACTGATCGGCCTGATCAACCTGCATAAACCGCATCCGCGCAGCCAGACCACCGATAAAGACCGCCTGCAAACCACCCAGAACCAACGCCCTGCGCGGCAGACGTTTGTAGGCAAGGCCTTGGGATTTGGTGCGTTTCTGCTTCATGCCCGCGCCCCGACAATACCGGCATCCGCAGCTGAAATACGGCGGACGCCCATACCATTCTGACTGATCAGTACAATCAAGGGATAGATGGCGATGGTCAAAATCAGTTGAACAACTGTCGGCCAAAAGGCGGCCTGCTGGACCGACAGAACCGACAGAATGAAACGGTTGAGCACAAAGATACCGGTCATCACCGCCGCGACCGAGCTCCATTCGCCAAAAAATCCGACATCCCGCATTCCCGGCGCTGCCGAGCGCAAATAGTTTGTTGCCACAACGACCAGTGCCGCCAGCAACCCCGGCGGCCGTTGCAGAAGCAGGTCGGCTATCAGCATGACAACGGCCACAATTGCGATGGGCGTGTATTCGGGGCGCCGCAGCACCCAGGCGAATGTGAGGGCGATCAGAACATCCGGAAACGGCCAGCGGTCCGGCTGCGTGTTCAGCGGCAACAGGTGCAGAAACAGCACTAGAACCACCAGAAAAACATAGAGGCAGCGCATGGCCCAGAGATGGGAAACAGCCTTATCCATCTGCGGCCTCATCCGGGGTCAGGGATGCTTCGGGCCGCAGCGGACCAACGATATCCCCGGAATCACGAATGGCGGGCGCCGACTGGTAGCGCAGCACGCGCAGAAACTCGAGCCGCTCGAAATCGGCGGACAGACGCACGCGCAACCTGCCACCCGGATCGGCGGTGATCTGACCGATCAGCAATCCTGCCGGGAAAACGCCACCGTCGCCCGACGTGATGACCCGGTCGCCGGGTCGGACGAGTTCACGGTTTTCCAGAAACTCGACCAATGGTACCGCTGTATTGTCCCCCTTGATCAAAGCGGTCTGCCCGGAAGGCTGGATGGTGGCAGGGATAGCGCTCGAGGCGTCCGTCATCAGGATGACACGCGCCGTGTCGGCGCCGACGCCGGAGATGCGCCCAACCAGCCCGATCCCGTCCATGGCGGCCCAGCCATCGACTATACCGTCCCGCTGTCCCACGTTCAGAACGACAGACTGCCGGAAGGGGGAGCCGCTGTCGGCCATGACAACACCGGTGATATAGGTCAGGCGCGGATCCAGCCGGACGTTGTTCAGGTCCAGCAGCCGGGCGTTTTCCTGTTCCAGCTGCAGCGCCGCCTCTTTCCAGGCACGCATCCGGCGCAGTTCACTGCGCAATTCCCGGTTCTGCTCGCTCAGCCGCTGATAGCTCTGGAAATCGCGGACCAGGTTGACCGTGGCCGTGACCGGCACCATGGCCCATTCCATCGAGGGCACCACGGCATCCACGACCTGAGCGCGAAACCTCTCGACCCGTGGGCTGTCAATGCGCCAGACCAGAAAGATACCCAGCAGGCACAAAACAACGATCCCCAGCAACAAGCGGCGTAAGGGGGTGGTGTATTCGTCGCGCTGTGATCGGTCCTTTGCCACAGGACTCCTTCCCGTGCTGCTCGCGCCCGATTGTTAACCCTGTATTGGAAGGGTGCGCGCCTTAGCTTTCGTAGTCAATCGCGTGGCGCAGTTGTTTTTCGTATTCCAGCGCCTTGCCGGTTCCCAAAGCCACACAATTCAGGCTTTCATCGGCAATCGACACGGCCAGACCGGTCTGTTCGCGCAGCGCGAGGTCCAAATCACCCAACAGAGCGCCACCGCCGGTCAGCATGACCCCCCGGTCCACAATGTCCGCTGCCAGATCGGGCGGCGTGGTTTCCAGCGCGGTCATCACCGCCTCGCAGATCTGCTGGACTGGTTCGGACAGCGCCTCAGCCACCTGAGCCTGGCTGATCTCGATTTCCTTTGGCACACCGTTCAGCAGGTCGCGACCACGGATATGCATCGACTGACCACGGCCATCATCGGGCATACGGGCAGTGCCGATGGTGGTTTTGATACGCTCGGCGGTCGATTCACCTACCAGCAGGTTCTGCTGACGGCGCAGGTACGAGATGATGGCCTCGTCCATCCGGTCCCCACCGACGCGAACCGAGCGGGCATAAACGATGTCGCCCAGCGACAGAACCGCAACTTCGGTTGTACCGCCACCGATATCGACGACCATGTTTCCGGTCGGATCGGTGATCGGCATTCCCGCGCCAATGGCGGCCGCAATGGGTTCAGCGATCAGACCCGCGCGACGGGCCCCCGCGGACAGAACCGACTGTCGGATTGCACGCTTTTCGACCGGTGTCGCACCATGCGGAACACAAACGATGATTTTCGGTTTCGAAAAGGTCGAGCGTTTGTGCACCTTGCGGATGAAATGTTTGATCATTTCCTCGGCGGTGTCGAAGTCGGCAATGACCCCTTCACGCATCGGGCGGATGGCCTCGATGGAACCGGGGGTCCGGCCCAGCATCAGCTTGGCGTCTTCGCCCACAGCCAGCACTTTCTTCACGCCATCCTTGACGTGATAGGCGACCACAGAGGGTTCGGACAGAATGACGCCGCGCCCTTTGACATAAACCAGCGTGTTCGCCGTCCCAAGGTCAATGGCCATGTCCGCTGTGAACAGGCCGCCCAGATTGCCAAAGATCCCCATGTTTCCCCTGATCCTGTCTGTCAGAATTTTCTACTGCCCGCGACTCGACGGTTCCGGGACGGATGACTTATAGGGTGCCAACACGCCCGATTAAAGGCCTGATTCCGTGACAATCAGCGCCTTTTCGCCTCATTGATAGGGACTTTAGAAGGCAAAATGCTTTCATATCAACATATTTACCACGCCGGGAATCTGGCGGACGTGCAAAAGCACGCATTGCTGGCCTGGACGCTGCGTTATCTGACGCAAAAAAACAAACCGCTGAGCTACATCGAAACCCACGCCGGACGCGGGCTATACCATCTGGACTCGGAGGAGGCCCGCAAAACCGGCGAAGCGGACGCGGGCATCGAAAGGGCGCGGCGCGAGGCCTGGTTCGATCCGGAACACCCGCTGGCCCGGGCAATCTCGGACATACAGGCCCGGTATGGACCGGCCTGTTACCCGGGTTCTCCCATGATCGCAGCCAGCCTGTTACGCCCACAGGACAATTTGCATTTCGCGGAACTGCACCCAAAGGAATACGCGGCCCTTTCAGGCGCGCTAACGGCCCGAAACGCACGGGTGTATCGGCAGGATGGCTATGAACTGGCGCAATCCCTGCTGCCGCCCACGCCGCGTCGTGGAATGTTGCTGATCGATCCCAGCTACGAGGTGAAGGCCGAATATGGTCGTTTACCGGTGATCGTCGCCAAACTGCACCGCAAGTGGAATGTCGGGGTGATCGCGCTGTGGTACCCGATTCTGGCCGATGACCGTCATAAGCATATGCTGGCGGCCCTGACCAATCAGGCATTGCCAAAGGTGATGCGCCACGAAGTGATCTTTCCGCCTGCCCGGGAAGGGCACAACATGATCGGTTCAGGGATGTTCATAATCAACGCTCCGTACGGTTTCGAAGATGAAACCGCGCGGCTTACGGCCCTGTTCGACAGGATCTGAGAGACGTTCGCGCAAACAACGGAGGAACCCTCGCCCCGTTTGCCGGCATCAAAGATGCAGTCAATTGGTTTGGGCCCGGCACCGCGCCAAAGCGCGGTGCCGGGCCCAAAGCCGCAAGGTGGTTCTGCGCAGCCGGACCGCCGCGGGTGCGGGAGCTTTCCCGCTCTTCAGGTCAGGTCCTTGTAGCTGATCTCACGCGTGTCCGCCCCCGGCCCGGCTTTTGCACGGCGCACGACCAGGCGGTTGAGAGCATGGATATAAGCCTTGGCCGAGGCCACCACAGTGTCGGTATTCGCCGATTGGCCGGTTGCAATCATGCCATCCTCTTCCAGCCGCACCGAAACAGTGGCCTGGGCGTCCGTCCCTTCGGTGACGGCATGCACCTGATAGAGCTGCAGATGAGCCTCGTTCGGGAAGATCGCGCGGATCGCCCTGAACGTCGCATCAACCGGGCCGTCACCGTATTCCGTGGCGATGACATCCTTTCCGTCAACCTCAAGCTCAACCGTCGATTCTGCCTGACCTCCGGTGCCGCAGGTGACTTTCATCGACACCAGCTGCAGAAAATCGTTCGCTTCGTCATCATCCAGCGTCATAAGCGCGATGATGTCGTCGTCAAAGACCTCTTTCTTGCGGTCAGCCAGATCCTTGAACCGAACAAAGATGTCCTTGAGCTGGTTGTCACCGACCTCATAGCCCAGCGTGTTCAGCTTGTCCCGCAATGCCGCGCGGCCCGAGTGCTTGCCCAAGGGCAGCGAAGTGCCAGACAATCCCACATCCTCGGGGCGCATGATCTCGAAATTGTCGCGGTTCTTCAGCATCCCGTCCTGATGGATACCGCTTTCATGGGCAAAGGCGTTCTTGCCGACAATGGCCTTGTTGAACTGCACGTTGAAGCCCGACACCGTGGCGACCCGGCGCGAGATATGCATGATCTTGGTGGTATCGATCCCGGTGCGGAACGGCATTATGTCATTGCGGGTCCGCATGGCCATCACAACTTCTTCCAGCGCGGTATTGCCCGCACGTTCGCCAAGGCCGTTGATGGTGCATTCGATCTGACGCGCCCCGCCGATCACGGCCGCCAGAGAGTTCGCGGTCGCCATCCCCAGGTCATTGTGACAGTGGGTCGCGAAGACGACTTCATCTGCGCCGGGAACGGTTTCGATCAGGCGCTTGATCAGATCGGCGGATTCCAGTGGTGCCGTATAGCCGACAGTGTCGGGTATGTTGATCGTGGTCGCGCCTGCCTTGATCGCGATCTCGATAACGCGGCACAGGTAATCCCATTCCGTCCGGGTCGCGTCCATTGGCGACCACTGCACATTCTCGCACAGGTTGCGGGCATGGCTGACCGTTTCATGGATCTTTTCCGCCATTTCGTCCTGCGTGAGGTTCGGAATGGCGCGATGCAGCGGAGAGGTGCCGATGAATGTATGAATGCGGTTCTGTTCGGCGTGTTTGATCGCCTCCCAGCAGCGGTCGATATCCGCGAAATTTGCGCGGGCCAGACCGCAGATGCGACTGTTTTTTGAACGTTGGGCGATTTCGGAAACCGCTTTGAAGTCACCCTCAGAGGCGATTGGGAAACCGGCCTCGATGATGTCGACGCCCATGTCGTCCAGCAGCTCGGCGATCTCAAGCTTTTCGTCATGGGTCATGGTGGCGCCGGGGCTTTGCTCGCCGTCGCGCAAAGTGGTGTCAAAGATCAAGACGCGGTCTTGGTCGGTCACGTTGGTCATGGGATTCTCTTTCTTCTTCTGTCCTAAAGCCTATGGCGCGCGGGCGTCCTCCTCTGAGCGGGCGCGCCGAATGGCACGCTCAGAGGCGGATTAGGATCAGTAGGCCACGCAGCGACGCACCGCAAAAAGCGGTGTCGGCATAAGGGATATCTGCGCGGTTGATCATGACTGTGAGGTTATACAGAGCCCGCAAGGAATGAAAAGAACCAATTTGCGATCCTCTGACCGGACCCGGCCTTTTCAGCCGGGCATTGATTCGGACGGGTATCCTTCTAGGTTGGCGCACATGAAATCAGCATTGATCATCGGCTCAAGCGGAGGAATTGGACGCGCCATTTGCAGGCAGCTGGACCTGCAACAGGTCAGCGTGACCGGGTTGTCCCGCTCGGCCGATGGATTTGACATGACGAAACCCGACGCGGTTCACTCCGCGCTGGACAAGCTTCAGGGCCCGTTTGATCTGGTTCTGGTCGCCACTGGCGCGCTTGAGATCGATGGCCACGGGCCGGAAAAGACCATCCGGTCGCTGTCTTCAACGGCGATGATGGACCAGTTCGCGTTGAACGCGGTTGGGCCAGCCCTTGTGCTTAGCCACGCAAATCGGTTGCTGCCTCGGGATCGGCGTTCGGTTTTTGCCATCCTGTCCGCGCGCGTCGGTTCCATCGGGGACAACCGGCTTGGGGGATGGATCAGCTACCGCGCCGCAAAGGCAGCGGTCAATCAGATCACGCGCACCGCTGCAATTGAACTGGAACGCACACATGCACAGGCGATTTGCGTGGCGCTGCACCCCGGTACGGTCAAAACCGAGTTTACGCGAAAATATCTGGGGCGGCACCCGGCAGTCGAACCGGATGAAGCTGCCCGCAATCTGCTGTCCGTCATCGAAGGATTAATGCCTGCGGATAGCGGCGGCTTTTTTGACTGGGCCGGTGAACGGATACCCTGGTAGGTAAGGGTCACCCATCCGAAGCGGCCGGTTCCTCTGCGTTTTCCTGCGTTGGTTCATCCGCATCCGTGGCGTCCTGGGATTCGTCAGCCTTTTCCGCCAGCGCACCATTTTCCCAGACACCGGTTTCTTCCAGCCCGTTGGCATATTTCATGGTGCCGTTGCCTTGCCGTTTGTTGTCAACAAAGCTGCCTTCATAAACGTCGCCGGTTGCGTAGGTGGCAATACCATCACCACTGATCTTGCCGTCAATCCAGCCGCCCGTGTAGCTGAACCCGTTTGGCGCTGTGATCGTTCCTTCGCCGTGGCGCTCACCGTTCCGGAAATCACCCTCGTAAACGGTGCCGTCAGCGAAACTGGCCTTGCCCTTGCCGTGCCGTTCGCCGTCAACCCATTCGCCCTCGTATCTGTAGCCGTTGGCAAATGTCAGAACGCCCTGGCCATGGCTGCGGGCATTCTTGAATTGTCCGGTGTAGACGACGCCGCTGGGATAGGTCGCCTTGCCGTTGCCTTCGAACACGCCGGCGATCCAATCGCCTTCGTAGATCGTACCGTCCGCAAAAGTGTTCATACCCTTGCCGTGCGGCAGGTCAGCCTGAAAGTCCCCGACATAGGTTGATCCATCCGGATAGATCAACTCACCAAATCCCTCAATCTGGCCTTCGGACCACTCGCCGTTATAGTCGAACCCGTCCGCGCCGAGAAACCGGCCTTTGCCGTGGCGGCGATCATCCACATAGTCGCCTTCATATGTCGCGCCATTCTTGTAGGTCGCCTTGCCTTTTCCTTCGCGCCGACCCTCGACCATGTCCCCTTCGTAGACATCGCCGTTGGCCTGGGTGAGACGGCCTTTGCCGGTGATCAGATCCTGTGACCAGTCCCCCGTGTAGATCATCCCGTCAGAAAGCGTCAGCGTACCCTGGCCATGACGCAGCCCGTTTTCGATATCGCCTTCATAGACGCCGCCTTCGGCGTAAGTTATCCGGCCTTTGCCCTGCTTCACGCCGTCGACCCAATCACCGTCATAGACATAGCCGGCAGGATCCTTGATCATGCCCTTGCCGTGATGGCGGTCATCCTTGAACTCGCCTTCATACTGCATTCCGTTTGCGTATTCGGCGATACCTGTCCCGTTGATGGATCCGCCGGCCCAATCGCCTTCGTAGCTGCCGCCATCGGCAAAAACGATCTTGCCGCGCCCCTCGGGCTGGCCTTTTGCAAACATCCCTTCATAGACCGAGCCATTGGCGTAGCGCGCGATGCCCTTGCCCTTGATCTCGCCTTCGAACCATTCACCGGAATACTCGAAACCGTCAGGCAGGCGATACGTGCCGGTCCCATGACGTAGTCCATTTTCAAACGTGCCCTCGTAGACGCCGCCAACCTCGTCATCGGCGATGATGACGTCGTCACCCTGCGCGGCCACGTTGACCGCCGTCAGGGCCAAAAGTGAAACGGCTATAGATATGCGAAACAAGTTCATGGGTTTTCACGCCTGGCCGGTCATGCTTTGAATGCGTTCTGTTGCGCAAAACTAAGGCACCACTCAGGGCAGGGCAACGGCTTTTGCCGCATTTGTCTTTTCCTCACGGTGCGATCTGGTAAATGGCAATAGGACAGTCGAGGGCAAGAGGGCAGTATGGCCGACCGTTTCCGCATCACTCTGGCGCAACTCAACCCCGTTGTCGGGGATATCGACGGCAATGCTGCCAAAGCCCATGCCGCCTGGGAACAAGGGCGCGATGCAAAGGCCGATCTGGTGGCGTTGCCCGAAATGTTCATCACCGGGTACAACACGCAGGATCTGATCCTGAAGCCGGTGTTTCACCAAGCGGCCATGGCTGCGGTCGAATCGCTTGCTGAACGCTGCGCCGATGGGCCGGCGCTGGCAATTGGCGGTCCGTGGGTCGAGGATGGCAAACTGTTCAACGCCTATCTGATCCTCAAGGGTGGGCGGATTTCCAGCAAAGTCCTGAAACATCACCTGCCCAATGAAACGGTTTTCGACGAAGTCCGCCTTTATGACGCCGGACCGCTGGGTGGCCCCTATTCGGTGGGCAACACCCGCATCGGCAGCCCGATTTGCGAAGACAGCTGGCACGAGGATGTAACCGAAACGCTGGCAGAAACCGGCGCCGAGTTTCTGCTGATCCCCAACGGATCACCGTATTTCCGCGACAAATACGACATACGCCTGAACCACATGGTGGCGCGCGTTGTCGAAACCGGACTGCCGCTGATCTACCTCAACATGGTGGGCGGTCAGGACGACCAGGTTTTTGACGGCGGAACATTCGGCCTGAATCCGGGTGGAGAGCTGGCGTTCCGGATGCCCGTGTTTGATGAAGCGATCACACATATTGATCTGGAACGTAGCGAAGATGGCTGGCGCATTGCACCGGCAGAAATCGTGCCGCAACCGGATGAATGGGAACAGGATTATCGCGCAATGGTTCAGTCCTTGCGCGATTACATGGGGAAAACAGGATTCGGCAAAGCCCTGCTTGGCCTGTCAGGCGGCATCGATTCCGCTCTGGTGGCGGCGATAGCGGTAGATGCGCTTGGGTCGGAAAACGTGCGCTGCGTGATGTTGCCATCGGAATATACCAGCCAGGCCTCGCTGGACGACGCCGAGGCCGTCGCAAAGGCGTTGGGCGTGCACTACGATTTTGTTCCGATCTCGGAAAGCCGCGCCGCTGTCACCAATTCGCTCGCCCCGTTGTTTGAAGGTCGAAACGAAGACCTGACCGAAGAGAATGTTCAGTCTCGCCTGCGTGGACTTCTGCTGATGGCAATTTCCAACAAGTTTGGCGAGATGCTGCTGACAACCGGCAACAAATCCGAGGTCGCGGTGGGATATGCCACCATTTATGGCGACATGAACGGCGGTTACAATCCGATCAAGGATCTGTACAAGACCCGCGTGTTCGAGACCTGCCGCTGGCGCAATGCCAATCATCGCGACTGGATGATGGGACCGGCGGGTGAGGTCATCCGCCCATCAGTTATCGACAAGCCCCCAACCGCTGAACTGCGCGAGGACCAAAAAGACAGTGACAGCCTGCCCGACTATCCGGTTCTGGATGCCATCCTGGAGATCCTGGTCGACCAGGACGGCTCGATCGCCGATTGCGTGGCGGCAGGTTTTGACGAGGCCGAGGCCCGTCGGGTCGAACATCTGATCTACATCAGCGAGTACAAGCGGTTTCAGTCTGCGCCGGGAACAAGGCTGACCAAACGCGCCTTCTGGTTGGATCGCCGGTATCCCATCGTGAATCGGTGGCGTGACACCGATTGAGTACCGGAACTGACCGTCGCGATTATGGGCAAAAATCGTTCCCATAATGGAGCATCGGGAAACAGTCCCGCCAAAACCTACCCCTTTGTTTGCTAAGCTGGTCAGTTTGAACGGTTTTTTCCGTCCGGTGCCGCTCCTAGCTTGCCCGACTGACAATGTTTTGCCACATTTAAGCTGCAATGCCGCCGCATGTGGGGCGAGTGTGACGCATTCCTGGCAGAACAAGTTTTCAGGCGATGTGTTGGATTCAAGTGTGGCGCATCGATCTGCGAATGTCTGAGTTAACGGTTTGGTGTTACAATGCATGAGGAATATGAAAGGCCGTATTACCCGTATCTGCGTCTAAGGACGATGGAGTCCCCGGCACAGGAATTGGACGAGGCCGAGTTGGAGGCCGCAATTGCCGCGGTCATGTGTGAGGAGCTCTCGCAGAGCACTCCGTCGCTTCAAACAGTACGCTCCGAGTTTCCGGTGCTGGCTTCGGCTGAAGAGATTTCGGAGCAGGCTGAACCTCAGCCAACCGGCCTGACGGCGACACTTCGCCAGAAGTGGGCCGAGTTTTCGGGCGCGGCGTAGTCCAGCTCACAGAATTTCGCTGGAAATTTAGGTCTCATTGCTTTCAATTGCGGCTCGAGTTTGAGGGCGCAATTGAAACCTGCTGCGCCACGCCCACGGATCGCCCCTGATACACCGCGCCCAGAAGGCCTTCGGCTTTTTGAGCCGTTCGTGATTTCAACGTCATGTCAATTTGCAACCCTCGTTACGTGCCACGGTGCTTTGCAACCGACCTACCGAACTGACAAAAATTCCGTCATTTTGACGGCTTCTGGATGCAATTCGTCAGATTGGTCCCTATGAAGCGTAACCCCTTTCAGCCATTTTCCACGCAAGACAGTTTTTGTGGAGAAACTGATGTCCTGGAATATTTGTGTCATCGGGGCCGGCAAGATCGGGCAGATGATCGCGACGCTTTTGAAAGGGTCGCCGAATTACAGTGTTACGGTTGCGGATCATGACCTGAAAGCCTTGGGCGATATCGCGAAAATAGGCGTTAGCACCAAACAGATCGACGCCACTGACGCGGACGGCATGGCCAAAGAGCTGACGGGATTTGATGCCGTCATTTCGGCAGCACCGTTCTTTCTGACCCCGACCATTGCCAAGGCAGCCAAGGCTGCGGGCGCGCATTATTTCGACCTGACCGAAGATGTCGCCGCAACCCAGGCGGTGCGCGAGCTTGCCGAGGGCAGCGAGACGGCGTTCATGCCGCAATGCGGCCTAGCACCCGGCTTTGTCGGGATTGCCGGCGCTTCTCTGGCTGCAGAGTTTGACGAGATCGACAGCCTGCATATGCGGGTGGGCGCATTGCCGCTGTATCCGACAAATGCGCTGAAATATAATCTGACCTGGTCAACCGACGGGCTGATCAACGAATACTGCAACCCGTGCGATGCCATCGTGAACGGCAAGCTGGTCAAGACTGCACCGCTGGAAGATTACGAGGTTCTGGGCCATGACGGCGTGGAATACGAGTGCTTCAACACTTCGGGTGGCTTGGGCACATTGCCGGAAACGCTGGAAGGCAAGGCGCGGGCCGTGTCCTATCGCTCGATCCGCTATCCGGGCCATTGCGACATTCTGAAATTGCTTCTGAACGATCTGGGGCTGGAACGCCGCCGCGATCTGCTGAAAGAGATTTTCGAAGCCGCATTGCCCCGCACCGACCAGGACGTCGTTCTGGTTTACTGCACCGCCAAGGGCAGGATTGACGGGGTGCTGCGCGAGAAGTCCCTGATCAACAAGTCCTTTGCCCGCACCATCAACGGACAGGTCTGGAGCGCCATTCAGGTCACCACCGCCGCAGGTGTTCTGGGCGTGGTTGACCTGATGCGCATCGGCGCACTGCCCGCGAAGGGGTTTGTCCGGCAGGAACAGGTCAAACTTGATGACTTCCTCAACACCGAATTCGGCCAGCTTTATCGCGCTGGTGACGTCACCAAACAGAACAAGGCAGCCTGAGATATGAAAGACATTGTGATGACAGCCCAAACCACGCTTGCGAATTTGGATCTGACCGAGGCCGAACTGAACGGCGGCACGCTCAAGGTGACGTCTCCGATCGATGGCAGCCTGCTGGCACAAGTGCACGAGACACCGGTTGCAGAGATGGACGCTGTCTTTGCCCGCGCGCAATCGGCTTTCAAAGCCTGGCGTGTCGTTCCGGCACCGCGCCGCGGCGAGTTGATCCGCCTGCTGGGCGAGGAGCTGCGGGCCGCCAAGGATGATCTGGGCGCTCTGGTCAGCTGGGAAGCTGGCAAGATCACCTCGGAAGGTCTGGGCGAAGTGCAGGAGATGATCGATATCTGCGATTTTGCTGTCGGCCTGTCGCGTCAGCTTTACGGTCTGACCATCGCCTCCGAGCGCCCCGGTCACCGGATGATGGAGACATGGCATCCGGCAGGTCCGGTCGGCGTGATCTCGGCCTTCAACTTCCCGGTCGCGGTCTGGTCCTGGAACGCGGCGCTGGCCCTGGTCTGTGGCGATCCGGTGATCTGGAAGCCGTCCGAGAAGACGCCGCTGACCGCCATGGCCTGCCAGAGGATTTTTGAGCGCGCGCTCGCCCGGTTCGGCGATGCGCCTGACGGCCTGCTGCAAACCCTGATCGGGGGCGCCGCCCTGGGTGAAGCGCTGGTGGCCAGCGAGGATGTTCCGGTGATCTCGGCAACAGGTTCGACCCGCATGGGCCGCGCGGTGGCCCCCATCGTGGCGCAACGTTTCGGCAAGTGCATTCTGGAGCTGGGCGGAAACAACGCTATGATCGTTGGCCCTTCGGCCGATCTGGAAATGGCGGTTCGTGCCATCGTGTTCTCTGCTGTTGGCACCGCCGGTCAGCGCTGCACCACCCTGCGTCGCCTGATCGCGCACAACTCGATCCACGAGGAACTAGTGAGCCGTCTGAAGAAGGCCTATGCCGGTCTGCCCATCGGCAATCCGCTGGCCGAAGGCACCTTGGTCGGCCCGCTGGTGGATGAAGCCTCGGGCGCGGCCATGACCGCAGCGTTGGAGGCCGCAAAAGCCGAGGGCGGAACTGTCTTTGGCGGTAATCGGGTGACCGAAAACGTGCCGGCCGGCGTCTACATGGAACCTGCTATCGTCGAAATGCCCGGTCAAAGCGCGGTGGTGAAGACCGAAACCTTTGCGCCGATCCTTTATGTCATGGGATATGACGACTTTGCCGAAGCGCTGGACATTCAGAATGATGTGCCGCAGGGCCTGTCATCCTGCGTGTTCACCCTGAACATGCGCGAGGCCGAGCAGTTCCTGACCGCGGCCGGATCGGATTGTGGCATTGCCAACGTCAACATCGGACCTTCCGGCGCCGAGATCGGTGGCGCGTTTGGCGGTGAAAAAGAAACCGGCGGCGGGCGCGAAAGTGGCTCGGATGCCTGGAAGGCATACATGCGCCGCCAGACCAACACCGTGAACTACTCGGCCGAACTGCCGCTGGCGCAGGGCGTCAAGTTCGACATTTAGGCTTTCGTCAATTGAGATTGGCCGATCAGCCGTTCTGACAGGTCAAAGATACAGAACTGAAATTCCCCCGGGTGCAGATGCTTGGGGGAATTTTGTTTCGAATGGGTTTTGCGAGCTTCTGCTCCAATATGCCTGTAATGCGCTTCCGCTACATTCCGGAAAGCCCCGCATTGGTGTTCAACAGAAACTGGCGAAAGATCGGACTGCTCGCCGCGCCTATGCCGCGCGCGTTTTCCCCGACCGCTGCACTTTCAACGACCGGCGGGATCAACCCCCGCTTGTCCTGGTTGGCCAGATAGCGACGCACCCTTGAAACCAGTTCTTCCCTGACCTCCGGCGGGAATGCCCCATCTATGAAGATTGCCTCGAAATCAATGACAGCACAGATCGAAAGCGCGGCTTTGGCCAATTCCTGAGCTGTTGTGCCAATCCACGGCTCAACATACCGGGAAATGCTGCTCCAATCCTGCGGCTTCTTCCAGAGAATGCCCGGATCGACGCCCGCTTCGACCAGCCTGTCCTCAAGCAAAAACAGCGAGGCTGTGTCGATCAGCTGCTGGCTTTCGCCCAGGGGGCCGGTGGTGCGCATCGCGCCCAGGGCCCCGGCGTTGCCCTGGTTGCCCTCGAACACCGTGCCATTCAAAGCGACCCCGCCGCCGATCATCGAGCCGATGAAAAAGTAGAAATAGTCGCGGTATTCCGCGCCGCGACCGTAGAGATGTTCGGCGTGACACGCTGCTGTCGCATCGTTGACGACAAAAACAGGCAAACTGCTGAACCTGGCCACCTCGCTAAAGAAGTTTACGTTCTTCCAGGACCGGAACTGTTTGGCCGCCAGCCCCGTCAGGTCGTGCCACTTCCAAAGCTCGAATGGGGTGCCAATTCCAATCCCGCAAACGCGATCCCGAAGTTTCCGGGGCTCATGCGCCAAAAGCGTTTCCAGGCCAGCCTCCAGAAATCCGAATACGGCTTCTGGCAGCGGGTAGTCATAAGTGGTGGAAAGCTGGCGGCGCGGCTTGCCTGTAAAGTCGATCAAAAGCAGGTCTGCACTGCGCCGCCCAATCTTCATGCCGACCGAAAGGATGCCTTCCGGGTTCAACTCCATCGGGACCGAAGGCTTGCCAACTTTCCCACGTAAAGGGGTTCCACGTTTGAGAATCTCATCCTTTTCAAGTTTGCGCAGGATGATTGAAACGGTCTGAGGAGAAAGGCCGGTCAACCGGGCAACATCCGCACCCGCTGCCGGTCCATGGCGTTGTAAAACCGTCAAAATCAGGCGCTCGTTATGATCGCGAACACCGCTTTGACTTACCCCGCCGGTCAGCATTTTAAGTGCTTCTTTCTCCATAATCCCGAACATAACCACCTTGTTTTCTTATGAAAAGATATCTGATCGAATTAATAAATAAACTTTATTTACTTATTGACATCGAGGCTCGAATCGCGGTTTGTTGGATACGACCTGCATTGGAGGATGGAGGTAGGTCTCGCTGGCGCGCCATGCGGGACGACGATGATTTTATGGGAGGACAACATGAGAAATTTACTCAAGCTTGCCGCATCGGCGACTGCACTCACACTGGCTGCCGCATCTGCGCAAGCGGCCGGTGAGACCGTCTGCCTGATCACCAAGACTGACACCAATCCATTTTTTGTAAAAATGAAGGAGGGTGCGACCGCGAAGGCGGAAGAGCTTGGCATGACCCTGAAGGCTTTTGCTGGCAAAATCGATGGCGACCACGAAACTCAGGTCCAGGCGATTGAAACCTGCATCCTCGATGGCGCCAAGGGAATTCTGCTGACAGCGTCTGACACAAGTTCGATTGTCCCCGCGGTTCAGCAGGCTCGGGACGCTGGTGTTCTTGTGATCGCATTGGATACGCCGCTCAGCCCGATTGACTCGGCGGACGCGACATTTGCGACAGATAACTACAAGGCAGGTCTGCTGATCGGGCAATGGGCGAAGGCCAAAATGGGTGATGCGGCAGCGGACGCCAAAATCGCGACGCTTGATCTGAATGTCAGCCAGCCGACCGTGGACGTTCTGCGCAATCAGGGCTTCCTCGACGGGTTCGGAGTGGAATTGGCGGATCCAAATGTTATCGGCGATGAAACAGATGCACGGCTGGTCGGCAGCGACGTGACCGACGGAAACGAAGAAGGTGGACGCCGGGCCATGGAAAACCTTCTGGCCAAGGATTCAACGATCAACGTGGTTCACACGATCAATGAACCGGCGGCCGCGGGTGCCTATGAGGCTCTGAAATCCATCGGGCGTGAAAACGACGTGTTGATCGTTTCGGTCGATGGCGGCTGCCCCGGCGTACAAAACGTTGAGGCCGGAGTAATCGGTGCCACAAGCCAGCAATACCCCCTGCTGATGGCGTCGCTTGGTGTTGAGGCCGTGAAGAAATGGGCCGACGAGGGCGTGAAGCCAGAAAACACACCCGGTAAAGACTTCTACGATACCGGCGTTGCGCTGATTACCGATCAGCCCGTAGATGGTGTGGAATCGATTTCGGTCGCTGAAGGCTTGGAGCTCTGCTGGGGCTAAGCGCAGGCCTGTTGGATGAGGCGCGCCGAAGCGCCTCATCATTCCTTTCACCAGCAAACCGAAACTTCCTGTACACTAATCTCGTGGGCGGCATAACGCCCACGAAAAGGGGGAGATATGTCCGAAGCAAACCAAAGCGCCCAGGGATTTGAATCCGCAGCCAGCAAAACAGAAACTGTTGCGACTTTTGAGGATCATCGCCACGGCGTTCTGGGGAAGTTGCAGCATCTTCTGCATGTTAACCCGTCCTTTGTGCCGCTAATCGTCCTGGTCGGTGCGATTTTGATTTTCGGACTGCTTTTGGGCTCAAAGTTCTTCTCGCCCTTCGCGATGACCCTGATCCTTCAGCAGGTGCAGATCGTCGGCATCGTGGCCGCAGCGCAAAGCCTGGTCATTCTGACCGCTGGCATCGATCTCAGCGTTGGCGCGATCATGGTGTTTTCTTCTGTCATCATGGGGCAGTTTTCCTTCCGATACGGCATTCCGGTGCCAATTGCCGTTATGTGCGGACTGGCCGCCGGAACCATGATCGGAGCGCTCAATGGCTGGCTTGTCAGTCGCGTCAAGCTTCCCCCCTTCATCGTCACACTTGGAATGTGGCAGATCGTTCTGGCCACGAACTTCCTCTATTCCGCGAACGAAACCATTCGCAGCCAGGACATCGAGGCAAACGCCCCCTTCCTTCAGTTCTTCGGCACCAAGTTCAGCATCGGTGGAGCAACATTCACCGTTGGCGTCATATTCATGCTCGTGCTGATCTTTGTGTTGGCCTACGCGCTCAAACACACGGCCTGGGGCCGACATGTCTACGCAGTGGGGGACGATCCAGAAGCCGCAGAACTGTCAGGGGTCAATGTCCACAGAACATTGATGTCGGTCTACATGTTGTCCGGTCTGATCTGTGCTTTCGCTGGCTGGGCTCTGATCGGGCGTATCGGATCGGTCTCGCCGACATCCGGGCAATTGGCCAACATCGAAAGCATCACCGCGGTTGTGATCGGGGGTATCTCGCTTTTCGGGGGGCGCGGTTCAATTCTGGGATCCCTGTTTGGTGCCCTGATCGTCGGCGTCTTCACGCTTGGCCTCAGGCTACTGGGAGCGGACGCACAGTGGACCTTCCTGCTTATCGGACTTCTCATCATCGCGGCGGTCGCGGTTGACCAGTGGATCAGAAAGGTATCGGGCTGATGTCAGACACAACTCCAGTCGTGCAGGGCCGCGGGATCGTAAAACGTTATGGCCATGTAACCGCCATCGACCATTCCGATTTTGAACTGCGTCAGGGCGAAATCCTAGCGGTCATCGGGGATAACGGCGCGGGCAAATCATCCATCGTCAAAGCAATCTGCGGCGCCACGATCCCGGATGAGGGCGAGATCCTGATTGAGGGGAAGAAGGTCAACTTCACCTCTCCGATTGACGCAAGGAACATGGGGATCGAGATCGTCTATCAGCAGCTTGCGATGTCCCCTGCCCTTTCGATTGCGGATAACATGTTCATGGGCCGCGAGATCCGCAAACAGGGCTTCATGGGAAAATACTTGCGTCAGCTCGACCGGCCAGCCATGGAGAAGTTCGCGCGTGACAAGCTGACCGAGCTTGGTTTGATGACCGTTCAATCGATCAATCAGGCAATCGAAACCCTGTCCGGAGGCCAGCGCCAGGGCGTGGCCGTTGCCCGTGCCGCTGCGTTTGCGACCAAGTTCATCATCATGGACGAACCAACAGCCGCACTGGGCGTGAAAGAAAGCCGCAAGGTGCTTGAACTCATCCAGGATGTTCGGGCGCGAGGCATTCCGATCATCCTGATCAGCCACAACATGCCCCATGTCTTCGAAGTCGCCGATCGTATTCACGTACACAGGTTGGGCAAACGGCTCTGCACAATCGATCCCAAGGACTACACGATGTCCGACGCTGTGGCTTTCATGACCGGCGCCAAGGAACCCCCGAAAGAGGACGCCGCGTGATCGAGCAGGACGTAAAACACGTTTGCGACCTGATCGCCGCCCGACGGCAGGCCGGTGTCCGGATGATTGTCGCAATCGCCGGCCCCCCTGCATCCGGAAAATCGACCCTGGCGGAGGCCGTCGTTCAATCGCTCAACACTGATCAGGGCTTGGGGGTTCCACAGGCAACGCTGGTGCCCATGGACGGCTATCATCTGGACAATCGCGTCTTGGAAGCACGGGACCTACTGGCCAAGAAAGGTGCCCCGGAAACCTTCGATGCGGTTGGGTTCTGTAAGGCGATCAAGGGCCTGCAGTCTGCGCAGCATGAAGTCTTTCACCCAAAGTTCGACAGACAGATGGATCTGGCGATTGCAAACGCGATTTCCGTTCATCCAGAAACTCCGATTGTCGTCGTTGAGGGGAACTACCTTCTGATGGACAGTGATCCCTGGAATGCATTGGCGGAGGTCTTTGCCCTGACGGTGTTTGTCAGCCCGACATTGGAAGAACTCGAAAGCAGGCTGCAACAACGGTGGATCAAACACGGCCTCGACCCCGTAACGGCACTGCAACGCGCAACAGGGAACGACCTGCCCAACGCCGAACTGGTTCTTGGAAAAAGTCGAAAGGCCGATCTGGTCCTAAATCAGAACTACACCGAATTCGGCGTGCGCTACGCATTCTGAACCGGTGCGATGAGTAGTTGTGCCATCCGGTGATATCACTCGCAAGAAAGCGCGCGGCTTCTCAGGAGGCATCGATTTAGTGCGTTTCCTTTTGCGTCAATCGCCTCCATCGACCAACTGTCTCCAACCTCTCTGGTCAACATCAGGAAGCCGAAATCACTGTTGTTGACCACGAGACTTGCCAGGCTTCCGGCGACTTCAACATTGGTCAAAGCACCTGTTGGCATTGGATCCAGCTGTGTCCCGCCGTTGCCGCTTATCCCCTGCACCGGCCCATCTGCCAAATCGATTGCCTGAAACGCATGAATATGGCCAGACAGGACAAGGTTCAATGGTTCTGGCATGGCCTCGCCAAACGCCGCGCGCTGTGTGTCGTCGCCATCAATCAGCTCACCGAAGGCACGAATGTTTACCCAAAGTGGGCGATGAGTGAGAAACCAGGTTTCGCCACTGATGTTTGCAAACATATCCCCGGCCATTCGACCATATTCGGGCAACAGATCGGGGCTGCTTTTTGGGGCAGGACCGGCGGACGAGTCGAATGCGATCAGATCAAACCCGTCGACAGAGGCTACCCAGGGTTCAGTCACAGCCGGACAATCATCCGGAACGAGACCAGGTGCAAAATACCGGAACCACCCTTTGTCGCCGCGCCCGCAACTTTCATGATTGCCTCTGACAAATATGAAGGGGGCAAGAGCGAACAGGGTTTCGGCCGGGTCCAACCAATCTGCAGACCAGGCCCGGAAATTGTCACCAAAAGGGGAACCACCGCACTTTTCCGGGTCTGGGCACTCACTTGACCGGTACAGGTAATCGCCAACGTGGATGATCAGATCCGGTGATCTGGATGCAATTTCTGCCGCGATCGATTCCAATGGCCAGGCAACCGGGTCATTGCAGGCCTGAGCCCTGCCGCCCCGAATGCGGCAGCCGGTATCTCCAATCACGACAATCCGCTGGACGCTTGGATTTAGAATTGGCAGCGCGTTTCCCTCAAGCATTATCTGTTGCGCCCTTTTTGGCGCGCGATGCTCGCAGACGATTTCCGGAAACTGGCTGTCTGGTATCGCCCTTTTGTTCATGGCGACCAAATGGCCATCGACTTGCAAGTTGGGGCAGTCAGGCGATGTAGAGGTTGCGCGTACAACAACTTCGTCATCGGGCCCAAGCTGGACCCAACGGTGCACTACATCAGCGACAGAAGACGCAGCGCCGAAACAAAACAAACACCATACCCAGAAAACGAGTGAACCGATCCTGACCAACACGCGGGCACCTCTTTCGAAGAATGTCACAAATCTACGATCGACCTTTCGAAAGTCCAGTGAATTGAAATCCGGTTGATGCTGGCCGGAAGGAGCAGCTGCAAAGCGGTATTAGGGTTGGTGACCAAGTCCAATAGCTGTCAACGAAGAGTTTTATCCTAATCAGGACAACTGATCTAAAGAATTGGATGACTGCCGTGTCCGCGAAGCGGGCTCTCACAATGCTTCGGTTGATGGTCGCAATGACCCCGGAATGGACTATTGGCAATGCGCCTTTTCCGAAACTTGGAAATAACTCACTGTGCGCGTCAGGATTCAATTGGCGCATAGCTTCCGTCCTCGCGATGAACCTCCCTCCCGGTGAGGGGCGGGTTGAAGACGCAGACGAGACGGAGGTCACCGTCCAGAGCTTGTACCAGGTGTCTGTCGTTTTGATCCAAAGCGTATAGCGTGAAAGGTTCCAGCGGGTACCATGTCGTTTGGTCAAATCGCCTGATCTGACCTCTGCCTTCGATGCAGTAGCAGGCTTCCAGGTGATGGGTGTATTCAAGCTCGAGAAACGCATCCTTTTCGATGATTGTATCGGTCATCGAAAATCCCATGCCGTCGGACGCGAGCAACAGCCGTCTGCTGTTCCATCCCGGGGCGGTAACATCCCGCTCTGTCCCAACAATACCTTCGAGCGATCTTACGATCATGCCTTTACCTTCCCAAAGTCATCGAACCGCACGGTTCATCCCTCCATCCGACAGGATGTTCTGCCCGTTAATATAACGCGCTCCTTCCGAGGCAAGGAAGACACAGGCTTGGCCGATCTCGGCGAATGTTGCCGGGCGTTGCGCGGGGATGGACCGTCTTGCCAGATCGGACAGATTCACGTTCTCGCAAAAACCAGGCATCAGGTTGTTCATGTTGATGTTGTGGCGGGCAAACCGATCTCCGAACAGCTTGGCGAAACTATGCAGCGCACCGCGCAGCATGCTCATCGGGTAGGGCGCGCGCGGTTCAACCGTGTTCATGGACGAGATGTTCACGAATGAACCGCCGCCTTGTTCAATCATGATCGGGGTCACGATGCGTGCCAGTTTGACCACGTTCAGAACATACATGTCGAGACTTTCGTGCCACAACTCATCCGGCAATTCCAGCAACGGCCCGTCGAAGTCCGGATCAAAGCCAACCGTCTTGATCGCTTCCGGTACGCCGCCACCATGGCCCATGTTACTGACGACGGCATCGATCCTTCCGTACTTGTCGAGTGTGGCGTCCACCATTGCTTGCAGATCATCGGTGTCGAGGACCGAACCCTGGCGTCCAATCCCGCCCAATTCCTCTGCCAAGGCTTTGGATCGCGTCGATGGGGACATCAGCGAGACCTTGTAGCCCGCTTTCGCCATCTCGACGGCGCACCCTTTTCCAATGCCCTGGCCAGTTCCGGTCATCAGGGCCACTCTGACACCAGTCATCTCACTTTCTACGCTATGATTATTCCGCCTTATCCTGACTAAGATATGCGGAATCTAGCCTATAATAAAACGACTTTACGACACATAGATGTGAGATAAAATCACAGTCATGACGATCATCAGACATCTTCGAGCATTACAAGCCTTCGACGCAGCCGCATCACGCTTGAACATCAGCAAAGCAGCCGATGACCTTGGCGTGACGCATGGCGCGGTAAGCCGCCAGATCAAGCAACTTGAGCAATACCTGGATGTTAGGTTGCTGCGAAGACTGCCGGGTGGTGTCGAACTCACTGATGCAGGGTCACGTCTGCATCTGGCGACACAGGACTCATTCGCAACGTTGCAACAAGGGATTGGAGCGATTAAGCGCGCGAAAACACGGCGCTCGCTCACGGTATCGCTTTCGTCTTCCCTGGCGATCAAATGGCTTGTGCCGAGGCTTCCGGAGTTCCGCAAGCGCCACCCCGGCATCTCCATTCGTCTGGATACCGATGATCAAATCATCGATTTCTTTGACAGCGAGGTCGATGTGGCCCTGCGGTACGGCGGCTATCCGTCGAGTGGGCTTTACTGCGAGCGCCTTTGGAAGGAACGCCTCGTCGTTGTTGCCGCGCCTTCCTTGGTGGCGGAAGGTCCGGTTGCCGCTGACACCATAATTCAGCTTCCACTTTTGCATGATCAGTTTCATCCACACTGGGACAAATGGGCGACACAGGCCGGAATACGCCACCCGGATGTTCAAGCGAAAAGTTCGGCTTTCCCAAATTCGGCCGTTTTGATTGCAGCTGCCATCGATGGGCAAGGTGCCATCCTTGTGCGCCAGATTCTGGTCGCTGACGATCTGGCGGCAGGACGGCTGGTCTACCTCAGTGATGTCAGCGTTGAAGACGAGAACGCCCTGTGCTTCGTTTGCCGGGACGGCGACCAACGGTCTCCGCCCGTCAGTACGCTACGCTCGTGGCTCACTGAGATCGGCTCGCCGCCGTGGCCAAAAAACTAAGTGGACCGGGTATTCTGAGTGGCAGCCGAAATTTCATCACCAAGACTTCTCGCACCAAGCTTTCGCGCCGCAGCCGCAAGGCGTTTTCTAAAGGATGCTGGCTTTGTTGATAACAACCAAACGCGGCTAATACTTTCGCGGGACGAGCGACAGAAACTCTGCAACGCGAATGATCACTTAAAAAGCAAATATCGGATCGGTCGATCCGCTCCGGATCGCCGGACCTCGTCCCGGGTCTGGTCGAACGTATCTTGGTCCGGCAAGTGAGGGACGGCGTGCAGATCAAGTGGGGGCGGATCGACAGTGACAATAATCTGGCTGGAAATGAACAAATCCGTCCTGAAGTGGCTCGTTTGGCGCAGAGTTCCCTACGAGAGGCTGCGAACACGCATTCGGTTTTGCCGATATGTCAGAATTTGACAGAACTCTCCCTCGATGCTTACCTGTCAGCGACATAGCGGAATGAGTTTAAATCTATTGTCTTTTCAATGTGCTGAGACGTCACAAGCAGTGCCGGCTCGAGCAGTGTAGAAGCCCAGGGGTTTGATGATGGAATTGATCACTGAACAACTACGCGCCTTTCCGATAATGGCGCTTTTTTTGTGTCTGGGTCTGGGCTACGGAGTCGGGAAATTCCGGGTCGGCAAGTTTGAGCTGGGCGGTATCGCGGGCACTTTGCTTGTGGCCGTATTTGTCGGTCAGATTGGCGGCATAAACCTGAGCGCGGATGTCCAGAACGTCTTTTTTTCATTGTTTATCTTCATGGTGGGCTACAACGGAGGCCCTCAGTTTTTCGCAGCATTGAACCGGACGGCGCTGACCAAACTATTGGCCGCCTTTATGATGACCTTGTGGGGATTGTTCTTTGTTGTCGTCGTGGCCAGACTGGCGGGGTTGGATAAAGGACTGGCTGCGGGTCTGGCGGCTGGCGGTCTGACACAATCGGCCATTATCGGAACCGCAGGAAACGCTATCGATCTGCTGGGTCTTGCCTCGGATGAAGCCGAAAAGCTAAAGACGAACATCGCTGTGGGTTACTCGGTTACCTATATCTTCGGCTCAATCGGCCCAATTCTGGCCGTCAGTGTCATCCCGATCATTATGCGCGTTGATCTGCGACAAGAAGCTATCAAGCTGGCTCAGAAACTCAGCGGTGGTGGTCACAAGCTGGAAGAAGGCGAGTTCCTTCCGATGAACCGCTTTGAAGCTCGGGCATACCAGGTGAACGCCGATGCGGCCATAGTTGGAAAACCGGTTAAGGACATTGAGAGCGGTTACCAGGGCGACCTCGTGGTCGAACGGTTGCTGCAAAACGGTGCTCCCGTCGATCCAACGCCGCAGACGTCGGTCAATGCCGGGGACGTCATCGTCGTCTCAGGCCTTGTCGCAACTCTCACTCAATTCGAAGGCACTGTCAGTAGTGAAATCGGTGAGTATCCGCCGGAACTGACAGTTGTGGAAGAGCGTCGCAACGTTGTGGTCACCAACCGCAAACTGACCGGTAGAACCCTTGCCGAACTGCGCGCGGCGCTTACAGCGGATCAGCGGCGCGGTGTCCATATCTCGAAAATCACCCGAATGGGCCATGACATACCGGTTCTGCAAAATACCGAAATCCATGCGGGCGACGAGATCAGTATCGTCGGCCACAAGGACGATCTGAATCGGGTTTCGAAGCTTGCGGGCTATGTGCCTCCGTCGGCCTCGGTCACGAATTTCGTGGCGTTGGGGATCGGTGTGGCGATCGGTTATCTGATCGGCGAGATCAGCTTTAACATCGCAGGTACCAAAGTGGCACTGGGCTCGGGGCTAGGATGCCTCGTAACGGGGCTGATCATCGGCTATTTGCGCATCAGACGACCCAAGATTGGCGGCATTAATCGGGGTGCGGCGAATTTCCTTCAAAGTTTCGGATTGGCCGTTTTTGTGGGTGTCGTCGGCCTGAATGCCGGGCAACCTGCGCTGCAAGCGATTCAGGAATACGGCATCACCCTCCTGCTTCTGGGAATCCTGGTGACGCTGATGCCGATGATCGTACAGTTCCCGATCAACTATTTTGTCCTGCGCATCAAGAACCCGGTCGAGGCCTGCGCCGTTGTAACCGGTTCACGTTCGGGAAATCCGGGTTTTGCAACGCTGCTGGAAAAGACGGGCAATGCGACCCCAACGCCCGCCTTTACAATGACCTACGCCGTGGCAAACATCTTCCTGACCCTCTGGGGACCGCTGGTCGTGGCATTTGTTCCTTAGGCTGTCCCATAGGAACACTGCCCCAAGCCCAGCGGCCCATAGGTGATGGCTAGGCTGCAAAGTATCGTCAGGCAGGGAGATGGCCAAAGCTTTGCCCGCTCAGCTTCTTGCGCCCGCACCTAGCCGTGCAACGGCAACCCTTTCGACGCGCGGTAAGCTTGCACATAGCCAACGGCCACAGCCCGGACCGCGCGACCAATCTGCCGATACGCGCTGTCGTCCAGGTTGGCAAAGGACACCCGCGCCGACCAGTTGGGGGCATCAAAACCCGATCCGTTCAGCAGAACAATCCCGTGATCCTGTGCCAGCTTGAAGGAAATATCTAGGGGGTGGACGTTGTCTTTGATCCAGGCAACCACCTCTTCGCCCACGTATTTCCGAAGCCAGAATTCGAAATCGATGATGCCGTAGTATTTGTCGAACAACGGGTTGTCGGGCACTTCAATGCCCAAGCCTTCGACCAACTCATCAAAGCGGTGTTTCAGGATACCCCAGCAGAATTTCTGATAGCCTTTCTGTTCATCCATCAGTTCGACCAGCGAGAACAGTGTCATCATCACCTGCTGTGGCAATGACAGCCCCGCTGTGTGGTTCAGCGCCACATCGCGGCTGTCGGCCACAATGCGGTCGATAAACTTGAAGGACGAAGGATCCGGGGTCAGCGTCTCATACCGCGCGTTGACCACGGCCTTTGTCTCGGCCGGCGCCTCGGCAATCATCCTGTCGAAGATGTTGTTTTCGGCCACCAGGATTGCGCCAAGACGCCAACCGGTGCAGCCGAAGTACTTTGAAAAGGAATAGACCCCGATCGTGTTCTCGGGCAGATGCCCCATCACCGACTGGAAGTTCGGAACGAAAGTACCATAAACGTCGTCCGTTAGGATGATCAGATCCGGACGACGGGTTTTGACGAATTCGACCAACCGGGCCATGACCTCGGAACTGATCGCGACCGAAGACGGGTTGCCCGGATTGACCAGAAACAGAGCCTTGACCTTCGGATCGGCCAGTTGCTCGAGGTCGTCATCGGTCAGTTGAAAGTGATCTTTCTCGGCCGAGGATACATCCACGACATTCAGCCCATAGTCCTCGAGCACTGGCATTTCCAGATAAGGCGTGAATATCGGCGTGCCCAATGCGATGGTGTCACCAGCATTCAGCAGACGCTGGTTCTTGAGCGCCTTGAAGATGTAGCACATCGCAGCCGTGCCGCCCTCGACCGCGTATATGTCGAATTTCACATCGGGCCGGTGACCGGCGCACATCGCCCACATCACGTATTCATGGACGATCGCCTCGTTATGCTGCATACACCGATCAGGCATCGGGTAGTGGTCACCGACAATGCCGTCGGTCAATTCCAATACAAAATCGTCAGGGGCAAAGCCGAACTTTTCAATCGCGAAGTCCACCACATCAACCAGAGTGTCAGCACCAGGAGGGCCATTCTTATCTATCGAATCCGCACAATACGTCTTAAGCCGGTCATAGCATCCATCCCCCTGCGGCATTCCGGCCAAACCGACCTGCTGTTCATTGCGATGGCGCTGCGCTTCGGTCATCGCGAATTGACCCAGAAGAAAAAACGCCTCGCGTGCCTGTGTTGCGATCCAGTTGGGGTTGCCACGTCCCGCATTCAGATAGGGAAGAGCCATCTGGCGCGACTCTTTCTGTGCCAGCTTGATGAGTTCGTCTTTGATTTGGAAAGGACTTAGATTTTCGTACTTATGCAGGTCCAGCGTTTCTGGCATGGCATCAAACCCTTTGTTTATAAAGTCGGAAATATTCGACCGGATCGTACGCAATGAACTGTGCCTGTGTAAACAATACTGTGAGGAGCACTACTGAAGAACACGTTGACGGCGATGATTGGTCTGGCTCGGAACGATCAATGCTGCCCTTTGGCGGCTTGTTCTTTAGAAGTAGCTGCGGGAGTAGGATTTGAGCCTCTGACCTTCAGGTTATGGCCCTGACGAGGTGACGACGTTAAGCGATTGATCCAGTGGATCAATTGTAGTCTGAACGGGCTGATCTGGGATTTTCCGACGCTGGTTGCGGGAGCAGGATTTGGCCTTTGCCGAACAACTGAAATATTGAAAGTGCCCCGTCAAACCAGTTGCCAAAGTTGGCAAAAGCAATCTGATCAGAAAAACCTTGCGTAAAGTGGAAGTTAAAATGGCTCAGGACTTGTTGTTGCCCGTCGGCTAGCACGATTCACGTCAGAAATTACAAGCCGTGGCGATGCTTGAGTTTTGTTTGATCGAAGAGAAAATTGCTCGCTCGAACCCTAAAACCCGAGATTCCATTGCAAGCGTCAAGTTGATGATCAACGTGTATGGAGCGGTATTATCTGCATCAATCACAATGGATTTAGGTTAAGGGGCGCACCTACGAAATATGAGGCACACATGACACAGTGAAACCGTTGGAAGCGATGACGCGAGTAGAGCCTCTTTGCCGATATGATTTGATACCAAGTGCGAGTTACGGACAGTGATGAACGACACAAAGGGGCTTATTTTAGTGTTGTTATAAGTTTTTTTTGGCTGGGTCCGTGCCAGCTGGCAATTGTTATAATCTCATGGCACCGATAGATACGCTTTTTCCAAGAAAAAGATGTTAGTTGTGCTACGTCCTACATCGCAAAGTCTTGGGGTTTCTTAGCGCTGAATGTCTGTGAAAACCCACTTCACAACTGGCGTTCAATTGGCAGCCAACCGGAAATCTTGGCGATCAGTTTGCGCCAAAACCCAGCTGATGGCTCTTTCGATATCGGCGCGTTCGTTTCAGTATTCGCATATACCCATTGGAGCTTTCCTGAGTCGTTGAGCGTTACCGAATAAGAGTGTAGTGGTAATGCCGCATCCAATTGCGCTTTGATCTGCTTCGCCAGACTAGAGCTGCGCACCAACATTGCGATTTCAGAGTTCTGTCGGATGGACCTAGGGTCGACATTTGCAGAACCCACAAAAACATAAACGTCATCAATCAAGGCGATTTTGGTGTGTAGGGTCAAAGGCGTTTCGACGCCTTCCTTCGAAGGCGGTACGCTGGCGCGTACCTCAATAAAGTTAACTCCGGCGCGCAACAGTCGCTTACGATAGCGCGCATAATGACCATGAGTGTACGGATGATTGGTCGAGGCAAGAGAGTTAGTCACGACCGAAACGTCAATTCCTTTTCTGACCAGTTGCTCAAAATACGCCGCACCGTAGTCTTCTGGAATAAAGTACGGCGTAACAACAATTACGCTTTTTTTAGCGCGTCCGAGACTATTAAAAAATGCGTTTCCTACAGCAAATGGTCCGGTGCCAGCAGGAGTGCGAAGCTTCTCAATGTCATCCACCACGATATTTGCGCGGCCATAGTAAACAGGAACTTGACCACTCTCGAGCCATCTTATGTAATCAGATGCCAGGGCTCGGTCGTAAATCGCGACTTCCTCGTCGAGAGCGCGCTTTTGAAACTGTTCATACGCCTCGCTCAAAGGAACAATGTCGCCATCGTCTATGGCGTCAAAAGGCAGGGACCAAGCATCATTCCAATACGCATCAAAGGTGTTTGACAAGACATGAACAGGCTTTCCGGCCACAAAGAGATCGAAGTCGGCAAAGTCGTAATTTGTTCCAATACTAAAGTATTCATCAGCAATGTTTCTGCCGCCTAAAATTGCATAGCTGCCGTCTGTGATCGTGACTTTGTTGTGCATGCGGCGATTCACTCGGGTAAAATCCAACAGGAAATTGACAGCCACACTGCTATTTCGGGATAGCGGGTTGAAAACGCGAATTTCCACGTTCGGGTGGGCATTCAGTGTCGCGATCTGATCATCACGTGCCGTCGTGAAAACGTCGTCGAACAACAGCCTGATTTTCACGCCTCGCTCTGCTGCGGAATACAGGGCGAGCCACATCAGCGAACCGGCCAAGTCCGGTTTGATCAGAAACGTCTGTATGTCAATTGAACTTTCCGCCGTTTCGATCATTCTCAGTCGCGCCCCGAGCGCGTCATTGCCGTCGAACAAGGGCAGCATTGCCAATAGTTGGCCATCGTGACCTGTAAGGTCAGACACTACACGTCCGGCACGAGTCCCATCGGCGGGGATAGCCCGTGAGCTTTCCTTAGGAGAGTCAAATGGCACGTGGGTGCAGCCGTTAATGAACAGAAGAAAACCACATACCAAAATAAGCTTTTCAATGGTCCTCATTGGCTCTCCGGTTCGGCAAAAGCTGATCCCGTCGCCCGTCCAATATGAATATGCCATTCTTCGAACGCAACTGAACTCTAAGTCCAGCACCCTAGGTTCTTTAAGCTAATCAACTGATTAAGGATAAGGTAAGAAATCGGCTTGTCAATCGCCACACCGGCAGTGTGCCGGGCAATAAGCCTGGGTTCCGTAATCTTTACAGGCATCCTATTCTGAACAGTTTTTTGCTTTCAAGTTGGCATGCCACGCTGTTACCTGGTCTATGAAGTCGCTCTGATCGCATTTGCTTTTCAGACCCAAGTATTTGCTAAAGCTTCGAAATTCCTCGACTGCGTATAGGATTTACACTATTTTTCTAATATCAGATTTTCGCATACACTATCGGACGTCTTCGATTGTTATATTTGCTCATGTTTGCCAGAGTGAAGCGCTCCCTTCGGATAGTTTTGTCCATATCTCTGCTGTTTGGCATTCTTGCCGCATGCGAGCGCGACCGACCAAAACCAACAAGTGAATTGACCCCTCAAGCACTGCTTGCAGCCGCCGAAAATCGTAAAGGAATTGATCCCACCAAATACAAAGGCGACATCGAACTCCTTCTATCTAGCAAGGTGCCCATAGGCGAGGAATCGTTTGATATTGTGTTTTTCGCAGGTTTGAGCCCGGCGACAGAAACCCGTTTGCGGGCGAACGTCGTGGCGGACTTGAGGGCGATCCAAGCACGATTCCCAGAGCTAGCATCGGGGGTCTATGATGATAGTTGCTCACGAGAAGTATCAGTTAATATTTTAGAAACAGAGGCGATTGAAGATCACGTCGAATTGCGTGGAACTTTGTTTGTACGATTCTTTTCCTGCGATCAGAACTCCCCGGGCCAAGAGCGGGGCAATCCTTGGTTGACACAAGAAATTGATGCAAAGGCAAAAGTGGAAGCCTTCGTCGAAGACCAATGTGTAAGGTTTTCCGTGGTTGAGCTTGAACTCGACCCGCGTGGGTTTACTGGGGTTGTCGCAAGATTATTCGGTGTCATTGAGACTGCGCGCGCCGAAATCATCAAACAGGCAGAGATCTATTTTGACGGCAACCCAATCTGCCTAACAGTCCCGAAGGAATTGGAGCCGGTATCACCGCAGGCCACACTCGTCAAAGCGCTCGAAATTGGCGAAGGCGGCATCGGCGCCGAAATTCAGGGATTGATCGATACAGACGCGACGACACTTGTCAAACTGCTCAACGTGATGGAATTGAGCGACATTATCGAGGGGCAACAATGAGGCACGTGTGTTTTACGATGTTTCTGATCGGCGGCTTCGGTCTCACATCCCCTTCAACAGCACAAGTTGCCGAATTCGACATAAAGGACACTCTGGTCGTCGGCACAACGGAAATTGATTACGGTCTCAATGTCATTATGACTGCGGTTTCGCCAACACGAGTTGGCATTGAAGCCGTGCTTGACTTTAGTGATTTGCAAGCTCGTTTACCGGACATGTTTGCTGACGAACCAATTTCAGACACATGTGGAACCCGTACCGATCTCAGTGAGTTTGTTGTTGAGGCACAAGGTGAAATTATCTCTCTAAGAGGAAAACTGGATACTCAGTTCTTTGAATGCACCAAGACAAACGAAAACGTCTTTGTACGCGGTAAACCGATGGACAGATGGATTTTCGACTTTTCAGCTTCAGCTACGGCCCGGTTTAGCGAAAAGTGCGTAACCTACGAAATAATAGACGCAGCCGTTCAACCCCTTGAGCATTTGCGGGATATTGAGAGCTTCGTTGAAGATGTCGAAGCGCTGCGTTCCATCCTGCTGGAAGTCGCTGGACGCTTTTTGAGCGAACGGCCGTTTTGCCCTGCATTTCCTGAAGAATTTGAACCTTTGGACCCAGTTTATGAAACCGGCGGACCACGTGAAATAGGAGATGGTGGACTGGGCGCTTTCCTAAGAGGATCAATCGACACCAGCACCGCAACAATCATCGGAATACTACGCGTATTACAAGAGGAAGAAGTAATACCGGGCCCTCCGTGAGTTTTTTAAGCCAAGTAGACGCCTTCAAACTGCCTAAACAAAAATTGAGTAAGTCCGCTCTATCATCCAGTATGTTGCGATTGTTCCAATACCATATACGAGGATCAATTGAGCGCTTGTCTCCCATCGTTGTGCAGCTGGTATTTGCAAGAACGCCCATCCTACGACCAATGCTGCAGCAACAAAGATTAACTGACCAAGCTCGACGCCAACGTTGAAGAAAAGAAGCGCAATCGGAATCTCAGATGGCGGCAGTCCGATTTCGGCCAAGGCTCCAGCAAATCCGAGCCCATGCAATAGTCCAAACGCAAATGCCACAACCCAAGGCGCTCTTGCCGCCAAAGAAAAACGACCGCGGGACTTCCAGACGATCTCGGACGCCAGGAAAACGATCGAAAGTGCAATTGCCGCCTCTACAGGTGCAGACGGTAGCGAAACAAATCCCAGCGTGGCCAAACCCAGTGTTATCGAATGAGCTACTGTAAACGCAGTTATTGTTTTGATCAGCATCCACCAGCCTTCTACAAGAAACAGCAAAGCCAGCACGAACAGCAAGTGATCCAAACCCTCCAAAATGTGTTCAATTCCCAGAACGGTGTAGCGCTTAGCCGCGCGTGATGCAGATCCCGAACCAGCCAGCCATTCGACCAGGTTGACTTCGATAGTCGTCCCCTCTCGTTTAACCAAACGCGTGACAGGTTCCTGACCAAACCAACGAACCGTCAACAGAGCCCCTTCGCGGTTCCACGGAAGCACCAGGTGATCTTCGGATGTCATGGGGGTGGCACAGGTGAAGGTAAATGTGACCGAATAAGATCCCCTTTCACCATTCGGGCTCCCCCCAAACTCACACTGCTCAGGCAAATCAGGTGACAATATCGCAGCAGACAATCTACTAGGTACTTTTGAGACTAGTCTGTATTCGCCGGGAGCCGTTTCAATCAGTTCCGCGCGATCCAAGCCGAGTGTATGCGCATGAGAACCGATCCCTTGTAGCGCTATTAGCGTCGCAGTCCACGCAGAGATGAGGAATAACCTAATCAACGTCTTTGGCCTTTTGCAGCGGCGCTATCTCGATCTTGTAGTCGCCTTCTACGGATTCCAGTTCTTTCTCCATCAACTCACGGGATTTGTCCGTCATCCACCGGGTGGCAACCCAATCTTGAGCCTGCTCAAACTCAGGCAACTGAGCGGGGTTTTCCTTGAGAACCCTGAGGAAGTGAATCGTCCCAGTCTGGGATGGGAACGGTCCTTGCCAATCGTCGTTCTTGTCAATGGCCGCCAAAACCTCTTTTGCCGTTTCGCCGCCGAACGCCTGCACAAGGCGTTTCTGGTCCATGTATCTCAGTGTATTTCCAAAGGTGATGTCGACGTCACTGAGGGATGTGGGATCTGCGCCTTCGTTCAACTCTTCCAGAAGGTTAGGTGGAACTTCGCTGATCGAATTAAACATCACATGTTCAAGGTCATAACTGGGAGGGCTCAGAAACTTCTCTTGGTTGCTGTCAAAGTATTCTTTGAGTTCCGCTTCTGTCGGCTCTGGCAAGTCTCCGGCAATGAAAAACCGCATGTTTTGAAGAAGTAATGCACGAATACGGGATCCGTCAGAAAAACCTCGCTTCACTGCCTCTCGGACCAGGATCTCTTCCTCAACGAAGTTTCTGACTAGGTCCTGTTTTTCTGCTTCACTTAGCGGGCGCAAAAGCAATTCCGACTCTTGGTCGAAAAGGTATTCCTGCGTCACTGCATCCACCACGATCAGATCTCGATGGTCCTTTGCAAAAAGCGCCTGCGCGATGAACAAAAGTGCTGCGAGGACGAGAAACTGAAACAACGGCTCTCTGACGAGATGAAAGAGAAATGAGTGCGGCGTACCACTGTCGTTACCGGCAGGTCTTCCCGAGGGATGGTCTGAAGTACTGATGGACATTTCTGAACCTATGTTACCGCACCGAAAAAAGACGCCCCAATTCAAGGCGCCTTTTCCGAAAAAGGCAACTCTTTGGAATGCAACGCATCATTCGCCCAGTTCATTACCTTACTTGCTGTTATCCTCGAGCATTGCAGGATGAACATAGTTTGGATCAGTGATACCCTCTTTGCGAGCGGCCATCGCGGCCAGGGTATGTCGCTGCAAACGGCTTATAACGTTGCCTGTGGAGCGACGGCGGTCGTCCAAAAGCGGAGAATACTCAACCCAATCGATCAACAGTATCTCGTTTTGAAGAGCCAGCTTTCGAAGAATCTGCATGAATTGTAGCGTGGTAAAGCCACCTATTTCAGGGTTTGATACACCCGGCGCCAACGAGCCGTCCAGAACATCCATATCGATTGAGATATACAGCCGGCGTCCTTCGAGTTCTGAGATCAGTTCGTCGACAGTTGCATCAAATCCATTTTTTTCAAACTTCGGCATGAAGTAGTAGTTGGTCTGATTGTTGAACATCCAGTCCATTCTCTCGACGCTCTCGTACGCACCGCGAAGGCCGATGTGGAAAATCTGATCTCCGGTGGTCCACCCTTGCTCGTGCGCGAAACGGAGGGCTGCACCCCCATGGGTGAACATTCCAAGTCGCCCATCAGGCGGTGCAAGGTCGGTATGGGCGTCAAAATGGACTGTTGTAAAACTCTGCGGACCGTAGTGATCAATCAGCGCCATTAGTGACGCGACCTGGGTGCCATGGTCTCCGCCTATTACGAAGGGTATCGCACCGCCATCGAGGATTTCCTTAAACACACCAGCCTGATCCGCAAAGTTCTGCATCATTAAAGATGGGTGGGCGTTGGCGTTTCCATAGTCCACAACGTTCAGGATATCGAAGTACTGGTTGTTGAACCACATATCATGCCCCGACTGGGCAAAATCATAGTTGTGGTTTACGCGCATATAATTCGCTGCCCAGCCGTTGCCGTCAGCTGGATTAAACTGGCTCGGCGCCCCAACAATAGCCACGTCAACCTCTCCGGCAATCAGATCTTCAGTTGTCAAAGCGATCGGCAAACCGAAATACGTGGGAAATGCGTGCTTGGTCGGCACGACGTAGTAGCGCTGTAAATCAATTGGACCGGGTTCCCGCGGAGGGTTATCACCTACCATATCCTTGCGCAGATAGTATTTGTTCCAGCCAGGATCGAGGATTTGAACATTTGGATTGCTTGGATCTCTCCACGGCTGCATCGAAGATGGGAACCCATCAACTAAAGGATCAGCGGAAAAATCTGGTGCGGGATTGTCTTGTGCGTATCCCACTCCAGCTAGTGTTGCTGCGAGCAGAGCGGACCATTTGAACAATACTGGTAAGCGACGCGCCACTTTCTAATCCTCTCATTTTAAGACCAAATTTAACTTGACTACGGAGAGGATATTTTCTCAGGCTATTGATGACTGTGCAAAAAGTGCAAGTAGCACACATCTTTGCAATCGCCCGGCATGAGTTACGTGATCGGGTATTGGCATTCGACCTGTATACCCATCCCCGAGACTTTGGGTTTGTTGATAGAGGGGTAACTGCTTTGGCATTCGATCGTTTTTCAATTGATCTCGCAGATGAGGATACACTGGAAAACTTCTATCTTGAGCAAACCAATACAGACACCCGCTTTATGCAATTCACTTCTGGCCCCGCGATCCTGAGCGCCCGTAGCATCGATTTTGGCGACATCAGGCTCCTGCAAGTATCAGGGGAAGGCAAACATCTCTGGACCGACACTATGTTGGCGCGTGAGTGGCGATTTGCGATCATGCTTTCAGCAAATGGCAGCCCTCGGATAGGCCAGTCTGGCATTTCTAACACCACCGCCCATCTACTGAGGCCAGGTGAAACGGCGGAGTTGTTCACAAACGGCAGATACAAAACTCTGGAGATTACGTTCACGGAAGAACTTCCCAAAAAGCTCGGGTGGAATTGCCGTGGTGGTCAAATTACTGATGTGCCTGAAGACGTCGCAAGAAGCCTGGCGTCGATTGCGCAGGAAGGCTTTTCTGCGGCTCTCAATGACGACTCTGGAGATTGGTGTTTTAGCTCTCTCGCGGACACTCGGTCTAAACTCATCGATGCTTTAGAAGTTGCCCTTCAACCTTGGGCGTCACCCAAACACCATGACAGTGATGTTCTGTCGCGTGGAGCACGGGCTGATTTGCTCCGCGATGCCCGTAGACTACTGCAGGACAAAGACAACAACCTACGTGTCAGTGTTGGCGCTTTGGCTGAAGAAATTGGCGTGTCCAGGCGCAGTATTTTTCAAGCTTTCCAAAAAGCTTATGGGATTGGACCGAGGAGATTCCGAGAAGTCGTACGTTTGAACGGTCTTCGCGCAAGCTTGTATCGTAGCGAGCCGGACAACTCGTCTGTGACCCATCTAGCGAACGATCATGGCTTTTCAGAATTGGGGCGTATGGCAGGCAAATACCGGTCATTGTTCGGAGAACTTCCAAGCGAAACGCTTAAGCGACCTAGGCAGAGCTGGTTAAACTAGGAGCGCAACGTCTGGCTCGGGCTCTCTCCAAACTGTCGACGATACTTTCCGGCCATGCGCCCAAGATCCCCAAACCCAAGTTCGGTTGCCAGTTCAGTAACTGTATTTCCTTCAGGGCCGGTATTTTTCAACCGGGTTCGCAATTCTGCGAGGCGTCGTATTTCTATGTACCGCCTTGGCGTAATACCTAGCGACTGACGTAGCGAATAGAACAACGTGCGCCTCCCAACGCCCAATTCCCTTGAAATGGAGCTTAAGCCTGGCAACCCATCGCCAAACTCTACAAGAAGGCGATCAAAGTTCTTCAATACCGAATATCGCTTCGTGCATTCATTAAGTTCCGAACTCGAATTGGTACCTTTAGGTAACCAAGGGCACAACGCCCGCTCCAGAGCATCTAAAACCATCCCACGCACTTCTGCCATTAGTTCAGGCCTCAAATATTCACCGTTGGACACAGTGATCTTTCTTGCTTGGCGACACACAGTCTCGAGTTGTTGCAATCGCGTTCCTCGGATGCGTGCCAAAGGTGCTCCTGAAAAAGTCCAGCCAAGACTGTCTGCAATTTCTTTGGATACACCTATTTCCAGTGTTTCAACCGGCCCCAGAAACACATAGTCCATTTCCTGGCCGGGGCGAAACAGCATCGCGTCTTTAGGGCCAAGTTCGTGACCAAGCGATCTGACGCCGTCTTTTGCGTTCAGCACTATCCCAAAATGCACTCGACCATCGTCAGACATCTGGTCTTGCCACCTGCAATGAGCAATCCCCGAAGCCCAAAGCAGAGTGACGCCGTCTAGATCCACAACCTTGTATTCAAGTTTTGCAGGGCCTGCTGAGAATTGAGTATAGCCAGGCATCATCCCAGTTGCTTGGAACAGAAACTCCGAAATATCTTCGGCTTCATGCAGAAGAATACGCTGTATACCCATGCAGTTAATCTGTACGCGCGGCACTGTGTTCGGCAAGGGTTAATTCCGCAAAGATAGATTCCAAATGCACTAATTACGTAGCACCCTTGCTACCTGTCCGCCAAAATCACACGCAATCCAATGACAGAACCGGACTTCTTTGAATTTGAAAGGAAAGAGGATGAATTACTGCAAGTTGTTGTCCACAGCCGTGTTCACCGCGGTACTTGGAGCCATTCCTTTTGAAACTTCAGCGCAAATGCTCAAGGACATTGCTGCAGCTTCGCCAAATGAAAACATCGGTCCGATGCCTCACCAGATCCCTGACGACCCGACAAAGATGAATATCAAACAGGACAAGTCTACGGACATCTGGCGAGCAGAACGTGAACCATCCGGACGTCCTGCAGGACCAATGGACGTACAACGATACCAGCTGCAAATGGAACCTGTGGGTATCCAAACGTTCTTTAAGCTGCCCGTTGCTCTTGCACCCGAAGACTTACAGGCCGGCGAAATCGATGTTGCGATATTCGGCGCACCAACTGGAGCGCTTCCGCACTCCGCAGGCAATATGTGGGCGCCGGCCGAGGTGCGAACTACACGCGACTATGGCGGCTACGGTGACCCCAAATTCCCTTTAAGCTGGGTTGAATACGAGACCCTTCTCGCTCCATTCACAATCTTAAATGCGGTTGACTACGGCGATGCCGGACTAAATGCGTACAATCAATCTGCGACTTTAGAGGAAATACGTCGTATGACACGGGAGATTGCTTCCGTCGGCGCAATTCCCTTCATCGTTGGTGGGGACCACTCGGTTCCCAACGGCACTTTCCGCGGTATCGTTGATGTCTACGGAAAGAACAACGTTGCTTTCGTGCATTTTGATGTCCATCTCGACCGAGACGCTGGCATGGGCAAGTTTGGTGCCTATTACCATTCAGGCAGTTTTATGAATCGCGCTGTTCAGGAAGGTATGGTCGAAGGGCGCCATGTCATTCAGTATGGCATGTCTACACCGGTCTTTGGTCCAGAGGAGTGGGATCAGGTGGCCTCTGAAGGCGGGAAGGTTTATCACATCCACGAGATCAGGAGAGACGGCGTCGAAGAGACTTTTGAAAAAATATACAAAGACTTAGAAGACATAGATCTTGTTTACGTTTCCTTCGACATTGACACCTTTGACATGAGCTATGCACCCGGAACAGGCTCCTCATCGCCCATCGGTTCGCATCCCGAAGACCTTTTCCCCATGTTGCGCCAATTTGCGGCAACAAAAACCATCGTCGGCGTTGATTTCGTTGAGTTCAACCCCTTCTACGATAACCGCGGCCAACAAACCGCGCGGCTTGTTCGGCGAACCATGTTTCAGTTTCTAACCGGCATTGCGATGAAAAAAGACGGGATCGAACCGGACTATATTCACCCGCGCATCTCCGGAGAACCGTAAGAACAGTCTGGTTCTGGCGATCAGCGGTGCGCATTGCCCGAAAAGGCCTAGGGATCCCTTCAAAAAGAATGGTGGCGCGGCAATGCGCCAGAGCCAAGTGGCGACTGATAGTTAATGCCCGTTTTTTGCAAAACGACTCATCGCTTTTCTCTTGCTAAATTGAGCTCGCTGCGGAGGATTTTCTGCGTTTCGTGCATCAGGACCAATGTATGACAAGTTTACCAAAACTCACATCGGCGGATTCAGACGCCCCTGCTAAAGCCCACCCTAGTGCAATTTCTGAGTTACATCAGAATGTAGTTTTGAGTCCATCGGCTGAATCGGACAAGTTACCTATCGGAACAGATCTTCTAAACTTCGCTGGAACTGGCAACAAAAAAGCACCTGTCTATCCGCCAAAATTCTCAACCTGTATCACAGGACTACGTGCTGCTGAGGGGTATCGCGCCAGACCTTCAGAAACTGGACATAAAGGCTTGGCTCCTTCAAATATGGAAGAAGCAAGTCAAGCCAGTGGAAGCAACTAGAATGTCGGCTACGGCAATGAGTTTCGAAAGCTCCGCCCTGCGAGTTGGCATGGTGGGCAACCTTGCAATGGGTTTCGCTGGTGTCGTAGCTTCAGTTCTGTCGAACTCACAAGCGCTTCTTGTTGATGGGCTTTTCTCTCTTGTTGGCTTTTTTGCTGCTATTATAGCTGTTCGCGTAGGTAAACAGTCATTTGCGCAACCCGATGATGCAAGACCGCTTGGCTATGCTGCCGATGAAGCAGTTTTTACCACGTTCAGGTCCTTGTCCCTTCTGGGCCTCGTCGCATTCGCTCTCATTAATGCTGTTGCCAAAATTGCGGCATATATCGGTGGTACTGTACCTGCGCCCGTGAAGTACGAGGTCGTTGGTGTTTACACGGTTGCCATTTGTCTGATCTGCGTCGGGCTTTGGCTAAATCACCTACGCTGTTGGAAAAAAACAGGAAAAAATAGCGACATACTGAAGCTCGAAGCCCGGGCAGCGGCCTTTGACGGTGTTATCACCGGGACTGCTGGCTTGGGCTTCGGGCTTGTTTATCTTTTTCAATCTGGCCCATTGGCGTTCATTGCACCGGTCGGGGACTCAATCATTGTTATCGGTTTGTGCCTCATCGCATCGGGCACATACTGGTCCGACTTCAAAAGCAGTTTGGGTGAGCTTGTGGGTGCCTCGGCCGGAGCAGAGATCGTCGAAAGTGCGCGTGCAATTGCTGAAGAACACTTCGCCTCAGAAGATATCGCGTTGGTTGACGTTGTTGTTTTGAAAGCGGGCCGCACCTACTCGGTCATTGTGTTTGTGAACCCGCGAGACACGATCTCAGGGAAGCAGGCTGACAATTTATCTGCTTCATTGAACGCGAAACTGAGTACGCAATTCGCACGAACCGAAG